>NZ_JAMYBV010000116.1:0-200 GCF_024126635.1 Pseudomonas sp. VA159-2 | reverse complement strand
TGCATGCACATGTTTCAACCGATCGGGTCATCAAGGCCGCTAAAACCAAAAGACCTTGAAAGGGATGGCCCTTACGGCGAGTCACTTTTTGTCAAACGCGACAAAAAGTAACCAAAAAACGCTGCGCTCCATTCATCCGGCCCTACGCTCCGCTCCGGGTTCCCTCACTCCGGCCTTGCTCCCGGGAGGACCGCGCTGTA
>NZ_JAMYBV010000115.1:0-208 GCF_024126635.1 Pseudomonas sp. VA159-2 | reverse complement strand
AATTAAAGGTTGACGCGGTTCCAGATCCCCTTATAATGCGCCCCACTTCCAGCGACAACGGAACGCGAAACTCCTTGAGATTCAATGAGTTAAGCGAGTTCGGAGTCGGTGCAAGGGCTTCGGTTTCAAATCGAAAGCGGTGAAAAAGGTGGTTGACAGCAGGTTGTAACGCTGTATGATTCGCCTCCCGCTACGAGAGATCGCAGCG
>NZ_JAMYBV010000114.1:0-210 GCF_024126635.1 Pseudomonas sp. VA159-2 | reverse complement strand
CGCCTGGTTCGCCAGCAAGGCTGGCTCCTACGGGTGTTGCAGGCCGTAATCGGCGTAGGAGCCGGCCTTGCCGGCGAACACCGGCGCAGCCGGTGCCATCCATCGCGGCGCCTGGTTCGCCAGCAAGGCTGGCTCCTACGGGTGTTGCAGGCCGTAATCGGCGTAGGAGCCGGCCTTGCCGGCGAACACCGGCGCAGCCGGTGCCATCCA
>NZ_JAMYBV010000113.1:0-217 GCF_024126635.1 Pseudomonas sp. VA159-2 | reverse complement strand
CGCTCGGGTCTTCCTGACTGGATTTCAGCGGATTCTACCGAAGACCTTGAAAGGGATGGCCGTAAAGGCGAAAAGGTGATTAAGCGTCGATATAGCAAATGAATGCGCTTACATCTGTGAATACCCACGCCGACCGAATTTGACTTTGACTTTGACTTTGACTTTGACTTTGACTTTGACTTTGACTTTGACTTTCAGAGCGTGGGTTTTAAAAGTT
>NZ_JAMYBV010000112.1:0-219 GCF_024126635.1 Pseudomonas sp. VA159-2 | reverse complement strand
CCTCCTGCGTGCAAGGCAGGCGCTCTCCCAGCTGAGCTATGGCCCCGCATATTGGTAGGTCTGGGCAGATTTGAACTGCAGAAGAGCCGTCCTCACCACTCTTTATCCAGAGGCATGGGGTGCTCTACATTCCAACCAAAATTGGTAGGTCTGGGCAGATTTGAACTGCCGACCTCACCCTTATCAGGGGTGCGCTCTAACCAACTGAGCTACAGACCT
>NZ_JAMYBV010000111.1:0-223 GCF_024126635.1 Pseudomonas sp. VA159-2 | reverse complement strand
GATCTTGATCTTGATCTTGATCTTGATCTTGATCTTGATCTTGATCTTGATCTTGATCTTGATCTTGATCTTGATCTTGCTTCTAAGTGCGCGATAGTTCAGGCACCGCCAATTGCGACTTCAGGAGGCCGAGCGGAGTTCTTACGTAGTGGGGCGACGGCCATGGATGGCCGTCGAGCGCTGGGGCCCAGGATGGGCCCTACAGCGCGGTACCCACGGGAGC
>NZ_JAMYBV010000110.1:0-228 GCF_024126635.1 Pseudomonas sp. VA159-2 | reverse complement strand
GCATGCACATGTTTCAACCGATCGGGTCATCAAGGCCGCTAAAACCAAAAGACCTTGAAAGGGATGGCCCTTACGGCGGATAACTTTTTGAAGGATCAAGTCACCAAAAAATCCTCGCTCCATTCATCCGGCCCCTGCGCTTCGCTCCGGGGTTCCCTCACTCCGGCCTTGCTCCCGGGAGGACCGCGCTGTACGCCCCATCCTGGGGCGCAGCGCTTGACGGGCATC
>NZ_JAMYBV010000109.1:0-240 GCF_024126635.1 Pseudomonas sp. VA159-2 | reverse complement strand
CCGTCACCTCCCTACGCAAGGCCTGCGTTCGGCCTCCTGAAGTCGCGAAGTTACGGGCGGCGCCTGCACTGGCGCAGCTAGTCGCTAGTTGAATCAGTGGGAACTCCGGATCGCAGTGCGGGGCGGCGGAACACACAACACATTTCCAACTAAAAAACCAAATCTCTGCTCTTGATCTGCTCTTGATCTGCTCTTGATCTGCTCTTGATCTGCTCTTGATCTGCTCTTGATCTGCTCTTG
>NZ_JAMYBV010000108.1:0-248 GCF_024126635.1 Pseudomonas sp. VA159-2 | reverse complement strand
TGATGGCTTCCTTGCCGTCGAAGGCGAGGACCTGGAAGTCGTGCTCCAGGCCGTCGATGTGCAGGCTGAAATGGGTCTGATTCGCGGCGGCAAACATCCCTGTCCTCCTTTTTTCAAATCACAACGAGGCCGAGGCCCGCCGCGTTGAACGCGGCAGGCGACGGAGGGGTCCAGGCTTAGCCTGCGACCGGCGCGCGCCAGTCGTCGGAACCGGAAGTACCGGACACTTCGTGGGTCCAGGTGATCTT
>NZ_JAMYBV010000107.1:0-252 GCF_024126635.1 Pseudomonas sp. VA159-2 | reverse complement strand
AGGGCCGTACCGAGTCGATCACCAACCAGGGCCCGGCGACGAAAGCGGCCAACGACCAGAAGAACGAGGTCTGCACCAGCACCTGCAACCGCATCAACTTCGCCCTGGGGCTGGACAAGCTGGACGACGGCGTTCTCGGCGCCCGCTGGGTCACCGAGTTCACCACCTGCATTGACGTGGTCGACCAGGGCGTGGTGTTCCACGACATGGACGGCCGCAGCCATGCGTACCCGCTGCCCAAGCAAGGCAAGC
>NZ_JAMYBV010000106.1:0-252 GCF_024126635.1 Pseudomonas sp. VA159-2 | reverse complement strand
ATCCATGCCCGTCACCTCCCTACGCAAGGCCTGCGTTCGGCCTCCTGAAGTCGCGAAGTTAGGGGCGGCGCCTGCACTGGCGCAGCTAGTCGCTAGTTTAATCAGTGGGAACTCCGGATCGCATTGCAGGGCGTCGGAACACACAACACATTTCCAACTAACAAACCAAAAATATCTGCTCTTGATCTGCTCTTGATCTGCTCTTGATCTGCTCTTGATCTGCTCTTGATCTGCTCTTGATCTGCTCTTGAT
>NZ_JAMYBV010000105.1:0-253 GCF_024126635.1 Pseudomonas sp. VA159-2 | reverse complement strand
CGTGAACAAACCTGATTACGGACCATAATGTGTCAACCATGTCTGCGCACAGGTGTCCACCATGTGTCCGGTCTCTACAAGGATCAAAAAGTCACCAAAAAATCCTCGCTCCATTCATCCGGCCCCTACGCTTCGCTCCGGGGTTCCCTCACTCCGGCCTTGCTCCCGGGAGGGCCGCGCTGCAGGGCCCATCCTGGGCCCCAGCGCTTGACGGGCATCCATGCCCGTCACCTCCCTACGCAAGGCCTGCGTT
>NZ_JAMYBV010000104.1:0-253 GCF_024126635.1 Pseudomonas sp. VA159-2 | reverse complement strand
GCCCCACTACGCAAGAACTCCACTCGGCCTCCTGAAGTCGCAATTGGCGGCGCCTGGACCATCGCGCGCTTAGAAGCAACATCAAGAGCAGATCAAGAGCAGAGATATCGCTTTGTTAGTTGGATATATGTTGTTTGTTCCGCCGCCCCGCGATGCGATCCAGAGTTCCCACTTATTCAACTAGCGATTAGCTGCGTCAGTGCAGGCGCCGCCCCTAACTTCGCGACTTCAGGAGGCCGAACGCAGGCCTTGC
>NZ_JAMYBV010000103.1:0-254 GCF_024126635.1 Pseudomonas sp. VA159-2 | reverse complement strand
CCCTAACTTCGCGACTTCAGGAGGCCGAACGCAGGCCTTGCGAAGGGAGGTGACGGGCATGGATGCCCGTCAAGCGCTGCGCCCCAGGATGGGGCGTACAGCGCGGTCCTCCCGGGAGCAAGGCCGGAGTGAGGGAACCCGGAGCGGAGCGTAGGGCCGGATGAATGGAGCGCAGTGTACGGGACACCCACATCGGTTACACAAAAGTTCACTCACATAGGTGACAACACCTTGAGTGTTACATAACCATCGGT
>NZ_JAMYBV010000102.1:0-256 GCF_024126635.1 Pseudomonas sp. VA159-2 | reverse complement strand
CAAAAGTAGGTCGCCGTAAAGGCGAAAAGGTGACTGTGCGTCGATATAGCCAATGAATGCGCATATAGCTTTCAAAACCTATGCTCTGGAAGTCAAAGTCAAAGTCAAAGTCAAAGTCAAAGTCAAAGTCAAAGTCAAAGTCAAAGTCAAAGTCAAAGTCGATCGGCGTGAGTATTTACAGATGTAAGCGCATTCATTGGCTATATCGACGCTTAGTCACCTTTTCGCCCTTACGGCGAGTCACTTTTTGTCAAAC
>NZ_JAMYBV010000101.1:0-269 GCF_024126635.1 Pseudomonas sp. VA159-2 | reverse complement strand
TTTGCGAAATGAATCTTGACGATGACCTACTCTCACATGGGGAAGCCCCACACTACCATCGGCGATGCATCGTTTCACTGCTGAGTTCGGGATGGGATCAGGTGGTTCCAATGCTCTATGGTCGTCAAGAAATTCTGTATGCCGACCCATCCAGCAGGGACGTCTCGGCGAAACTCTGTACTCTCTACTTAAAGACAAAACCCCTACCTGCTCGCGCAGATAGGGGTTTTGCGAAATGAATCTTGACGATGACCTACTCTCACATGGGG
>NZ_JAMYBV010000100.1:0-278 GCF_024126635.1 Pseudomonas sp. VA159-2 | reverse complement strand
GCCCCACTACGCAAGAACTCCACTCGGCCTCCTGAAGTCGCAATTGGCGGCGCCTGGACCATCGCGCGCTTAGAAGCAAGAGCAAGAGCAAGAGCAAGAGCAAGAGCGGAAGTTGTAAATTGATTTCTGACAGTTATTTACATATTGACTGCTCTGACCCTTTCGCGGGCAAGCCCGCCCCCACAGGGTTATGCATATATTCAACTTCCACCACTTGCCCGCGAAGAGGCCCTGGAGATCACAGACATGCAACTAGCGACAGCTGCGCCAGTTTAGGC
>NZ_JAMYBV010000099.1:0-281 GCF_024126635.1 Pseudomonas sp. VA159-2 | reverse complement strand
GCAAGGCCTGCGTTCGGCCTCCTGAAGTCGCGAAGTTAGGGGCGGCGCCTGCACTGACGCAGCTAATCGCTAGTTGAATTAGTGGGAACTCTGGAGCACATCGCGGGGCAAGCCCGCTTCCACGCCAATTCGATAAAGTGACCTAGCGAGGAAGTGGGCTTGCACCACGAAAAAACAACACATGTCCAACTAACAAACCAATATCTCTGCTCTTGATCTGCTCTTGATCTGCTCTTGATCTGCTCTTGATCTGCTCTTGATCTGCTCTTGATCTGCTCTTG
>NZ_JAMYBV010000098.1:0-283 GCF_024126635.1 Pseudomonas sp. VA159-2 | reverse complement strand
CTGGATTTCAGCGGATTCTACCGAAGACCTTGAAAGGGATGGCCGTAAAGGCGAAAAGGTGACTAAGCGTCGATATAGCAAATGAATGCGCTTACATCTGTGAATACCCACGCCGGCGACTTTGACTTTGACTTTGACTTTGACTTTGACTTTGACTTTCAGAGCGTGAGTTTTGAAAGCTATACGCGCATTCATTGGCGATGGCGACGCATAGTCACCTTTCCGCCTTTACGGCGGCCCACTTTTGTCTTGGCAAAAGTGGGCAAAACCGTTCGGCTCCGTT
>NZ_JAMYBV010000097.1:0-293 GCF_024126635.1 Pseudomonas sp. VA159-2 | reverse complement strand
AGCTTGCCGTTGGCGGTCAGGGGCAGTTCGTCCAGGTGCACGTAGGCCGCGGGCAGCATGTAGTCCGGCAGCTGGCCTTGCAGGCGCTCGTGCAGCGCGGCAAGCGCCGGCGCGTCACCGGTGAAGTAGGCCACCAGGCGCTTGTCGCCCGGTTCGTCCTCGCGCACCACCACCGCCGTGTCGCGCACCCCCGGGCATTCGCCCAGGCGTGCCTCGATCTCGCCCAGCTCGATACGGAAGCCGCGCAGCTTGACCTGCTGGTCGGCCCGGCCCAGGTAGCGCAAGGTGCCGTC
>NZ_JAMYBV010000096.1:0-296 GCF_024126635.1 Pseudomonas sp. VA159-2 | reverse complement strand
AGCCCACATCGCTCGGGTCTTCCTGACTGGATTTCAGCGGATTCTACCGAAGACCTTGAAAGGGATGGCCGTAAGGGCGAAAAGGTGACTAAGCGTCGATATAGCCAATGAATGCGCTTACATCTGTGAAAACATACGCCGATCGACTTTGACTTTGACTTTCAGAGCGTGGGTTTTGAAAGTTATACGCGCATTCATTGACGATGGCGACGCATACTCACCTTTCCGCCTTTACGGCGGCCCACTTTTGTCTTGGCAAAAGTGGGCAAAACCGTTCGGCTCCGTTCATCCGGCCC
>NZ_JAMYBV010000095.1:0-311 GCF_024126635.1 Pseudomonas sp. VA159-2 | reverse complement strand
GGCCCCTGCGATCTTTGCATCAACGCTGAAATCCTGGGGCCGCCTTGCGGCCCTTTCGCGACACAAGGCCGCTCCTACAGGGGAATGCGTACACCCCGATCATCAGCACGCCTCGGTTCATCCCCCGCCGCGATCACCCCGCCCGCCCCGGCCGACACCCCGTAATGCTGTGCCACGTCGACCCCGGCCAGGTCGATGGTCTGGGTCGGCGCGGCGCCGGCGACACTGCTGACCTCGATGGTCGACACCACGTTCCTGCAGCGACCGGATTGAGCCCAGCCAAGCGCAATCCCCGTGTAGGAGCGGCCTTG
>NZ_JAMYBV010000094.1:0-312 GCF_024126635.1 Pseudomonas sp. VA159-2 | reverse complement strand
GCAAAAGTAGGTCGCCGTAAAGGCGAAAAGGTGACTGTGTGTCGATATAGCCAATGAATGCGCATATAGTTTTCAAAACTCATTCTCTTAAAGCCAAAGCCAAAGCCAAAGCCAAAGTCAAAGTCAAAGTCAAAGTCGGTCGGCGTGGGTATTCACAGAGGTAAGCGCATTCATTTGCTATATCGACGCTTAGTCACCTTTTCGCCTTTACGGCGAGTTCCTTTTTGTCGTGGCTGTAGAGACCGGACACATGGTGGACACCTGTGCGCAGACATGGTTGACACATTATGGTCCGTAATCAGGTTTGTTCAC
>NZ_JAMYBV010000093.1:0-322 GCF_024126635.1 Pseudomonas sp. VA159-2 | reverse complement strand
AAGATCACCAAGGTCTTCGACAAGGCCTCGCCGCTGCTGCTGGCTGCCCTGACCTCGGGCGAGCGCATGACCAAGGTCGAGATCAAGTGGTACCGCACCTCGGCCCAGGGCACCCAGGAGCACTACTACACCACCGTCCTGGAAGACGCGATCATCGTCGACATCAAGGACTACATGCTCAACTGCCAGGACCCAGGCAACGCCCACTTCACCCACCTAGAAGACGTGCACTTCACCTACCGCAAGATCACCTGGACCCACGAAGTGTCCGGTACTTCCGGTTCCGACGACTGGCGCGCGCCGGTCGCAGGCTAAGCCTGGA
>NZ_JAMYBV010000092.1:0-331 GCF_024126635.1 Pseudomonas sp. VA159-2 | reverse complement strand
CCAGCGCTCGACGGCCATCCATGGCCGTCGCCCCACTACGCAAGAACTCCACTCGGCCTCCTGAAGTCGCAATTGGCGGTGCCTGAACTATCGCGCGCTTAGAAGCAAGAGCAAGAGCAAGAGCAAGAGCAAGAGCAAGAGCAAGAGCAAGAGCAAGAGCGGAAGTTGTAAATTGATTTCTGGCAGTTATTTACATATTGACTGTTCTGGCCCTTTCGCGGGCAAGCCCGCTCCCACAAGGTTATGTATATCTTCAACTTCCACCACTTGCCCGCGAAGAGGCCCTGGAGATCACAGACATGCAACTAGCGACAGCTGCGCCAGTTTAGGC
>NZ_JAMYBV010000091.1:0-344 GCF_024126635.1 Pseudomonas sp. VA159-2 | reverse complement strand
ACCTGGGCGATGATCTCCTGCACGGTCTTGTGCTGGAACATGCGCTGGTTGATGCGGTGGGCCAGGTAGGCCAGTTGCGGGCGCAGGGTGACCTGATAGCGGGTCAGGCGCTTGCCCGCCTCGCCTTGCGCGGCGCGGTAGATCAGGCCGTGCAGGCCGCGGCCGTCGTCGCCGAGCTGGAGGAACGCGGGCTTGTGCAGCAGGCTCTCCAGGTCCCGCGAAGGGTGCTCGCTGACCAGTTCCAGGTCGATGGCGTAGGGTTGGCTGATGGCTTCCTTGCCGTCGAAGGCGAGGACCTGGAAGTCGTGCTCCAGGCCGTCGATGTGCAGGCTGAAATGGGTCTG
>NZ_JAMYBV010000090.1:0-358 GCF_024126635.1 Pseudomonas sp. VA159-2 | reverse complement strand
TCGTGCTGCCACACCGCAACCATCGGCGTGCCGGTGGCCAGGTAGTACTGGTGCTCGCGGGTCAGGTTGCCCGCTTCGTCACGGAACCATTGCAGCTTGCTGGCGGCGTTGGTGGCCTGGATCAGCTGGCCGTTGCCGTCGTAGGCAAAGGTTTCGGTCTGGCTCTGATCGCCCAGGCGGGCGGTACGCTCGGCCAACCGGCCCATGCGGTCGAGGCGCAGTTCGATACGCCGTTGGCCGACCTGGGTGCTCGCCAATCGACCGGTGTGCGGGTCGTACTGATAGCGGGTGACTAAGCCATCGAAACCGGTTTCTTGCAACAGCCGGCCAACCGGGTCGTAGAGGAAGTTGGCCTTGC
>NZ_JAMYBV010000089.1:0-383 GCF_024126635.1 Pseudomonas sp. VA159-2 | reverse complement strand
CCAGCGCTTGACGGGCATCCATGCCCGTCACCTCCCTACGCAAGGCCTGCGTTCGGCCTCCTGAAGTCGCGAAGTTAGGAGCGGCGCCTGCACTGGCGCAGCTAGTCGCTAGTTGAATCAATGGGAACTCTGGATCGCATCGCGAGGCGGCGGAACAAAAAAACATATATCCAACTAACAAAGCGATATCTCTGCTCTTGATTTGCTCTTGATTTGCTCTTGATTTGCTCTTGATTTGCTCTTGATTTGCTCTTGATCTGCTGTTGATTTTGCTTCTAAGCGCGCGATAGTTCAGGCAACACACATTGCGACTTCAGGAGGCCGAGTGGAGTTCTTGCGTAGTGGGGCGACGGCCATGGATGGCCGTCGAGCGCTGCGCCCCA
>NZ_JAMYBV010000088.1:0-392 GCF_024126635.1 Pseudomonas sp. VA159-2 | reverse complement strand
GAGGTGCTGGCATGACCGACACCAAACAACGCGAACCCCAGGTCGCCGTCGCTCCGCTCAACACCATCGACGCCAAGGACGTCGGCCGTGGCGCCGCCGCCTTCGACGCCTGGTTGCAGTCGGTCAGCGGCGGCTACGTCACCCTCGAACGGATCAAGACCGTGGCCGGCGCGCTGCCGGTAGTGGGCAACATCATGGCCCTGGTCGATGCCTTGGGCGACGTGGTGACCCTGGTCAAGAGCAAGAATCGCCAGTTGCTCGACTGGGTGAGCCTGGGCATCAACCTGATCGGCGTGCTGCCGGCGCCGCCGACCATGGCCGCGGCGCGCATGAGCCTGCGCCCGACCCTGTTCCTGGTGCGCCAGGAACTGCGCAACAGCGCCAAGATGCTG
>NZ_JAMYBV010000087.1:0-429 GCF_024126635.1 Pseudomonas sp. VA159-2 | reverse complement strand
CGAGCTGGATCAGCGGTTTCTTGAAGTCGTAGTCGCGGCGGGTGACGCTGCTGGTGCGGGTTTCCAGGCGCAGGGCGAAGCGCTTGATCATCGGCGTGTCGGCAACCAGGCCGGAGTCGTGCTGAAACTGCACCGGGGCCAGCTTGGGGAACACCGTCTGGTCGTCACCAAACACCAGTTGGTGGCCCTCGGCGCTGTGGCGGAAGTGGTAGTGGATGCCTTCTTCTTCACACAGGCGCTGGATGAACTGCAGGTTGGACTCGTCGTACTGCACGCAGTACTCGCGCTGCGGGTACGTCGCGCCCAACTGGAATTGGTAGGCGTTGGCGAGGATGCCGTGTTCCTCGAGCACCTGGGCGATGATCTCCTGCACGGTCTTGTGCTGGAACATGCGCTGGTTGATGCGGTGGGCCAGGTAGGCCAGTTGCG
>NZ_JAMYBV010000086.1:0-462 GCF_024126635.1 Pseudomonas sp. VA159-2 | reverse complement strand
CGAACTCGGTCTTGTTGCCCAGCGGGTCGACGCTCTCGACCAGGTTGCCGCGCTCGTCGTAGTCGCGCTGCCACAGCCCACCCTCGGCGTCGCTGATCTTGATCAGCTGGTCCTGGTCGTCGTAGGCGTAGTGCACCACGCTGTGGTCGGCACGAATGTGCTTGAGGCGGTTGCTGCGCTCATCGTAGATGTAGCGGTCCTGGCTACCGTCGGGGTGGACGTGGCGGATGACGTTCTTGCGCGCGTCACGGAACAGCCATTCGGAATTGCCGTCCGGGTGCTTGATCCGGTAGGTGTAGCCCTCGGCGTCGTAGTAGTGCCAGGTTTCCTGGCCGTGGGCATCGGTGACGTAGGTCAGGCGGATGCGCTCGTCCCACTGCAGGCGGGTCTCGAAACTGCCGTCGTCGGCCCATTCGTGGATGGCTTTGGCGTGTGGGCCGCTGCCGTCCCATTCGAGGTTGA
>NZ_JAMYBV010000085.1:0-462 GCF_024126635.1 Pseudomonas sp. VA159-2 | reverse complement strand
CGAACTCGGTCTTGTTGCCCAGCGGGTCGACGCTCTCGACCAGGTTGCCGCGCTCGTCGTAGTCGCGCTGCCACAGCCCGCCCTCGGCGTCGCTGATCTTGGTCAGCTGGTCCTGGTCGTCGTAGGCGAAGTGCACCACGCTGTGGTCGGCGCGGATGTGCTTGAGGCGGTTGCTGCGCTCATCGTAGACGAAGCGGTCCTGGCTGCCGTCGGGGTGAACGTGGCGAATGACGTTCTTGCGCACGTCACGGAACAGCCATTCGGAATTACCGTCCGGGTGCTTGATCCGGTAGGTGTAACCCTCGGCGTCGTAGTAGTGCCAGGTCCCCTGGCCGTGGGCATCGGTGACATAGGTCAGGCGGATGCGCTCGTCCCACTGCAGACGGGTCTCGAAACTGCCGTCGTCGGCCCATTCGTGGATGGCTTTGGCGTGTGGGCCGCTGCCGTCCCATTCGAGGTTGA
>NZ_JAMYBV010000084.1:0-464 GCF_024126635.1 Pseudomonas sp. VA159-2 | reverse complement strand
CCCGGCGATCCTGCATGATGCAAAGATCCCGAGGCCGCTGCGCGCCCTTTTCGCGACACAAGGCCGCTCCTACAAGGGGACGCGTGGGCTTCAGGCCGGCGGCAGCACTGCAGAAGGCGCAGCAAGAGGCCCAGTGGGTGGCACCGGCGGAACGGCGCAGCGGGCGCTGACGCTCGCTTGCGGCGCCCTGCACCGCTTTGTGTAGGAGCGGCCTTGTGTCGCGAAAGGGCTGCGCAGCAGCCCCGGCGATCCTGCATGATGCAAAGATCCCGAGGCCGCTGCGCGCCCTTTTCGCGACACAAGGCCGCTCCTACAAGGGGGCGCGTGGGCTTCAGGCCGGCGGCAGCACTGCAGGAGGCGCAGCAGAGGCCCAGTGGGTGGCACCGGCGGAGCGGCGCAGCGGGCGCTGACGCTCGCTTGCGGCGGCCTGCGCCGCTTTGTGTAGGAGCGGCCTTGTGTCGCGA
>NZ_JAMYBV010000083.1:0-469 GCF_024126635.1 Pseudomonas sp. VA159-2 | reverse complement strand
CCATGGATGGCCGTCGAGCGCTGCGCCCCAGGATGGGGCGTACAGCGCGGTACCCACGGGAGCAAGAACGGAGCGAGGGGACCCCGGAGCGAAGCGTAGGGGCCGGATGAATGGAGCCAGCGGTTTTTGCCTCCTTTTGCCCGCGTGCAAAAGGAGGTCGCCGTAAAGGCGAAAAGGTGACTGTGCGTCGACATAGCCAATGAATGCGCATATAACTTCCAAAACCCACGCTCTGAAAGTCAACGTCAACGTCAACGTCAAAGTCGGCCGGCGTGGGTATTCACAGATGTAAGCGCATTCATTGGCTATATCGACGCGTAGTCACCTTTTCGCCTTTACGGCGAGTTCCTTTTTGTCGTGGCTGTAGAGACCGGACACATCGCTGACACATGTGCGCAGACATGGTTGACACATTATGGTCCGTAATCAGGTTTGTTCACGTCGATGGTGCGCAGGCGTTGATGGCAGA
>NZ_JAMYBV010000082.1:0-605 GCF_024126635.1 Pseudomonas sp. VA159-2 | reverse complement strand
GACGTGGTCGACCAGGGCGTGGTGTTCCACGACATGGACGGCCGCAGCCATGCGTACCCGCTGCCCAAGCAAGGCAAGCCGCACCACGACGCGGTGGAGTACCTTACCCTGGTGCGTACCGGCGAACAGCAGCTGGTGCTGTTGCGCGGCCTCACGCGACAGGAAACCTACGCCCGCCATGGCGACCGCTTCTTCCTGACGCACATCAAGCTGCGCAGCGGCGCCGGCGCGATGCTGCATTACGAGCACCGTCACCACGACCGGCCGGTGCTGTCGGACATCAACACTTACCAAGACGACGACCCGACCAAGGTGCACCTGCAACTGGGCACCTTGCTCGATGACCACGGCCACCTCCAGGGCCTTTGGCAGGTAGTCGACGGCAAGCCGCTGCGCCAGCTGTGCGCCTACCACTACGATGACCACGGCGACCTGATCGCCGCCCAGGATGAGCATGGCGCCGCCTGGCGCTATCAGTACCAGCACCACCTGGTCACCCGCTACACCGACCGCACCAACCGCGGCATCAACCTCGAATGGGACGGCAGCGGCCCACACGCCAAAGCCATCCACGAATGGGCCGACGACGGCAGTTTCGAGACCCG
>NZ_JAMYBV010000081.1:0-686 GCF_024126635.1 Pseudomonas sp. VA159-2 | reverse complement strand
GACCCTCAGCGCCGACAAGACCACCGTCAGCGAAGGTGGCCAGATCACCTACACCGTGACCCTGACCAACGGCCAGGGCCTGTCGGTCACTGGCCACAATGGCCTGACCTTCACCCTGACCGATGGCACCAAAGTGACCATCCCAGCAGGCAGCGCCACCGGCACCATCACCATCAATGCTCCAGATGACGTGTTCGTCGGCGGCCAGCCGTCCATCGTCAACAAACTCGAAGGCGTAACCGGTGCAGACAACTTCGAGAAACTGATCCTCGGCAAGGACGAAGTCAAAACCGAAGTCACCGACGAGCCCGGCACCGGCACCCCGGGTACCGGCAACGAAGGCGACAAGGTCACCGTGACCATCGTCAGCAAAGGCGATGTCACCGAAGACCAACAACCCGCTTTCACCGTCAAGGTCAGCCAGAAACTGGATCACGACCTGACTGTCACTCTGTCCAACGGCGACAAGGTGGTGATCCCAGCCGGTCAAACCGAAGCCGAGTACAAGGCCAAGGCCCAGGGCGACGACGTCTTCAAGGACGGCGACACCCTCACCGTCGGCATCACCGATGCCGCCGTCGATGGCAAGACCTTCGAGAATCTGGAACTGGGCGGCGACGCCAGCGTGCAGATCACCGACACCATCAGCGAAGTTGTGGCTACCTTGTCTGCCGACAAGACCACCG
>NZ_JAMYBV010000080.1:0-850 GCF_024126635.1 Pseudomonas sp. VA159-2 | reverse complement strand
AGTGAAGTCGTGGCCACCCTGAGCGCCGACAAGGCCACCGTCACTGAAGGCGGGCAGATCACCTACACCGTGACCCTGACCAACGCCCAAGGCCTGGCGGTCACCGGCCACAATGGCCTGACCTTCACCCTGTCCGATGGCACCAAGGTGTCCATTCCGGCCGGCAGCGCCAGTGGCTCCTTCACCATCACCGCCCCGGACGATGTGTTCATCGGCGGCCAGGCCACCATCAGCAACAAGCTGACTGGTGTCACCGGTGCCGACAACTTCGAGAAGCTGACCCTCGGCAAGGACGAGGTGAAGACTGGCGTCACCGACGAACCGGGCTCGGGCACCCCAGGCACCGGCAACCAGGGCGACAAGGTCTCGGTCACCATCGTGGGCAACGGTGACGTGAACGAAGCCGAGCAAGCCTCGTTCACCGTCAAGGTCAGCCAGAAGCTCGACCAGGACCTGACCGTCACCTTGAGCAATGGCGACAAGGTGGTGATCAAGGCCGGCCAGACCGAAACCGAATACAAGGCCAAGGCCCAGGGCGACGACGTGTTCAAGGACGGCGGCCCGCTGACCGTCGGCATCAGCGATGCCAGCGTGGTCGGCAAGACCTTCGAGAACCTCGAGCTCGGTGGCGCGGCAACCGTGCAGATCACCGATACCGTCAGTGAAGTGGTCGCGACCCTCAGCGCCGACAAGACCACCGTCAGCGAAGGCGGCCAGATCACCTACACCGTCACCTTGAGCAACGGCCAAGGCCTGTCGGTGACCGGCCACAACGGCCTGACCTTCACCCTGACCGATGGCACCAAAGTGACCATCCCGGCAGGCAGCGCCAGCGGCACCATCACCGTCA
>NZ_JAMYBV010000079.1:0-978 GCF_024126635.1 Pseudomonas sp. VA159-2 | reverse complement strand
TGGGCCTGTCCCATGGCAGCGGACGCCAAGAAGCTGGCTAATGAGCCAACTGCCTCAAGCCTTTTGCATATTCGTTCGGTGAACGATAGCCCAGTGCCGAATGCAGCCGACTGCTGTTGTAAAACCCATGGATATAGCTAGCAATTGCCAGGTGAGCGTGTTTCTTGGTGGGGTAGACCGTGCAGGCTTCCTCTCTCTTCAATGTAGCGAAGAAGCTTTCAGCTACGGCGTTATCCCAACAGTTTCCTCTCCGGCTCATGCTCTGCACGAAGCCCTTCTTGGCTAAAGCGAAACGAAATTTACTGCTCGCGTACTGGCGCCCTTGGTCGGAATGGAAAATCACTCCGCAGACGCCCAAACAGGCGTTCCAGGCGTTCATGAAAGCGCGCTCGACCAAGTCGTCAGGCATCCTGTCCGCCAGGCTATAACCCAGCACCTGGCGCGTTTGGATGCTCAGTACGACTGCCAGATAAAGCCAGCCCTCTTTCGTAGCGATGTAAGTGATATCGCTGACCCAGGCTGGGGTGGAGCTTTGAACGGAGAACTGACGATCCAATAAATTGCTCGCTACTGGCAGCGCATGGTGACTGTCGGTGGTGCACGGTCTGAAACCACCCTTGGATCGGCCCTGTATGTGTTCTTCATGCATCAGCCGGTCAATGCGCTTATGGCCTACAGCGTGGGCCTGTTGCCGTAGCGCCTCGACCAGCCGCGGTCGACCGTAGGTCTTGCGGCTAGCCGCATAAGCCTTGTGCAGATCGATGCGGATCTGCGCATCCGGATCCGGGCGCCCCTGGCGGTGCTGATAGTCGTAAAATCCTGAAACCGAAACACCCATTACCCGGCACAACAGACGCACCGGAAACTGAGCCCGTTCTTCAGCGACGAAGGCGTATCTCACCTGGACTCTTTGGCAAAGAATACCGCCGCCTTTTTTAGGATTTCACGCTCCAGTTTCAGCTCAGCGTTCTCGGCTCG
>NZ_JAMYBV010000078.1:0-1045 GCF_024126635.1 Pseudomonas sp. VA159-2 | reverse complement strand
TGACCCTCGGCAAGGACGAAGTCAAAACCGAAGTCACCGACGAGCCCGGCACCGGTACCCCTGGCACCGACAACCAGGGCGACAAGGTCTCGGTCACCATCGTCAGCAAAGGCGACGTGACCGAAGACCAGCAACCCGCCTTCACCGTCAAGGTCAGCCAGAAGCTGGACCACGACCTAACCGTGACCCTGTCCAATGGCGACAAGGTGGTGATCCCAGCCGGTCAGACCGAAGCCGAGTACAAGGCCAAGGCCCAGGGCGATGACGTCTTCAAGGACGGCGACACCCTCACCGTCGGCATCACCGATGCCGCCGTGGACGGCAAGACCTTCGAAAATCTGGAGCTGGGCGGCGACGCCAGCGTGCAGATCACCGACACCATCAGCGAAGTTGTGGCTACCTTGTCTGCCGACAAGACCACCGTCAGCGAAGGCGGCCAGATCACCTACACCGTGACCCTGACCAACGGCCAAGGCCTGTCGGTTACTGGCCACAACGGCCTGACCTTCACCCTGAGCGACGGCACCAAGGTCACCATCCCGGCGGGCAGCGCCAGCGGTACTGCCATCATCACCGCCCCGGACGATGTGTTCATCGGCGGCCAGGCCACCATCAGCAACAAACTGACCAGCGTCACCGGTGCCGACAACTTCGAAAAACTGACCCTCGGTCAAAATGAGGTGCAGACGTCCGTCACCGATGAACCTGGCACCGGTACTCCGGGCACCGGCAACGAAGGCGACAAGGTCACCGTCACCATCCTCAGCAAGGGGGATGTCACCGAAGACCAACAGCCGGCCTTCACCGTCAAAGTCAGCCAGAAGCTCGACTATGACCTGACCGTCACCTTGTCCAATGGCGACAAGGTGGTGATCCCGGCCGGCCAGACCGAAGCCGAGTACAAGGCCAAGGCACAAGGCGACGACGTCTTCAAGGACGGCGACTCGCTGACCGTCGGTATCACCGATGCAGCCGTGCCTGGCCATGCCTTCGAGAACCTGGAACTCGGCGGCGATGCCACCGTGCAGATCACCGACACCATCAG
>NZ_JAMYBV010000077.1:0-1156 GCF_024126635.1 Pseudomonas sp. VA159-2 | reverse complement strand
CGTTGATGGCAGAAATAGACATCGAACATGTCCCCACCGTCTCGCCCGGGGCGTATCGCTATGGTCTGCCCGACCAAACCTTTTGCGATGCTGAAATAGCGTTTCTGAAAGCGGAAGCGACTGTGATAAACCTTGGCCAGGATATCGTCTGGCCCATATTCAAATTCCTCAAGCTGATTGGGGTAGGCCCACGGGCTGGGGTGATATCTGGCCATCGGCACTTGATACCCCAAAGCCTGATGAGGGCGCTGTAAGTTGTAAATTTCCCGCCATCGGTCAAACGCCGTTTGTGCTTGCACCAAGGTCGAGAACTGCCGCCCATCGAGTACTTCAGCCTTCAATGAACGGTGGAAACGCTCAATTTTGCCATTCGTTTGAGGGTGGTACGGGCGACTGAAACTTATCTGTATCCCTAGTCGAATCAACCAGATACTCAGTTCAGTAACCTCTCCAGGATTACGCGGTGAGCCCCAGGGAGCACCATTATCGACGTTGATTCGGAGCGGTAGGCCGTAGCGCTGGAAGACCTCAGTCATCTTCTCCTTGACCGTCGTTCCTCGCTCGTTATCGCAAGCGTGAATAGCCAAATTGAAGCGGGAGTGGTCGTCAAGAATGGTCAGCGGATGACACCGGCCTTGTTGCAGGGCGAAGTGCCCTTTGAAGTCCATCTGCCAGAGATCGTTGGGTGCATCGTGCTCAAACCTAAGCCGCGCCTCTCGTGCCTTCTCAGGGCTCTGGATCAGTTCATGGCGGTGCAACACGTTGGTGACGGTGCTGGGGGCAATACGCTTGCTCAGCAGGCTGCTGATTGTGCGTCCGCCCCAGGCCGGGTGCTCCTGTCGAAGTGCAACGACTTCTGCTTCCAACGCAGCCTCGGTCAAGCGGGGGCTACTAGCCGGCCTCCGAGATCGTTCTTGTAGAGCGGCCGAGCCACCTTGCTCAAAACGGCGCAGCCACTTGTATCCGGTTTGGGGACTGATGCTGAAGCGTCGGCATAACTCTCGAATATTGGCATCCGGTTGTCGCGCCAGGGATACGAACTCTTCTTTCAGGCTCATGGCGTTTCTCACGTTCCAAGGCATGGCGAAAATCCTGGCAAAGGGGGCTGCCAGGAAGTGTCAACCATGTCTCCGTACAGGTGTCCACCATGTGTCCG
>NZ_JAMYBV010000076.1:0-1190 GCF_024126635.1 Pseudomonas sp. VA159-2 | reverse complement strand
GTAGGAGATTCTATGGTTTCAGGGAAGCCCATTAGCTGACTTTAGGTTGATATTCGTCCTGCCCTTTCAGCAGGGCGAATACGATGCGGGCAAGCTTGCGAGCGAGTATGACCAGCACCTGCGTAGTGCGTAGCCCCTTGCCTATGTAGCCCTCGTAGACATCCCGCCAGGCCGCGGTACGGCGAGCAGACATTGCTGCGTTGTGCAGCAAGCGTCGCGCCTCGGGGTCCCCTCGCTTGGATAAACTGCGGCGGTTATCTTTCTGGCCTGATTTGGATACCCGAAGATCCAACCCCAGAAACGCGATGAAGGCATCCGAGTTTCGGAAGTCCCCTCGTTGAAAAGCAGTAATCAGGCGAGCACCGGTCAACAGTCCGATACCCTCCACCTGCATGCAGCGCTTCAGCTGATCCTTTAGCCCGGCGGCTTGCAACTGGTCACAAATGGCCTTTTCAACAAGCGCTTCCAATCGCGCCATGGCCGCCAGATGCTTGGTTATTGCTGATTTGAGCAGCGGCTCGTTAGCCCAGCTCTGCTTCAAACTCACCCGGGCTTGAACTACGGCGGCACGGCGGCGAAAAAGGCTGATAAGACGGCGGTAGAGACCGCTGGGAGGACTCCAGGGACGTAGCTCCTGACCCTCATTCTTGAGGTATCGGGCGAGCAGCTTGGCATCTAGCGCGTCGGTCTTGGCGCGGATTTTGACGCCCTTGCGGTAATGGCTAAGTTCGTAGCCACCCACCATGTAAATGATGCAGTCGAACTCGTAGGCGAGATCTGCAAACATCAAGTGATAGATATTCGTGGCTTCGATAGCGACAGCTACTTTTCCCGGCAACGCCTTGAGCCATTTCTTGATGGCTGTTTTGTTGTTGGGAATGGTCTCCAACTGATCGGAATCAGCGTGATAGATCACCAGTTCATCCTTGGCGACATCCACGCCGATGATCGGTAGTGAGACAGTAACTGGCATTGCCATTGGGCTTCCTCCTCGTATAAGGTTTCAGGACTTGAAGGGCCACCCAGAGGCGCAGGCTTGTTTCTATCGTCGGTTGCGAACCAGAAGCATTCTTTATCGGCGCTTGGGTGAAAGGAGGAGGGGTGAAATCTCCTACGGTCTGTACTGCGCTAACAGTCAGAAGCCAACTTTGTCCCTCCTCCTCCCTTCAAGTCCTACCATACAAGCCAGC
>NZ_JAMYBV010000075.1:0-1230 GCF_024126635.1 Pseudomonas sp. VA159-2 | reverse complement strand
ACCAGTGCGACCACCTCGGCACGCCGATGGAGTTGACCGATGAGCAAGGCAATGTCGCCTGGGCGGGGCAGTACAAGGCTTGGGGTGAAGTCCGTGAGGAGCGCTCGGACTGGGCGAAACAGCATGGACTGGGCAACCCGATTCGCTTCCAGGGGCAGTACCACGACCATGAGACGGGGCTGCATTATAATCGTTATCGCTACTATGATCCCAATGTAGGACGATTTGTAAGCAAGGATCCAATTGGTTATACAGGAGGGATTAATCTATACGAGTATGCTCCTAATTCGGTTGAATGGACGGATCCCCTGGGTCTTTGTCGGTATCTAAAACTTTTATGGCAAGTAGGTACGCATAAAGGAAATAAAAATTGTGTCAAGGGGTTGAGTCTCGGGTTGGACTCACACCACGTTGGGCAAAAAAACCTGATGAAGGATCTTGTAAAGGAGTATGATCCGGATACAGCACCTACTATACTCGTTCCTCGTGAAGGGCATACTATATCTAAAGAGGGGGTGGGTATTGTTTCTCGAAGCAAGCTTAATCCGAAAGCAGGGCTTCCATTTACTAATGCCAGGGACCTGGTTGCTAGAGATATCAAAGAGTTAAGGCGAGTATATCCTGATATTCCGAATGGGAAGCTTCAAGAGCTTATTCGAATGAATAAAGAGATGTATCCGGAACTGAGAAAATAGGAGGCTGTATGAGTGCTGCTGAAAACTTTGTTGGGGCTGTATTTAGAGAGATTTTCGATCAAGGGGTTCCTCGTTATAGGAAGTCTTTGAGCTCGTCCCCTGATGATGGCTCGGACGTGTATGCGAGAGCTAGAAATGCATTGACCAAATTATCTGATAATGAACGAGAGGATGTATTAAGTTTTATCTCTCTTGCGATGGCTGATGCGGTGTCGATTGTTTTTGGGACGTTGGATGGTACTCACTTCCCTGACGGAATTTCCGGAGATTTTGTTGTCAGTTGTGATGGCGATGAAATTAGTGGGGACCTACAAGACTATTTTTTGGAGAAAGCTGAAGAAAAGGGGATCTACTAAACCTCAGGTGGAAAATCCAAGAGTTTTTGACAGCCACACAATTGGCTCTGTTCGCTATCGGCGCTAGGTTCGTTAGGCCTGCGCCGTGTCGGCTGAGTTTGCAAGGCCAACTTCCTCTACGACCCGGTTGGCCGGCTGTTGCAAGAAACCGGTTTCGATGGCTTAGTCACCCGCTATCA
>NZ_JAMYBV010000074.1:0-1268 GCF_024126635.1 Pseudomonas sp. VA159-2 | reverse complement strand
GCACATAGGTAACAGTCTTTAACTGGCAGGGTCGGTTTTTGAGGATCTGACCATGCCTTGGCGAGAGCTGAAACCTATGGACCTGAAAATGCTTTTCATCGCTGATTACCTGCAGGGGCCGCCCAGCTTCAGCGCCCTGTGCCAAGCCTACGAGATCAGCCGAAAGACCGGCTACAAATGGGTCGAGCGATATGAGAAAGAGGGGCCTTCGGGGCTGGAAGAGCGCAGCCGCCGCCGGCTGACCCAGGACTGGGTCGTACCCGCTGCAGTTCGCGAAGCCATCATCGAATTGCGCAGTCGAGGCGAAACGGAACCGGGTCCGAAAAAGATTCAGGCGGCGCTGCAGGAGCGTTTCCCTGATCAGGCACCGCCCTCGAAGACAGCGATCTACAACATCCTCAAGAAGGCCGAGTTGGTCAAACCACGCCGCTTACGTCAGCGGGTAGCGATCTATCCCAAGCCACTGGAGAAGGCAGAGTCGCCTAACCAGCTGTTCAGTGCGGACTACAAAGGTCAATTTCTGACAGGTGCAGGCGTCTGGTGCTATCCGCTGACGATCATGGATCACGCCAGTCGTTTCCTGCTCGCCTGTCACAGCATGCCCAATACCAACCTGCTGGAAACGAAGGCCGTTTTCACCCAAGTGTTCCGGGAGAATGGCCTACCTGAGCGGATTCGTACCGATAACGGTGTACCGTTTGCCAGTAAGGGGCGCGCGGGACTTTCTCAGCTATCGATCTGGTGGCTGCGTCTAGGCATTATTCCCGAGCGCATTGCGCCTGGTCGGCCTGAACAAAATGGCCGCCACGAACGCATGCATCGGACGCTAAAAAGCACGCTCCCATCACCGCCGGCAGTGGCCTGGGAGGCTCAACAACGGCACTTTGATCGTTTCCGGCAGCACTACAATCACGAGCGCTTGCATGAGGCACTGAACCAGAAAACACCGGCGTCTTGCTACCAGCCCTCGCCACGCCAGTTCCCTGAAAAGCTCCCCGAGATGGCCTATCCCAGTCATATCGAGAGCTTGCCGGCTGATAGCTGCGGCATCATCAACCGCCGGGGCTTGAGGATCTACGTAGGGTATGTGCTCAAGCACCAGACCATTGGCCTGGAGCAGGTTGGGGATGGCGTCTGGGATGTTATTTTCGGTCCCATCATCCTTGGCAGAGTCGATGTGCGGGATGCCACCGATGGTTATGTAACACTCAAGGTGTTGTCACCTATGTGAGTGAACTTTTGTGTAACCGATGTGGGTGTCCCGTACA
>NZ_JAMYBV010000073.1:0-1276 GCF_024126635.1 Pseudomonas sp. VA159-2 | reverse complement strand
TTCACCCTGACCGATGGCACCAAAGTGACCATCCCGGCAGGCAGCGCCAGCGGCACCATCACCGTCAACGCGCCGGACGATGTGTTCATCGGCGGCCAGCCGACCATCAGCAACAAACTGACCGGCGTCACCGGCGCCGACAACTTCGAAAAACTGACCCTGGGTCAGAACGAAGTGAAGACCACCGTCACCGACGAACCGGGCTCGGGCACCCCAGGCACCGGCAACCAGGGTGACAAGGTGTCGGTCACCATCGTCAGCAACGGCAATGTCACCGAGGACCAGCAGCCAAGCTTCACCGTCAAGGTCAGCCAGAAACTGGCCCAGGACCTGACCGTCACCCTGGACAACGGCGACAAGGTGGTGATCAAGGCCGGCCAGACCGAAGCCGAGTACAAGGCCAAGGCCCAGGGCGACGACGTCTTCAAGGACCCAGGTTCGGTCTCGGTGGGTATCAGCGATGCCAGCGTGCCGGGCAAGACCTTCGAGAACCTCGAGCTCGGCGGCAAGGCCACCGTGCAGATCACCGACACCACCAGTGAAGTGGTCGCGACCCTGTCGGCGGACAAGACCACCGTCAGCGAAGGTGGCCAGATCACCTACACCGTCACTTTGAGCAACGCCCAGGGCCTGTCGGTCACCGGCCACAACGGTCTGACTTTCACCCTGACCGATGGCACCAAAGTGACCATCCCGGCAGGCAGCGCCAGCGGCACCATCACCGTCAACGCGCCGGACGATGTGTTCATCGGCGGCCAGCCGACCATCAGCAACAAACTGACCGGCGTCACCGGCGCCGACAACTTCGAAAAACTGACCCTGGGTCAGAACGAAGTGAAGACCACCGTCACCGACGAACCGGGCTCGGGCACCCCAGGCACCGGCAACCAGGGTGACAAGGTGTCGGTCACCATCGTCAGCAACGGCAATGTCACCGAGGACCAGCAGCCAAGCTTCACCGTCAAGGTCAGCCAGAAACTGGCCCAGGACCTGACCGTCACCCTGGACAACGGCGACAAGGTGGTGATCAAGGCCGGCCAGACCGAAGCCGAGTACAAGGCCAAGGCCCAGGGCGACGACGTCTTCAAGGACCCAGGTTCGGTCTCGGTGGGTATCAGCGATGCCAGCGTCACCGGCAAGACCTTCGAGAACCTCGAGCTCGGCGGCAAGGCCACGGTGCAGATCACCGACACCGTCAGTGAAGTCGTGGCCACCCTGAGCGCCGACAAGGCCACCGTCACTGAAGGCGGGCAGATCACCTACACCGTGACCCTGA
>NZ_JAMYBV010000072.1:0-1361 GCF_024126635.1 Pseudomonas sp. VA159-2 | reverse complement strand
GAGGGTGTCAGAAATTTTGTGTTCGGGCATAACATGAGTAAGAGGTGCATGTATGCCAACCAAAAAGAAACCCCTGCGTGACCTGCCCAAAATTCCCAAGGAGCTGCTAGAGCAGTTCGGTGAGGGCCTGATGACTGCAGAGGCTATCGAAGATGCCTCTGCGGCGTTCAAGAAGGCCTTGATCGAGCGCGCCCTGAGTGCCGAACTCGGCCACCACCTGGGCTATCCGCCGGGCGCGCAGCGCCCAGAGGATGAGACCAACCAGCGTAACGGCAAGAGTGGCAAGACGGTTTTGACCGGCGATGGCCCCCTGCGGCTGGAAATCCCCCGTGATCGAGACGGCAGTTTTGCGCCGATTCTGATCCCTAAGCATGAGCGGCGTTACACCGGTTTCGATGACAAGATCATCGCCATGTACGCTCGTGGAATGACGGTCAGAGAGATCCGCGCCTTTCTGTCCGAGCAGTATGGGACGGACGTTTCACACGATTTCATCAGCTCTGTCACAGACGAGGTCATGGACGAAATTGGCGCGTGGCAACAGCGGCCGCTGGAGCCCATGTATCCGGTCATTTTCTTTGATGCTCTGCGGGTGAAGATCCGCGAAGAAGGCCTGGTGCGCAACAAGGCCATTTACCTGGCGCTGGGCGTTCTACCCGACGGGACGCGCGATATCTTGGGCATCTGGATCGAGAACACCGAGGGTGCGAAGTTCTGGATGAAGGTCTTTAACGATCTCAAGACACGTGGTGTCGAGGATGTGCTGATTGCCGTGACCGATGGCCTCAAAGGCATGCCAGAGGCTCTCAGCGCCGTGTTTCCAGAGACGACGCTGCAGACCTGCATCGTGCACCTGATCCGCAACAGCCTGGACTACGCGGCCTGGGACAAGCGCCGGGCACTGGCCAAGGCGTTGAAGCCGATCTACCAGGCCATCAATGCAGAAGCGGCTGAGCAGGCACTCGATGAGTTTGAAAACGGGCCCTGGGGCAAGCAGTATCCAACGGTCGTTGCGGCCTGGAGACGCGCCTGGGATCGAGTGATTCCCTTCTTTGTCTTCCCACCAGCCATCCGGAAAGTGATCTACACCACCAACGCCATCGAGAGTATCAATGCCCAACTGCGCAAGATCATCAAGACCCGAGGCCATTTCCCGAACGATGACGCAGCTACCAAGCTGATCTGGCTGGGGCTGCGAAACATCACGGCGAACTGGGGCTCAGCGGCGCATGATTGGAAAAGTGCGATGAATCAATTCGCGATTTTGTACGGAGATCGGTTCATCAGGCCGACCTGGTGAAAGTCGAGCCTGCCTGACGGCAGGCCGTTACCGGCCCGCACACAAAAAATCTGACACTTCC
>NZ_JAMYBV010000071.1:0-1425 GCF_024126635.1 Pseudomonas sp. VA159-2 | reverse complement strand
GGCCATCCCTTTCAAGGTCTTCGGTAGAATCCGCTGAAATCCAGTCAGGAAGACCCGAGCGATGTGGGCTGATGTACTAGCGCGATTCGAGAAGAAAGCACCTGCCAGCGTAATGGCCAAACTTGCCTTGGAGCAGGCCATTGCGCCGGAGTGGGTCGATCAGGTTTTCGAGGAGCATCGGCAACGGCAGTATTCTCGCGAGCTGCTATTCTCGACCGTCGTCAAACTGATGTCGCTTGTTTCACTGGGTTTGAAGCCATCGTTACATGCTGCCGCGAGGCAGCTGGACGACCTTCCCGTCAGCCTGGCGGCCCTTTACGACAAGGTCAGCCGAACCGAACCTGCCCTGTTGCGTGCTCTAGTGACAGGCTGCGCGCAGCGCTTGGCGCCGACAATCCATGAATTGGGCTGTTCAGCCATGCTTCCTGACTGGCAAGTTCGAGTGGTCGATGGAAGCCACTTGGCCTCTACCGAAAAGCGTCTTGGCGCGTTGCGCCAAGAGCGCGGGGCGGCTCGCCCTGGGTTCTCGGTGGTGGTTTACGACCCCGATCTGGATCAGGTGATTGACCTCCAACCGTGCGAAGACGCCTACGCAAGTGAGCGAGTCTGTGTCTTGCCGTTACTGGCAGAAGCAAAGGCCAATCAAGTTTGGATCGCTGACCGGCTCTACTGCACGCTGCCTGTAATGGAGGCATGCGAACAGGTAAACACGTCATTTGTCATTCGTCAGCAGGCCAAGCATCCTCGCTTGATCCAGGAAGGTGAGTGGCAAGCACCGATGCCCGTAGCAACAGGCTCAGTACGCGAGCAATCCATCGAAGTCAAAGGCGGACACCGCTGGCGGCGTGTCGAGTTGACACTTCATTCACCCAACGATTCAGGTGATAACAGCCTGATGTTCTGGAGCAACCTGCCCCAGAGCATCAGTGCACAACAGATCGCAGACTTCTATCGCCGCCGCTGGAGCATTGAAGGGATGTTCCAGCGACTGGAAGCCATTCTGGAAAGTGAAATCGAAACCCTCGGCAGTCCACGAGCGGCCTTGCTTGGATTCACCACTGCCGTGCTCGCATATAACGTTCTGGCCTTGCTCAAGCGAAGTGTTGAACAGGCTCACCGCGATGCCTTGCCCGAGAATTGGGAAGCTTCGATCTATCACTTGGCGGTGCAGATCAGAGGGGGTTATGAAGGTATGCAGATTGCCCTGCCATCCGAGTACATGCCGGTTGTTCCGATAGAAAAGCTGGCTCAGCGCCTGCTGGAGCTGGCCAGAAACATCCAGCCCAAGCAAGTCGCTAAAAGCCCCCGAGGCCCTAAGGTGCCCAAGCCCAAAGCCTGGGTCCAAGGCACGGCAGTGCATGCACATGTTTCAACCGATCGGGTCATCAAGGCCGCTAAAACCAAAAGACCTTGAAAGGGATGGCC
>NZ_JAMYBV010000070.1:0-1461 GCF_024126635.1 Pseudomonas sp. VA159-2 | reverse complement strand
TGAGGTGCGCCCCATTTGTTGGACAATCTTTGATTAGGCTGCTGCGGTCTGATTCCTGTATGCCACGGGACTCAGGCCGGCCAGCCCCATCTTGATTCGATCATGGTTGTAGTAATCGATGTATTCATCGATTGCAGCGCTCAGATCCTCGATGCTGGCGAAGCGCTGACCATGATACATCTCGGTCTTCAGTGTGCCGAAGAAACTCTCCATTCGCGCATTGTCCAGGCAGTTGCCCTTGCGTGACATGCTCTGCTCCAGTCCCTTCTCCTCAAGTCGATTCCGGTAGCGGTAGTACTGATACTGCCAGCCCTGGTCGGAGTGCAGCATAGGCCTGGCCCCTTCCGGCAGCCGTGACAGCGCCTGCTCGAGCATCTGACCAACCAATGGATAATGCGGCGAGGTGTCGATCTGATGTGCCACGATTTCGCCATTGAACAGGTCCAGCACCGGAGAGAGATACAGCTTTTCACCCGCCACCTTGAACTCGGTCACGTCCGTTACCCACCTCGTATTTGGCTCTTCTGCCGTGAACTTGCGCTCCATCTTGTTGGGGGCGATGCGTCCGGGCTGGCCACGATAGGACTTGTACTTCTTCACGCGAACCGTGCATTTAAGGTCGAGCTCGGCCATCAGGCGGCGCACGACCTTGCTGTTCACTACATGGCCGGCGCTGCGCAGTGTCGCTGTCATGCGCCGATAGCCGTAGCGACCTTTATGCCGCTCCTGGATCTCACGGATACGGCCCTTAAGCGGAGCCAACTTGTCACCGGCAGCCATCAATTTGCGCTGGTAGTAATACGTACTGCGCGCCAGTCCGGCCAACTTGAGCAGGCCGTCGAGCGGGAAGCGGGTGCGCAGGGCCGAGATGATCAGGACTTTTTCCTCCCGGCCTTCTTCTGTCTCGCCTTCTCCTCGCGCAGTTCTTTTAACTTTTTTAGGTAGGCGATCTCCATCTCGGCGTGGCGCAGCTTGGCCAGCAGTTCGGCGTGCGAGAGTTCTTCATCGGCCTTGGGCGAGGTGCTGGCGGGTGGGACGGATGGTTTGATCATGACGTTACGTGGTCCTTTGTTCCCTGCTACCAGGGCTTTGATGCCGCCACTGTAGTACTGCGCTTCCCATATGCCTATCTGGCTGGAGTGCGTCAGGTTGAAAACGGCTGCCGTTTGGCGCAACGACAACTTGTCGCGCCACTTCCGCTTGAGTACCGAGAGCTTGAACTCAGGGCTGAAAGTCCGCGCTTGTCTGGACAGGCTGGTCTCGCCATGGAGGCGGAAAGCCTGCACCCAGCGGCGCAGTAAGGAGGGGTCCATCTGAAACTGCGCGGCAATGAAACGGTAGCCAAGGCCACGTTGCAGAAAAGTCTGGATGGCGGAAAGCTTGAACTGTCTGGTGTATTTGCTCATGTGAAACGCCCCTGAGGTTGGATTTTTGTCCAACATCAGGGGCGCAGTTCAGGGA
>NZ_JAMYBV010000069.1:0-1478 GCF_024126635.1 Pseudomonas sp. VA159-2 | reverse complement strand
GTGCTTGGCTTCGGTGACTTTGTCCTGCTTGACCACCGTGGGCAAGGCCTTGGGGTTGCGCAGGTGCCACTTCACGCTGTTGTTGTGCAGCACCAGCAGCATGTTCTTGATCGAGTCCTTGTTGGCCGTGCTACCCAGGCTCATCAGCTTGGCGCTCATTTGCGGCGCCAAGGTGCGGAATTGCTTGGTGTAGGCCAGCACTTCTGTCTGCACCCGGGTGGGCACGGCATTGCTCATCAGCGTGTTGGCCGCGCCTTTGCCCATTGCCGAGTAGGCGTTGCTCAACGCGCCAAAGGCGTTCTCGAAGGCCTCCGACGAAAGCTACTTACCGACAGCAAAATAACGCCACCCAAACAACCGAATCCATAACTTATGCGAAAACAAATAACTTAACTATCAAGCCACCAATCAAGCAATGTATCATCATCAAGATCATTGAAATTTTTGTAAATATTAGAATAGTACCACTCAATACCAGTCTCTTCTTTAAACCGATTAAATACCTCTCTAATTTTATCTCTCCCACTTCTTGCAGGAATACTAAACGCCAAGTTCCCTCGGTACACTCCATCAAGCGTGCCGCCCAACAAGATATTCACTTCATGTTCAAGCTTAGATATTTTGTCCGCCTCAATATTATCCGCATATAAATTAATGCAAAAATTACCCCCCCTTTTCAACACTACCGCAGGAGAGCTTGAGTCTTTTATATCAATCAGATCTCCCTTTGCGAGATTCAATGCCAGCCCAGGAGATGATAAAAGCTCATAAACATGCTCTCCCTTTCTAAGAGCAGGAAGTTCCTCGTAGACGGGGCCTTTCCTGTTCGAGACAAAAACCTTGATCACAGAAAATTCTTCTTTACCTTCCATAAGGCGCTCCACAGCTTCCTCTTTCGACACAGGACATCCCTTCTTTCACATAACCACTATTTCCAGCACTCAAGTTGCAGGACGCCCCTTCCAAAGCAGTATTACATGGTGCCAAATTCCCCCCTTTGGATGTGGGAATATTTGTATGGCCAAGGTGCATATCAGATGGATTTGTAGAACTATGGCCACACCTCCAGCAGGTATAGATGCCATTATTATTTTCATCTGCATCAGCAATAAGCCCATCGCGCACCCGATCTTGACCACGTCGGTGGCCGCCATCCTGCTTGCTCTGCTCTATGACTTTAGGGCTTACTCCCTGCCCATCAGTTTTTGCAAATGCTGATGGAGGCTTTTTAGCCAGCCCAAGTGGGTCAACCCACTCAATAGGGTTAGCCGCATATGCAAATAGATTCAACCCCCCGGAGTAACGAATTGGGTCCTGACCGATAAACCGTCCCGTTTTAGGGTCGTAGTACCGATTTCGGTTGTAGTGTAACCCCGTCTCATGATCGTGGTACTGCCCTTGGAAGCGAATCGGGTTGCCCAGGCCGTGCTGCTTGGCCCAGTCCGAGCGTTCCTCGCGAACTTCACCCCAAGCCTTGT
>NZ_JAMYBV010000068.1:0-1518 GCF_024126635.1 Pseudomonas sp. VA159-2 | reverse complement strand
ACACCATCAGCGAAGTTGTGGCTACCTTGTCTGCCGACAAGACCACCGTCAGCGAAGGCGGCCAGATCACCTACACCGTCACCTTGAGCAACGGCCAAGGCCTGTCGGTCACTGGCCACAACGGCCTGACCTTCACCTTGACCGATGGCACCAAAGTGACCATCCCGGCAGGCAGCGCCACCGGCACCATCACCGTCAACGCGCCAGACGACGTATTCGTCGGCGGACAGCCGAGCATCGTCAACAAGCTGGAAGGCGTGACCGGCGCGGACAACTTCGAGAAGCTGACCCTCGGCAAAGAGGAAGTGAAGACCGAAGTCACCGACGAGCCCGGCACCGGCACCCCGGGCACCGGCAACGAGGGCGACAAGGTCACCGTGACCATCGTCAGCAAAGGCGACGTGACCGAAGACCAGCAACCCGCCTTCACCGTCAAAGTGAGCCAAAAGTTGGATCACGACCTGACCGTGACCCTGTCCAACGGCGACAAGGTGGTGATCCCAGCCGGTCAGACCGAAGCCGAGTACAAGGCCAAGGCGCAAGGCGATGACGTCTTCAAAGACGGCGATACCCTCACCGTCGGCATCACCGATGCTGCCGTGGACGGCAAGACCTTCGAAAACCTGGAGCTCGGCGGCAACGCCAGCGTCCAGATCACCGACACCATCAGTGAAGTGATCGCGACCCTCAGCGCCGACAAGACCACCGTCAGCGAAGGTGGCCAGATCACCTACACCGTGACCCTGACCAACGGCCAGGGCTTGTCGGTGACCGGCCACAACGGCCTGGTCTTCACCCTCACCGATGGCACCAAAGTCACTATCCCAGCGGGTAGTGCCACCGGCACCATTACCATCAACGCCCCGGATGACGTGTTCGTCGGCGGCCAGCCGAGCATCGTCAACAAGCTGGAAGGCGTGACCGGTGCGGACAACTTCGAGAAGCTGACCCTCGGCAAGGACGAAGTCAAAACCGAAGTCACCGACGAGCCCGGTACCGGAACTCCGGGCACCGGCAACGAGGGCGACAAGATCACCGTCACCATCGTCAGCAAAGGTGATGTCACCGAAGACCAACAGCCTGCCTTCACCGTCAAAGTCAGCCAGAAGCTGGATCACGACCTGACCGTCACTTTGTCCAACGGCGACAAGGTGGTGATCCCGGCCGGCCAGACCGAAGCCGAGTACAAGGCCAAGGCACAAGGCGACGACGTCTTCAAAGACGGCGATACCCTGACTGTCGGCATCACCGATGCCGCCGTCGATGGCAAGACCTTCGAAAATCTGGAACTGGGCGGTAATGCCAGCGTGCAGATCACCGACACCATCAGTGAAGTGGTCGCGACCCTCAGCGCCGACAAGACCACCGTCAGCGAAGGCGGCCAGATCACCTACACCGTGACCTTGAGCAACGGCCAAGGCCTGTCGGTGACCGGCCATAACGGCCTGACCTTCACCCTGACCGATGGCACCAAAGTGACCATCCCGGCAGGCAGCGCCAGCGGCACCATCACCGTCA
>NZ_JAMYBV010000067.1:0-1577 GCF_024126635.1 Pseudomonas sp. VA159-2 | reverse complement strand
CATGGCCGCGGCGCGCATGAGCCTGCGCCCGACCCTGTTCCTGGTGCGCCAGGAACTGCGCAACAGCGCCAAGATGCTGTTGGGTGATTCGCTGATCACGGTGTTGATCGGCCACCTCAACGCCACCATCGCCGGGACCATCGACGACTTCGTCAAACAGGCCCAGCCGAAGATCGCCGAGATCCTCGCCGATGCCGGTGCACTGGGCACCAAGATGACCAGCGAGATCGCCACGGGCCTTGAGAAGGTCACCCTCGGGCAACTGGACGCCAAGGGCGACCGCGACAAGGCGGGCAAGCAGATGTCGGCTGCCGCCGACAAACTGCTCAACGACCCCAAGGCGGCCTTCAGCAACTTCTTTGGTGCCGTGCACAGTGCTTACAAGGCCGCCGGTAAAGGGCTGGCCAACAGCGCCACCAGCAAGTTGCTGCCGGATCAGATCAAGACCAAAGTCTTGGCCAACACCGGCCAGTTGCGCGCACTAGGGCCGGAGATGGCCCGGCAGTTGAACAAGCTAGCGGACCCCGGCACGCAGATGAGCATCGGTTGGATGCTGACGGTGCTGGGCGGGGCGGTGAAGGGCTTCCGCAAACGCAACAAGAACGGGCAGTCCGGGGTGAGCAAGCCCGGCACCGTTACCCATGTGGATCGGGAAAAATCGCACTCGGAACTGGGCAAGTCGGATAGCCAACATGATGCGATCGCCTCGACCAGCCCTGTCGAGGAAAGCTGCCCGATTCCCCGGCCTACACCACCCGCCCACAGCCCGAGCCACATCAGTTTCGCCATCGGCTCGGAATTCATCATCCACACCGATTTCAGCTTGCCGGGCGCGTTCCCCATCGAGTGGCAGCGCATCTACCACTCGCGCCTGGCCGAATATGACCAGGGCTGTCTGGGCGCCCGTTGGGTGACGCCCCTGACCACGCGTATCGATGTGCTCGACAAGGGCTTGCTGTTCCATGACTTCGACGGTCGCAGCCATGCGTTCGAACTGCCCAAGGCCGGCAAGTCGCTGTTCAACGCCATCGAGGACTTGCTGCTGGTACGCAGCAGCGACGATGAGCTGGTGATCTGCCGTGGCTTCGTGCGCAAGGAGTATTACCTGCGCGTGGGTGATCGCTATTACTTGCGCAAGATCCTGCTGCAGAACGACGCGGGCTGCATGCTGCACTACGAGCATCACCACGAAGGGCGTCCGGTGCTGTCGGATATCATCACCTTCCAGGGCGATGTGAAAGACGTCCTGCGCCACCTGGGCACGCTGATCGATGAACAGGGCCATATTACCGGCCTGTGGGAAATGCGCGATGGTCAGCCACTGCGTCAGCTGTGTGCCTACCACTACGATGATCAGGGCGACTTGCTCGCCGCCCAGGATGAACAGGGTGCGGCCTGGCACTACCAGTACCAAAACCATCTGGTGACCCGTTACACCGACCGCACCGGTCGTGGGATGAACCTGCAGTGGGATGGCAGTGCCTTCGACGCCAAGGCGATTCGCGAGTGGGCCGATGATGGCAGTTACGAAATTCGCCTGGAGTGGGACGAGAACATCCGCCTCACCTACGTCACCG
>NZ_JAMYBV010000066.1:0-1577 GCF_024126635.1 Pseudomonas sp. VA159-2 | reverse complement strand
CATGGCCGCGGCGCGCATGAGCCTGCGCCCGACCCTGTTCCTGGTGCGCCAGGAACTGCGCAACAGCGCCAAGATGCTGCTGGGCGATTCGCTGATCACGGTGTTGATCGGCCACCTCAACGCGACCATCGCCGGGACCATCGATCACTTCGTCAAACAGGCCCAGCCCAAGCTCGCCGGCATCCTCGCCGACGCCGGCGCGTTGGGTACCAAGATGACCAACGAGATCGCCACCGGGTTGGAGAAGGTTGCCCTGGGCCAGCTGGACGCCAAGGGCGACCTGTCGAAGGCGAGCAAGCAGGCCTCGGCCGCCGCCGACAAGCTGCTCAACGACCCAAAGGCGGCGTTCAGCAACTTCTTCGGCGCGGTGCACAGCGCCTACAAGGCTGCCGGCAAGGGCCTGGCCAACAGCGCGACGAGCAAGCTGCTACCGGACCAGATCAAGACCAAGGTGCTGGCCAACACTGGCCAGCTGCGCGCCCTGGGCCCGGAGATGGCCCGGCAATTGAACAAGCTGGCCGACCCGGGCACGCAGATGAGCATCGGCTGGATGCTCAATGTGCTGGGCGGGGCGGTGAAGGGCTTCCGCAAGCGCAACAAGAACGGGCAGCCAGGGGTGAGCAAGCCGGGGACGACCACACAAGTGGAGCGGGAGAAGGGCAAAGGGGAGTTGGCGGTCAGTGGTTCGCAGGCGTATGCCACCCAGACGCCGAGCCCGATCGAGCCCAGTTGCCCAATCCCAAGACCAATCCCGAAATCCACGACGGGGCGCAACATCAGCTTTGCCCTGGGTTCGGAATTCATCATTCACACGGATTTCAGCCTGCCTGGTGCATTTCCGATTGATTGGCAACGGATCTACCACTCGCGCCTGGCCGAATATGACCAGGGCTGTCTGGGCGCCCGTTGGGTAACGCCCCTGACCACGCGTATCGATGTGCTCGACAAGGGCTTGCTGTTCCATGACTTCGACGGTCGCAGCCATGCGTTCGAACTGCCCAAGGCCGGCAAGTCGCTGTTCAACGCCATCGAGGACTTGCTGCTGGTACGCAGCAGCGACGATGAGCTGGTGATCTGCCGTGGCTTCGTGCGCAAGGAGTACTACCTGCGCGTGGGCGACCGTTACTACCTGCGCAAGATCCTGCTGCAGAACGACGCGGGCTGCATGCTGCACTACGAACATCACCATGATGGGCGTCCAGTGCTGTCGGACATCATCACCTTCCAGGGGGATGTGAAGGATGTGCTGCGCCACCTGGGCACACTTATCGATGAACAGGGCCATATTACTGGCCTGTGGGAAATGCACGACGGTCAACCGCTGCGCCAGCTGTGTGCCTACCACTACGATGATCAGGGCGACCTCGTCGCTGCCCAGGATGAGCACGGCGCGGCCTGGCATTACCAGTACCAGAACCACTTGGTGACCCGTTACACCGACCGCACCGGCCGAGGTATGAACCTGCAGTGGGATGGCAGCGCCTTCGACGCCAAGGCCATTCGCGAGTGGGCCGATGATGGCAGTTACGAAATTCGCCTGGAGTGGGACGAGAACATCCGCCTCACCTACGTCACCG
>NZ_JAMYBV010000065.1:0-1710 GCF_024126635.1 Pseudomonas sp. VA159-2 | reverse complement strand
CCCGGCGTATTCACGCAGCAGGTTGTCCATCAGTTTGTTACGGCGCGGATCGCTTTCCAGCGGACGATTGAGTTCCTGGGTCTTGTCGTCCAGCAGGTTGCCGGCCGGGTCGAAAGCAAAGGTCTCCACGCCAAGGCGGCTGGTGGCTTGCAGTAAGCGGCCAATGGGATCGTACTGATAGGCCAGGTGGCCACGGCGGGTGTCGTGGATATCGGTCAGCTGGCCGACGGCATCGTATTGATACTGGCGTTTGAGCAGGGTGGACTGGCCATCGTGGCTGCCCAACAGTTGCTCCTGAAGACGCCCGGCCGGATCCCACGCCTGAGTTTGCATCAGCTGGTTGCCCTGATGCCGCACCACTTCACGGTGCAGGTCATCGCGCTCGTAGGCGAGCAACTCATGCTGATCGAGGGTCATGCCCAGCACATGACCACTGCCGTAGGTGAGCACACTGACCTTGTGGCCATCCGGGCGGATCGTCGCTGTGCGCAGGTTCAGTGCGTCGTATTCATGCTTCCACACCGCGACCATCGGCACCTCGGTACCGAGGTAGTACTGGTGCTCGCGGGTCAGGTTGCCCGCCTCGTCATGGAACCATTGCAGCTTGCTGGCCGCGTTGATCGCCTGGATCAGGTTGCCGTTGCCGTCGTAGGCGAAGGATTCTTCCTGGCGCTGGTCCCCCAGGCTGGCCACGCGAGAAGCGAGCCGGCCCACCGGGTCGAAAGTGATGTCGATACGCCGCTGACCGACTTGGGCGCTGGCCAGCCGGCCCGTATCAGGATCGTACTGGTAACGGGTTACCAGACCATCGAAGCCTTGCTCTTGCAGCAAGCGCCCGACCGGGTCGTAAAGGAAGTTGGCCTTGCTCTCGTTCTCGTTCTCCAGGCCGATCAGGCGGCCCAGCTTGTCCCAGCGATAACGCAGGGTGTGCTCGTTGGCATCCACCCGCTCGGCCAGCAGGCCCACAGCGTTGTAGGTCCAGGTGGTGCAACGGTCCAGTGCATCAACGTGAGCCAGCAAACGACCTTCAGCATCGCGCTCGAAACGCTCTTCGGTGGCGTCCGGGTGGATGACTTTTGCCAGTTGGCCGGCTTTGTATTCGTAAGCCGTCTTATTACCCGCCGCATCGGTGAACAGCACCAACTGACCGAAGGCGTCGTATGCCCATTGACTGGTCTTGCCCGAGCAGTCGGTGTACACGACCAGTTGATCCGCCGCGTTGTAGGCCAGCTTTTTCTCGTTGCCGTTGGCGTCCTTGATCGCCTTGACCAGCCCAGAGGGTGTGTAGGCGAACTCGGTCTTGTTGCCCAATGGATCGGTGGTCTCGACCAGGTTGCCCTTCTGGTCATAGTCCCGCAGCCACAGGCCAGCTTCGGCATCGCGGATCTTGATCGGACGGCGACGGTCGTCATACGCGATATGGACCTGGCTGTGATCGGCGCGGATATGGCGAATGACACTGCCTTGTTCGTCATAGTCGTAACGGTCTTCAGTGCCATCGGTATGAACGTGGCGTACCACGTTCTTGCGCTCATCCCTGAAAATCCATTCTGAACTTTCATCCGGATAGCGCACGCGGTACAGGTGGCCAAGGATGTCGTAGTAGTACCAGGTCTCCTGGCCATGGGCGTCGGTGACGTAGGTGAGGCGGATGTTCTCGTCCCACTCCAGGCGAATTTCGTAACTGCCATCATCGGCCCACTCGCGAAT
>NZ_JAMYBV010000064.1:0-2027 GCF_024126635.1 Pseudomonas sp. VA159-2 | reverse complement strand
TGGAAGCGAATCGGGTTGCCCAGGCCGTGCTGCTTGGCCCAGTCCGAGCGTTCCTCGCGAACTTCACCCCAAGCCTTGTACTGTCCGGCCCAAGCGACATTGCCTTGCTCATCGGTCAGCTCCATCGGCGTGCCGAGGTGGTCGCACTGGTACCAGGCAATCGCCTCGAACGGCTGCGGTTTCACCTCGGTGTGCCACAGCGGATCCTGATCAAAGTCGTACTCGCGTTGACTCCAATCCGGTTGCTTGTGCAAGCGGATCGGGCTTTTGCGCAGCGCCTGGGCAACCGGCACGAAGCTGCCCGGCTCGTACAGGTAATGCACGGTGCGGCCGGTGTCGCCTTCATCACGCGGCGGTGAGCTCTCCCAGGCCAGGGTGTCGCCGTCCCAACCAAACAGGGTGAAGCCACAGCCAAGCTCGCGTTGGCGCTTCGCTCGTTGCAGCTGGTTCCAGCCAGTCCCCGCCTCGGGGCGATCCCAGAAATGCGCCACCGAATGCTTGTGCAGACGCCGGCCCAAGGCGTCGTAGCTGTAGTCGACCTTGAGCTTGTCGTCGTTGTAGCTGGCCAGCCGGTCGAACAGGTCCCAGGTGAAGTGAGCATGGGCACCGTTGTGCAGGCGGTGCACCAGGTTGCCACGTTCGTCGTAACGGTAATGGGTACCGGCATACTCGCGCAGCAGGTTGTCCATCAGTTTGTTGCGCCGTGGATCGGCTTCCAGCGGGCGATTCAGCTCCTGGGTTTTCTGGTCAAGCAGGTTACCGGCCGGGTCAAAGGCGAAGGTTTCCACGCCCAGGCGGCTGGTGGCCTTGAGCAGGCGGCCGACGGGATCGTACTGGTACTCCAGCGGCCCCCGACGGCTGTCATGGATGTTGGTCAGCTGGCCGGCGGCGTCATAACGGTACTGGCGCTTGAGCAAGGTGGACTGGCCGTCATGGCTGCCCAACAGTTGCTCCTGCAAACGCCCGGCCGGGTCCCAGGCCTGGGTCTGCATCAGCTTATTGCCCTGGTGCCGCACCACCTCGCGGTGCAGGTCATCCCGCTCATAGGCCAGCATTTCGTGCTGGTCGAGGGTCATGCCGAGCAGGTGGCCGCTACCGTAGGTCAGCCAGCTGACCTTGTGGCCATCCGGGCGAATCGTGCTGACCCGCTGGTTGAGCGCATCGTATTCGTGCTGCCACACCGCAACCATCGGCGTACCCGTGGCCAGGTAGTGCTGGTGCTCACGGGTCAGGTTGCCGGCCTCGTCGTGGAACCATTGCAGCTTGCTGGCGGCGTTGACCGCCTGAACCAGCTGGCCGTTGCCGTTGTAGGCAAAGGTTTCGCTCTGACTCTGATCACCCAGGCGCGCCGTACGCTCGGCCAGGCGGCCCATGCGGTCGAAACGCAGGTCGATACGGCGCTGGCCCACTTGAGTGCTCGCCAGGCGACCGCTGTTCGGGTCGTACTGGTAACGGGTGACCAAGCCATCGAAACCGGTCTCTTGCAGCAGCCGGCCGACCGGGTCGTAGAGGAAGTTGGCCTTGCTCTCGTTTTCGTTTTCCAGCCCGATCAGGCGGCCAAGCTTGTCCCAGCGATAACGCAGGGTGTGCTCGTTGGCGTCGACGCGTTCGGCGAGCATACCGGCAGCGGTATAGGACCAGGTGGTGCAGCGATCAAGCGCGTCCACATGGGCCAGCAGACGGCCTTCGGCGTCACGCTCGAAGCGTTCTTCGGTCTTGTCCGGGTGAGTGACCTTGGCCAGTTGCCCGGCCTTGTATTCATAGGCGGTCTTGTTGCCCGCCGCGTCGGCGAATTCGATCAGCTGGCCGGAGGTGTCGTACGTCCACTGGCTGGTCTTGCCCGAGCAGTCGGTGTATTCGAGCAGTTGCCCGGCATCGTTGTAGGCGAGTTTCTTCTCGTTGCCGATGGCGTCCTTGATCGCCTTGACCAGCCCGGCCGGGGTGTAGGCGAACTCGGTCTTGTTGCCCAGCGGGTCGACGCTCTCGACCAGGTTGCCGCGCTCGTCGTAGTCGCGCTGCCACAGCCC
>NZ_JAMYBV010000062.1:0-2058 GCF_024126635.1 Pseudomonas sp. VA159-2 | reverse complement strand
AGGTCCCAACTCAGGCGAGCCTGCTCGCCATTGTGCAGGCGATGGATCAGGTTGCCGCGTTCGTCGTATTGGTAGTGGGTCCCGGCGTATTCACGCAGCAGGTTACGGCGTCGGTCGCTTTCCAGCGGGCGGTTCAGCTCCTGGGACTTGTCGTCCAGCAGGTTACCGGCCGAGTCGAAGGCGAAGGTCTCTTCCTAGCTTTGATCACCCTGTCTGGCAACTTGCGTGGTGGTTAGCTTCACACCATATAATTGCTGCAAGCTCGGTACGACGCTGATTGATACATATTGATTCAGGCAGCAGCTTTCCGGTGTACAACATCTCCACACAAGTTAATAAGAAGACAGCGAAGGCACACCCCTACTTGCCAACCCATGAGCTTCAAGCGACCCCTAGTTGTACTCGCGCATTCTCGACCGCATCTTTAAGCACATGCGCATCGCGCACCGTCAACTTCAAACTCTTTATTTCCTCCATCATTTCCACTGAGCGAGACACTGCATCAAGAATCAAACTTACCTGACGCAAAGCATCCGAATCCCTAAATTCGTAAATAGGAATTTGCACCCGAACTTCAATAACCTTCCGAGCCTTGTGGTATCGCCTAACTTCTGGATAATCACCTATTCGCTCATCAGGCATCAGTATTGATATGAATGTCCATGCTTCCGCCCCACACTCGAGTGAAACATCACGTAAAATCTCAACCAATGCATCCTTTACCTTCTTTCGAGCAATCTGAGCAGCATTGCCCGCTAATACATGCTGCTCACTTGAAGTATTAAAATCCATAAACCACCTTAATAATCGCTTTTGTTTAGCGGAGGCCTTCTACCTTTTTTATCTGCCGCTTTGTATTCCAAGATTTTTTGATGTTGCCACGCATGCATCTCCCGCTTGGTCCCTGAGACCTCCTCCTGCATATACGCATTGTTCTCCTTAAGATATTCTTCCGTATACCTACGCTTACCCATTGTAGTTTCACCATACTTCAAAACACTATGATCATCTTCGTGCCTCAATGTGTAGCCAATCGCAGGCTTAGTCGAATTGAGACTATTCCCATGAGTACCATCCGACTTACACGGGCATGGCTTCGAAGGATCTTTCCCCGCCCCAAACCTACCACCCGCCTGCCGCGGCTGCCCTTTCCACAACCCTAACGGGTCGACCCACTCGACAGGGTTCGGCGCATACGCAAACAGGTTCAAACCACCGGTGTAACTGATCGGGTCCTGGTTGATGAACCGCCCGGCCCTCGGATCATAGTACCGATAGCGGTTGTAATGCAGCCCGGTCTCATGGTCGTGGTACTGACCCTGGAAGCGGATCGGGTTGTTCAGGCCATTCTGCTTCGCCCACTCCGAGCGGGCCTCCTTGATCTCACCCCACGCCTTGTACTGCGCCGTCCACGCCACTTCACCATGGTGGTCGGTCAGCTCCATCGGCGTACCAAGGTGGTCGCACTGGTACCAGGCAATCGCGTCGATCGGTTGCGGTTTGACCTCGTGTTGCCACAGCGGGTCCTGATCGAAATCGTATTCCCGGTCGTTCCAGTCCGGTTGGCGTAGCAAGCGGATCGGGCTCTTGCGCAGCGCCTGGGCAACCGGCACGAAACTGCCCGGCTCGTACAGGTAATGCACGGTCCGCCCGGTGTCGCCTTCATCCTGTGGCGGCGAGCTTTCCCAAGCCAGGTTATCGCCATCCCAGCCGTACAAGGTGTAACCACAGCCCAGTTCGCGTTGGCGCTTGGCCCGCTGCATCTGGTTCCAACCACTGCCCGCACGCGGATCATCCTGATGGTGCGCGGTGGAGTGCTTGTGCAGACGGCGGCCCAAGGCGTCGTAGCTGTACGCCACGCTGAGCTTGCTATCGTCGAAACGGACTAATCGGTCGAACAAGTCCCAGCTCAGGCGCGCCTGTTCGCCGTTGTGCAGGCGATGGATCAGGTTGCCGCGTTCGTCGTATTGGTAGTGGGTCCCGGCGTATTCACGCAGCAGGTTGTCCATCAGTTTGTTACGGCGCGGATCGCTTTCCAGCGGACGATTGAGTTCCTGG
>NZ_JAMYBV010000061.1:0-2823 GCF_024126635.1 Pseudomonas sp. VA159-2 | reverse complement strand
CATTCGGAGTTACCGTCCGGATGCTTGATGCGGTAGGTGTAGCCGAGGATGTCGTAATAGTGCTTGGTCTGCTGGCCGTGGGCGTCGGTCACGGTGGTCAGGCGGATGTGCTTGTCCCATTGCAGGCGGGTTTCGAAGCTGCCGTCGTCGGCCCACTCGCGGATGGCTTTGGCCACGGTGTCCTGGTCGCCCGGCTCCTGAGCCTGCATCTGCTTGGCCAGCTCGGCGAGACTGTCCTACTGGTCGCTGGCGGTGGCCAGGCGTTCGGCGGTTTCGGGCAGGTCCTTGTGGTGCTTGGCCTCGTTGGCGCGCTGCTCGGTGGTAAGCAGCGCGGCCAGCAAGGCGTCGTGTCAGTGGGTTGTCAGAACAATGTCGCTGACAAGGGATACCTAGCTAAATTCTCTTGACCTGAGACCAAACAGTGGAGTCCATAGGTTGAATTTTAATGCCATGCAGGTCTTTTGCAGAGTCGGCAAAACGCTCAGAACATATTAAAGTACCACTTCCTGCGTGCAGCCCTTTGAAACGAAAAAGGTCTAGACCAACTTCCCTGTTCATCACAAGCTTCTTGATCCTAAAAATCAAACCATCCTCTTCAATGAAAGTAGACTCGGGGGCTGCATAGTCCCGAACATCTAGACCACCAAGATAGGCCGCACTGTATTTCTTCTCTGATATCCCCTCCCCACCCTTGGCAACAACCTCAATAGAAGCGAAGTCTTCGACACAAGTGGTAAAACCGCTACAAATACGCAGAAATTCATCACTTACCACATAGAATCCTGCCACCCCCCTGATATCAAATGAATAGCTTTTATCCTTTGATATCAGCACCATACCTACGGGGAATGGTTTATGCTCTCTAGATGCTCTGCGCTCAGCATACCAAGGAAAAAACCCATACTCCACATCTTCACTATTTTCATAATATTTGTCATACAGGGCCGCATTCAAGAAACCTAACGGGGCCCCCGGCGCCTCTACTTGCGAAATAACAAAATATTTCATTCTGTCAACCCCTAATTTATTTAACACGCCGCTGTTTTTTACCCGAAACCGACAGGCTTGCCCTTAATCTCTTCTGGATAGTGGCCACCTCTGAGCGAGCCTGGGCCTCATCTATCACTCCAGCGTCGTACCTATCTTGAACTTTCGCAACCATGTTATCCACCATGGGCGAATACACCTTCCCATGAGAGCCGCAATGATAAAACATCTTGCCCATACTCTTTGCTTTATCTGCACTATCGGGCATTAACAATCCATTCTCTTTGGCATCGCGCTGCTCATAGATACCAATATCCGAGAAGAAGCTTGCTCGCTCACGCCAAATCTGTTCTGGAATCAAATGATGCGCCTGCATATGATCATTCGGCATCCCTCCCAGTGCATTATTCAGAGCCTTACTACATAGCCCACTTGGATCGATCCATTGATTGGGGTTGCTTACATACTGGTAGAGGTTCAAACCTCCCGCATAACCGATTGGATCTTGCCCCATGAAGCGTCCCGTTCTTGGGTCATAGTACCGGAAACGGTTGTAATGCAGCCCCGTCTCATGATCGTGGTACTGACCCTGGAAGCGAATCGAGTTGCCCAGGCCCTGCTGCTTGGCCCACTCCGAGCGCTCCTCGCGGACTTCACCCCAGGCCTTGTACTGCCCCGCCCAGGCGACATTGCCTTGCTCATCGGTCAACTCCATCGGCGTGCCGAGGTGGTCGCACTGGTACCAGGCAATCGCCTCGAACGCCCGTGGCTTTACATCCGTGTGCCACAGCGGATCCTGATCAAAGTCGTATTCACGCTGGCTCCAGTCCGGTTGTTTGTGCAGGAGGATCGGGCTTTTGCGCAACGCCTGGGCGACCGGTACAAAGCTGCCCGGCTCATATAGGTAATGCACGGTGCGCCCGGTGTCGCCTTCATCACGTGGCGGTGAGCTTTCCCAAGCCAGGGTGTCGCCATCCCAACCAAACAGGGTGAAGCCACAGCCAAGCTCACGTTGGCGCTTGGCCCGTTGCAACTGGTTCCAGCCGGTGCCCGCCTCGGGGCGATCCCAGAAATGCGCCACCGAGTGTTTGTGCAGACGACGACCCAAGGCGTCGTAGCTGTAGTCGACCTTGAGCTTGTCGTCGTTGTAACTGGCCAGCCGGTCGAACAGGTCCCAAGTGAAGTGCGCGTGGGAACCGTTGTGCAGGCGGTGAATCAGGTTGCCGCGTTCGTCATATTTGTAGTGAGTGCCGGCGTACTCGCGCAGCAGGTTGTCCATCAGCTTGTTGCGCCGTGGGTCAGCTTCCAGCGGGCGGTTCAGTTCCTGAGTCTTCTGGTCCAGCAGGTTACCGGCCGGGTCGAAGGCGAAGGTTTCCACACCCAGACGGCTGGTCGCCTGCAGCAGGCGACCGACTGGATCGTACTGGTACTCCAACGGCCCACGACGGCTGTCGTGGATGTTGGTCAACTGGCCTGCGGCGTCATAACGGTACTGACGCTTGAGCAGCGTGGACTGGCCGTCATGGCTGCCCAGCAGTTGTTCCTGCAAACGCCCGACCGGATCCCAGGCCTGGGTCTGCATCAGCTTATTGCCCTGATGCCGCACCACCTCGCGGTGCAGGTCATCGCGCTCGTAGGCCAACATCTCGTGCTGGTCGAGGGTCATGCCGAGCAGGTGGCCGCTGCCGTATGTCAGCCAGCTGACTTTGTGACCGTCCGGACGAATCGTTGCAGTACGTTGGTTGAGCGCATCGTATTCGTGCTGCCACACCGCAACCATCGGCGTGCCGGTGGCCAGGTAGTACTGGTGCTCGCGGGTCAGGTTGCCCGCTTCGT
>NZ_JAMYBV010000060.1:0-3241 GCF_024126635.1 Pseudomonas sp. VA159-2 | reverse complement strand
AAGATCACCTGGACCCACGAAGTGTCCGGTACTTCCGGTTCCGACGACTGGCGCGCGCCGGTCGCAGGCTAAGCCTGGATCACACCGTCGCCTGCCGCGCTTGCGCGGCGGGTTGCGGTCGTTGTGCCCGATCATTCTCGCTACAGAGGGACAAGGATGTTTGCCGCCGCGAACCAGACCCATTTCAGCTTGCACATCGACGGCCTGCCGCACGATTTTCAGGTGCTCGCCTTCGATGGCAAGGAGGCCATTAGCCAGCCTTACGCCATCGACCTGGAACTGGTGAGCGAGCGTCCCTCGCTGGACCTGGAAAGCCTGCTGCACAAGCCCGCGTTCCTCCAGCTCGGCGACGAAGGCCGCGGCCTGCACGGCCTGATCTATCGCGCCGCGCAAGGCGAGGCCGGCAAGCGCCTGACCCGCTACCAGGTGACCCTGCGCCCGCAGCTGGCCTACCTGGCCCACCGCATCAACCAGCGCATGTTCCAACAATTGAGCGTGCCGAAGATCATTGCCCAGGTACTGGAAGAGCACGGCATCCTCGCCAACGCCTACCAGTTCCAGCTCGGTGCTATTTACCCAGAGCGCGAGTACTGCGTGCAGTACGACGAGTCCAACCTGCAGTTCATCCAACGCCTGTGTGAAGAAGAAGGCATCCACTACCACTTCCGCCACAGCGCCGCCGGCCACCAGCTGGTGTTCGGTGATGACCAGACCGTGTTCCCCAAACTGGCCCCGGTGGCCTACCAGCAGGATGCAGGTCTTGTCGCCGACACGCCGATGATCAAACGTTTCGGCCTGCGCGTGGAAACCCGCACCAGCAGCGTCACCCGCCGCGACTACGACTTCAAGAAACCGCTGATCCAGCTCGAGGGCGAGTCTGTCAGCCACGCCGAGCCTGAGCTGGAAGACTACGACTACCCCGGGCGATTCCTCGACCGCGCCCGCGGCAAGCACCTGGCCACCCGCGCCCTGGAGCGCCATCGCAGCGACTTCCGCCTGGCCGAAGGGCGCAGCGACCAGCCGTTGCTGGCCAGCGGGCATTTCCTGACCCTGAGCGCGCACCCCAACGCCGCCTGGAACGACCTCTGGCTGCTCACCGACGTGCAACACCAGGGCCGCCAGCCCCAGGTGCTGGAAGAAACCATCACCAGCGATGTCGACGCCAAGTACGACGGCTTCCAGCAGGGCTACCGCAATTTCTTCAGCGCCACCCCGTGGGATGCCACTTACCGCCCACCCCTCGAACACCCCAAACCGCGCATCCTCGGCACCCAGCGCGCCGTGGTTAGCGGCCCGGCCGGCGAGGAGATCTACTGCGACGAGTACGGGCGCATCAAAGTGCAGTTCTTCTGGGACCGCGAAGGCCAGGCCGACGACAAGTCCAGCGTGTGGATGCGTGTTGCCAGCGGCTGGGCCGGGCAGGGCATCGCTGGCCTGCAACTGCCCCGGGTCGGCATGGAAGTGCTGGTCAGCTTCCTCGAAGGTGATCCCGACCAGCCGCTAGTGACCGGCTGCCTGTACCACGGCGTGAACATGCCGCACTACAAGCTGCCTGACCTCAAGACCCTGGCCACCATCAAGAGCAAGGAATACAAGGGCAGCCGCGGCAACGAACTGCGCATCGACGACACCACCAGCGAAATCAGCATCGCCCTGCGCAGTGATCATGGCGCCAGTGCGCTGAACCTCGGCTACCTGACGCATCCGCGCCCAAGCGGTGGTGCCCCGCGCGGAGAAGGCTTCGAGCTGCGCACTGACCGCCACGGCGCCGTGCGCGCCGCCGGTGGCCTGCTGCTCACCACCGAACCGCGCGCCAACGAAGCCAAGCACCACAAGGACCTGCCGGAAACTGCCGAACGTCTGGCCACCGCCAGCGAGCAGCAGGACAGCCTGGCCGAACTGGCCAAGCAGATGCAGGCCCAGGAACCGGGCGATCAGGACGCAGTGGCCAAGCGCCTGCACGAGCAGCACCAGGGCATCCTCGGCAGTGGCCCAGTCAACCAGAGCGCCAACGAGTTCCCCGAATTCGCCCAGCCGCACCTGGTGCTGTCGAGCCCGGCCGGCATCGCCCTGACCACCCCCGGCCCCAACCACATCACCACCGGCGAGCACCTGGCCCTGAGCAGCACCGGCCACACCAGCATGTCCGTCGGCAAACGCCTGCTGGCCAGCGCCAGCCAGGGCATGCGCCTGTTCGTGCAGAGTCTGGGCTGGAAACTGGTGTCGGCCTCCGGCGACATCGACATCCGCGCGCTGAAGGACAACATCAACCTGCTGGCCAAGCTGGACATCACCGCCAACGCCGACCGCATCGTGCTCACCGCCAAGACCGAGCTGGTGCTGCAGGGCGGCGGCAGCGCCACCACCTATAACGCCGGCGGCATCACGCACGTCACCAGCGCCAACTACACCGCTCACGCGGCGCAGTTCGCCCATATCGGCGCGGCGAGCAAGGCCGGCACCTTCCCCGAGCCGCCGAAACCCGGCAAGGGCGACCTGGAGCTGCTGTACCAGTACGCCAACAGCAAGGGCGTGAAGACCGGCGACTACGACGTGATCGACGCCCTGGGCAAATCGATCAAGGGCACCCTCGACGGCAACGGTTTCAACCAGGCCAGCGGCGCCGCCGCCGGCCCGCTGTGGGTCGACTTCGGCCTGGACCCGGCCGACACCTGGGCCGAGGGCAGCCACTTCGGCGCCGGCGACTGGCCACCGAAGGCCAGCTTCGCCGACATCGCCCCCGGCCAGCAGGCCGTGGTCGGCGAGGTGCTCAGCGGCGGCAAGGGCGCAGAGGGGGTGCTGGGCAAGGGCCTGGCACTGGCACAGCAAGGCATGGACAAGGGCAAGGGACTGATGCAGAACGCGATGGCACAAGGAAAATCGATGGCCCAGGGCCTGATGGGCCCCGGCGGCAACGGCCTGCTGGAACAGGGCAAGGCCCTGGCCGGCACCGGCCTGCAACTGGCGAAAAGCGGCCAGGCCGCCTTGCAGAAGGCGCAACAGGTCAAGGCCGCTGTCGGCGGCGACACCGGCGCCATGGCCCAGCTGGCCAGCAACGTGGTGCCCGGTGCGGCGCCCACGCTCAAGGCCGCCAGCGCCCTCAAGCAACTGCCGAGCCTGCCCAAGCTCAGCGCCCCGGTGAACCCGGCCAAGCTGAACCATGAGGTGCTGGCATGACCGACACCAAACAACGCGAACCCCAGGTCGCCGTCGCTCCGCTCAACACCATCGACGCCAAGGA
>NZ_JAMYBV010000059.1:0-3301 GCF_024126635.1 Pseudomonas sp. VA159-2 | reverse complement strand
TTCGGGTCTTTCGTCTTCACCACCACAATCTGCGTAAGCAAATTGCTTGGGTGTTATATGGTCAAGCCTCACGGGCAATTAGTATTGGTTAGCTCAACGCCTCACAGCGCTTACACACCCAACCTATCAACGTCGTAGTCTTCGACGGCCCTTCAGGGGATTCAAGATCCCAGTGAGATCTCATCTTGAGGCAAGTTTCCCGCTTAGATGCTTTCAGCGGTTATCTCTTCCGAACATAGCTACCCGGCAATGCCACTGGCGTGACAACCGGAACACCAGAGGTTCGTCCACTCCGGTCCTCTCGTACTAGGAGCAGCCCCTCTCAAATCTCAAACGTCCACGGCAGATAGGGACCGAACTGTCTCACGACGTTCTAAACCCAGCTCGCGTACCACTTTAAATGGCGAACAGCCATACCCTTGGGACCGGCTTCAGCCCCAGGATGTGATGAGCCGACATCGAGGTGCCAAACACCGCCGTCGATATGAACTCTTGGGCGGTATCAGCCTGTTATCCCCGGAGTACCTTTTATCCGTTGAGCGATGGCCCTTCCATACAGAACCACCGGATCACTAAGACCTACTTTCGTACCTGCTCGACGTGTTTGTCTCGCAGTCAAGCGCGCTTTTGCCTTTATACTCTACGACCGATTTCCGACCGGTCTGAGCGCACCTTCGTACTCCTCCGTTACTCTTTGGGAGGAGACCGCCCCAGTCAAACTACCCACCATACACTGTCCTCGATCCGGATAACGGACCTGAGTTAGAACCTCAAGGTTGCCAGGGTGGTATTTCAAGGATGGCTCCATGAGAACTGGCGTCCCCACTTCAAAGCCTCCCACCTATCCTACACAAGCAAGCTCAAAGTCCAGTGCAAAGCTATAGTAAAGGTTCACGGGGTCTTTCCGTCTAGCCGCGGATACACTGCATCTTCACAGCGATTTCAATTTCACTGAGTCTCGGGTGGAGACAGCGCCGCCATCGTTACGCCATTCGTGCAGGTCGGAACTTACCCGACAAGGAATTTCGCTACCTTAGGACCGTTATAGTTACGGCCGCCGTTTACCGGGGCTTCGATCAAGAGCTTCGCTTGCGCTAACCCCATCAATTAACCTTCCGGCACCGGGCAGGCGTCACACCCTATACGTCCACTTTCGTGTTTGCAGAGTGCTGTGTTTTTAATAAACAGTCGCAGCGGCCTGGTATCTTCGACCGGCATGGGCTTACGGAGCAAGTCCTTCACCCTCGCCGGCGCACCTTCTCCCGAAGTTACGGTGCCATTTTGCCTAGTTCCTTCACCCGAGTTCTCTCAAGCGCCTTGGTATTCTCTACCTAACCACCTGTGTCGGTTTGGGGTACGGTTCCCAGTTATCTGAAGCTTAGGAGCTTTTCTTGGAAGCATGGCATCAACCACTTCGCGCTCTAATGAGCACTCGTCATCAGCTCTCGGCCTTGAGATCCCGGATTTGCCTAAGATCTCAGCCTACCACCTTAAACTTGGACAACCAACGCCAAGCTGGCCTAGCCTTCTCCGTCCCTCCATCGCAATAACTGGAAGTACAGGAATATTAACCTGTTTTCCATCGACTACGCTTTTCAGCCTCGCCTTAGGGACCGACTAACCCTGCGTCGATTAACGTTGCGCAGGAAACCTTGGTCTTTCGGCGTGCGAGTTTTTCACTCGCATTGTCGTTACTCATGTCAGCATTCGCACTTCTGATACCTCCAGCAAGCTTCTCAACTCACCTTCACAGGCTTACAGAACGCTCCTCTACCGCGTCACCAGAGGTGACACCCGTAGCTTCGGTGCATGGTTTGAGCCCCGTTACATCTTCCGCGCAGGCCGACTCGACTAGTGAGCTATTACGCTTTCTTTAAAGGATGGCTGCTTCTAAGCCAACCTCCTAGCTGTCTAAGCCTTCCCACATCGTTTCCCACTTAACCATGACTTTGGGACCTTAGCTGACGGTCTGGGTTGTTTCCCTTTTCACGACGGACGTTAGCACCCGCCGTGTGTCTCCCATGCTCGGCACTTGTAGGTATTCGGAGTTTGCATCGGTTTGGTAAGTCGGGATGACCCCCTAGCCGAAACAGTGCTCTACCCCCTACAGTGATACATGAGGCGCTACCTAAATAGCTTTCGAGGAGAACCAGCTATCTCCGAGCTTGATTAGCCTTTCACTCCGATCCACAGGTCATCCGCTAACTTTTCAACGGTAGTCGGTTCGGTCCTCCAGTCAGTGTTACCTAACCTTCAACCTGCCCATGGATAGATCGCCCGGTTTCGGGTCTATACCCAGCGACTAAAGCGCCCTATTAAGACTCGCTTTCGCTACGCCTCCCCTATTCGGTTAAGCTCGCCACTGAATATAAGTCGCTGACCCATTATACAAAAGGTACGCAGTCACCTAACAAAGTAGGCTCCCACTGCTTGTACGCATACGGTTTCAGGTTCTATTTCACTCCCCTCTCCGGGGTTCTTTTCGCCTTTCCCTCACGGTACTGGTTCACTATCGGTCAGTCAGTAGTATTTAGCCTTGGAGGATGGTCCCCCCATGTTCAGACAAAGTTTCTCGTGCTCCGTCCTACTCGATTTCACTGGCAAGAGATTTTCGTGTACGGGGCTATCACCCACTATGGCCGCACTTTCCAGAGCGTTCCACTAATCTCAAACCAGCTTAAGGGCTGGTCCCCGTTCGCTCGCCACTACTAAGGGAATCTCGGTTGATTTCTTTTCCTCAGGGTACTTAGATGTTTCAGTTCCCCTGGTTCGCCTCTTGCACCTATGTATTCAGTACAAGATACTCAGCTTATGCTGAGTGGGTTCCCCCATTCAGAGATCTCTGGATCACAGTCTGTTTGCCGACTCCCCAAAGCTTATCGCAGGCTACCACGTCTTTCATCGCCTCTGACTGCCAAGGCATCCACCGTATGCGCTTCTTCACTTGACCATATAACCCCAAGCAATCTGGTTATACTGTGAAGACGACATTCGCCGAAAATTCGTACGTCGCTCTTTCGAGCAGAACTCACAAATTTTACCTTAGCCTGAATAACCAGCAGTGAAACTGGCATTCAGTCTATTTCTATCACATATCCGAATTTTTAAAGAACGATCTGACAAAAGCCAGAAATCAACATTCATCAACGAATGCTCATTTCTAAGTTCTGATCAAGTAGACACAACAGAAAGTGGTGGAGCCAAGCGGGATCGAACCGCTGACCTCCTGCGTGCAAGGCAGGCGCTCTCCCAGCTGAGCTATGGCCCCGCATATTGGTAGGTCTGGGCAGATTTGAACTGC
>NZ_JAMYBV010000058.1:0-3628 GCF_024126635.1 Pseudomonas sp. VA159-2 | reverse complement strand
CCTGCGCCTGGAAACCCGCACCAGCAGCGTCACCCGCCGCGACTACGACTTCAAGAAACCGCTGATCCAGCTCGAAGGCGCGGTCGATAGCCACGACGAACCGGCTCTGGAAGACTACGACTACCCCGGCCGCTTCCTCGATCGTCCGCGTGGCAAACACCTGGCCAACCGCGCCCTGGAGCGCCACCGCAGCGACTACCGCCAGGCCCAGGGCGATAGCGACCAGCCGCTGCTCGCCAGTGGCCATTTCCTGACTCTCGCGAGCCATCCCAACGCCAGTTGGAACGATCTCTGGCTGTTGGTCGAGCTACGCCATCAGGGCCGCCAGCCACAGGTGCTGGAAGAAGCCATTACCAGCGACGTCGACGCCAAGTACGACGGCTTCCAGCAGGGCTACCGCAACTTCTTCGTGGTCACCCCGTGGGAGCAGCCGTACCGACCACCGCTGAACCACCCGAAACCCAAGGTGCTCGGCGAGCAGCGCGCCGTGGTCAGCGGCCCGGCCGGCGAAGAGATCTACTGCGACGAATACGGCCGCATCAAAGTGCAGTTCTTCTGGGACCGTGAGGGCCGCGCCGACGACAAGTCCAGCGTGTGGATGCGCGTGGCCAGCAGTTGGGCCGGCCAAGGCATCGCTGGCCTGCAATTGCCCCGCGTGGGCATGGAAGTGCTGGTCAGCTTCCTCGAAGGTGACCCCGATCAGCCCTTGGTCACCGGCTGCCTGTACCACGGCGTGAACATGCCGCACTACAAGCTGCCCGACTTGAAAACCCTGGCCACCATCAAGAGCAAGGAATACAAGGGCAGCCGCGGCAACGAACTGCGCATCGACGACACCACCAGCGAAATCAGCATTGCCCTGCGCAGTGATCATGGCGCCAGTGCGCTGAACCTCGGCTACCTGACGCATCCGCGCCCAAGCGGCGGCGCGCCACGCGGAGAAGGCTTCGAGCTGCGCACCGACCGCCACGGCGCCGTGCGCGCGGCCGGTGGCCTGCTGATCACCACCGAACCCCGCGCCAACGAAGCCAAGCACCACAAGGACCTGCCGGAAACCGCCGAACGTCTGGCCACCGCCAGCGAGCAGCAAGACAGCCTGGCTGAACTGGCCAAGCAGATGCAGGCCCAGGAGCCCGGCGACCAGGACGCCGTGGCCAAGGATCTGCACAAGCAGCACATTGGCATCCTCGGCAGCGGCCCAGGCGACCTCACGAAAAACGAGTTCGCCGAATTCACCCAGCCGCACCTTGTGGTGTCCAGCCCGGCCGGCATCGCCCTGACCACCCCCGGCCCGAACCACCTCACCAGCGGCAGCCACCTGGCCCTGAGCAGTACCGGCCACACCAGTATGTCGATTGGCAAACGCCTGCTGGCCAGTGCCAGCCAGGGCATGCGCTTCTTCGTGCAGAGCCTGGGCTGGAAGCTGGTCTCGGCCTCCGGCGACATCGACATCCGCGCCCTGAAGGACAGCATCAACCTGCTGGCCAAGCTCGACATCACTGCCAACGCCGACCGCATCATCCTCAAGGCCAAGACCGAACTGGTGGTGCAGGGCGGCGGCAGCGCCACCACCTACAACGCCAGCGGCATCACCCACGTTACCAGCGCCAACTACACCGCCCACGCCGCGCGGTTCGCCCATATCGGCGCGGCGAGCATGGCCGGCACCTTCCCCGAGCCGCCCAAGCCCGGCAAAGGCGCGCTGGAACTGTTCAACCTGTACGCCAACACCAAGGGCATCAAGGCCGGCGACTACGAAGTCACCGACGCCCTGGGCACGGTGCTCAAGGGCTCGCTGGACGGGCAGGGCTTCAACGCCGTGTCCGGCGCCGCGCCCGGGCCGGCCTGGGTCACCTTCGGCCGCGATCCGACGCCCCCGTGGGCGCCGAGCAGCTACATCGGCGAAGTCGAGTGGCCGGTGCAGCCACCCGATCCGAACAGCCTGTCGACCCAGCTCGAATCGCTGGTCGACAAGCTGCCGCTGCCCAAGGGCGAAGGCGGCCTGTTCGACAAGGCCAAGCAACTGGCCGGCAGCGGCATGGACGGGGCCAAGACCGGCATGAACCTGCTCAAGACCGGGCAGGGCGCGATGCAGAGTGCGCAGCAGGTGCAAGGCGCGCTCAAAGGCGGCGTTGCTGGCCTGCCGCAACTGGCAAGCGCCGCCAGCTCGGCCCTGCCGGCCGCCTCCAACGCCTTGGGTGCCGCCAGCAAGGCGAGCAGCGCCGCGCAAGGAGCCATGGCCAGCCTGCCCAAGCTACCAGCGATGCCCAAACTCCGCGCTTTCAAGGCGCCAAGCCTGAACACCGTGACCGATCTTTTGCCTGGTGAACTGATTTCATGACCGCCAACACCCCTGAAAAACCACGTCCAGCCCAGGCGGCGGTCGTTCCCCTGGACCAGATCGGCGTTGCCGATGTCAGCCGCGGCGCCGCCGTGTTCGATGCCTGGCTGCGCGACATCAGTGGCGGCTACGTCAACCTTGAGCGGCTCAAGGATGCTGCCGAGGTGCTGCCGGTAATCGGCAACATCATCGCCCTGGTCGATGCCGTGGGCGATATCGTCAACCTCGCCAGTGCCAAAGAACCCGACCCGTGGGATTGGGTAAGCCTGGGCATCAACCTGATCGGCGTGATCCCCGCGCCACCAACCATGGCTGCGGCGCGCAAGGGCCTGCGGCCGATGCTGACCCTGGCTCGCCAGGAGGGCAAGGACATCCTCGGCGACGCGCTGGTCGAGATCATCATCGGCCATCTCAACGCCGACCTGCTGGGCGAATTGGATACCTTCCTCGTCGACGCCCAGGCCCAGCTCGACAGCATCCTCGGCGAAGCCGCCAAGACCGGCGAGCAACTAATCAACAACACCGCCGACGCCATCGACGCGATCATTCTCGGTAAGCTCGACAGCAAGGGCGACCTCGACAAGGCCACGAAGCTGGCGCAGAAGGTCAGCGAAACCTGGAAGTCCGACCCGTCGGTGGCCTTCGAGAACGCCTTCGGCGCGCTGAGCAACGCCTACTCGGCAATGGGCAAGGGCGCGGCCAACACGCTGATGAGCAACGCCGTGCCCACTCGGGTGCAGAAGGAAGTGCTCGACTACACCAAGCAATTCCGCACCTTGGCGCCGCAAATGAGCGGCAAGCTGATGAGCCTGGGTAGCACGGCCAACAAGGGCTCGATCAAGAACATGCTGCTGGTGCTGCACAACAGCAGCGTGAAGTGGCACCTGCGCAACCCCAAGGCCTTGCCCACGGTGGTCAAGCAGGACAAAGTCACCGAAGCCAAGCACCAGGGTTCCAAGGGCCGTACCGAGTCGATCACCAACCAGGGCCCGGCGACGAAAGCGGCCAACGACCAGAAGAACGAGGTCTGCACCAGTACCTGCAACCGCATCAACTTCGCCCTGGGCAGCGAGTCGCTGCACCACACCGACTTCAGCCTGCCCGGCCCGTTCCCGGTTACCTGGACGCGTACCTACAACTCGCGACTGGACAAGCTGGACGACGGCGTTCTCGGTGCCCGCTGGGTCACCGAGTTCACCACCTGCATCGACGTGGTCGACCAGGGCGTGGTGTTCCACGACATGGACGGCCGCAGCCATGCGTACCCGCTGCCCAAGCAAGGCAAGC
>NZ_JAMYBV010000057.1:0-3876 GCF_024126635.1 Pseudomonas sp. VA159-2 | reverse complement strand
GGCGCTCTTGGCATGAAGGCTGCGATCCTGGGTCTGCTGCGCAGCCCTTTCGCGACACAAGGCCGCTCCTACAGGGGCCGTTGCAGGGCCGGGCCAGGCGCCGCACCGCCAGCCCGAAACCTTGCCGTTGCTCAATGGTCGTCTCCCACAATTGGAGTCGGAACACTAGAATAGAGCCGACGCATCCATTCAGAACTTCCTTATGCCCAACCCTGTTGATCCCCAAGCGCTCGCGCAGCTGCCGCTGGACGAACTCGTGGCCTGCCACGAGTGCGACCTGCTATTGCGCAAGCCGGTGCTGCAGCACGACGAGAAGGCCCAGTGCCCGCGGTGCGGCTACGAGCTCTATGCCCACCGGCACAACCTGGTCAATCGCAGCCTGGCCCTGGTGCTCACCGCCCTGTTGCTCTACGTGCCGGCCAACTTCCTGCCGATCATGCAGTTGCACCTGCTCGGCCAGACTTCCGACGACACGGTCTGGAGCGGTGTGCTCGGGCTGTACAACTCCGAAATGCGCGGCATCGCCGTGGTGGTGTTCCTGTGCAGCATGGCCATCCCGTTGCTCAAGCTGCTGTGCCAACTGGCGGTGCTGCTGAGCATTCGCCTGGACATCGGCCGCAGCTATGGCTTGCTGATCTATCGTATTTACCACCACCTGCGCGAGTGGGGCATGCTCGAGGTCTACTTCATGGGCGTGCTGGTGGCCATCGTCAAGCTGGTCGACCTGGCCGAGCTGAGTATCGGTCTGGGGCTGTTCTGCTTCATCAGCCTGTTGCTGGTGCAGGTATGGCTCGAGGTGGTGATGTCGCCACACCAGATCTGGGTGGCACTGTCGGGGGAAGATGTCCATGCGGGCGATTGATGCAGGCATCCTGGTCTGCAATGAATGCCATGAGCTGAACCGCCGGGTGGCCGACAGCACGTCGCAGACCTGCACCCGCTGTGGCGCCACCGTGCATGCGCGGCGGCCGAACAGCATCGTGCGCACCTGGGCGTTGCTGATCACGGCAATGATCCTCTACATCCCGGCCAACGTGCTGCCGATCATGACCGTCAGCGCCCTCGGCCAGGGTAGCCCCGACACCATCATGTCCGGGGTGATCACCTTGATGAAGCACGGCATGCTGCCCATCGCCGCGGTGGTGTTCATCGCCAGTATCCTGGTGCCGACGTTCAAGCTGGTGGGCATCGCCCTGCTGCTGTATTCAGTGCAACGGCACCAGCCGCTTTCGGCTCGCCAGCGCATCCTGATGTACCGCTTCATCGAGTTCATCGGGCGTTGGTCGATGTTGGACATCTTCGTCATTGCCATTCTGGTGGCGGTGGTGAATTTCGGCCGCATCGCCAGTGTCGAAGCCAACCTGGGCGCCGTCGCCTTCGCCACCGTGGTGATCCTGACGATGCTCGCCGCTTTAACTTTCGATCCCCGACTGATCTGGGATAACACGGAGTCGGATGACGACCATGAGTGACTTGCCTACGGCTAAAACCCGCCCCGCTTCAAATTGGTCGGCCATCTGGATCCTGCCGCTGATCGCCCTGGCGATCGGTGGCTGGCTGGCCTGGCAGGCCTACCGCGACGCCGGTATCGAGATCCAGGTGCGTTTCGAAACCGGTGAAGGCATCGTCGCCAACAAGACCGAAGTCATCTTCAAGGGCATGTCGGTGGGCAAGGTCACCAGCCTGGTGCTGGACAACAAGGGCGACAACCGCGGTGTCATCGCCACTGTCGAAATGAAGAAAGAGGCTGGCCCGCACCTGACCAAGGGCACGCGCTTCTGGCTGGTGAAGCCAAGCGTCAGCCTGGCAGGGATCACTGGCCTGGAGACGCTGGTCTCGGGTAATTACATTGCCGTGGACCCAGGGGACGGCGAGCCGACCAAGCGCTTCACCGCGCTCAAGGAAGCACCGCCGCTGTCCGATAGCGAGCCGGGTCTGCACCTGACGCTCAAGGCCGAGCGCCTGGGTTCGCTCAACCGCGATAGCCCGGTGTTCTACAAGCAGATCCAGGTCGGCCGGGTGAAGAGCTATCGCCTGTCCGAAGACCAGGGCACGGTAGAGATCAAGGTATTCATCGCGCCGCCCTATACGGCCCTGGTGCGCAAGCACACGCGTTTCTGGAACGCCAGCGGGGTCAGCATCGATGCTGATTTCTCCGGGGTGAAGGTGCGCACAGAATCGCTGTCGAGCATCGTCGCCGGCGGTATCGCTTTTGCCACGCCGGAAAACCGCCAGGACAGCCCGCCCACCGACCCGAGCCTGCCGTTCCGCCTGTACGAGGACTTCGACGCGGCCCAGGCTGGTATCCGGGTCAAGGTCAAGCTCAGCGACTTCGAAGGCCTGCAGAAGGGCCGCACGCCTGTGTTGTACAAGGGTATCCAGGTGGGCTCGCTCAAGGACCTCAAGGTCGAAAGCGACCTGACCAGCGCCACGGCCGAACTGACCCTGGATCCGCTGGCCGAGGACTACCTGGTCGAGGGCACGCAGTTCTGGGTGGTCAAGCCATCGATCTCGCTGGCGGGTATCACCGGCCTGGAGGCATTGGTCAAGGGCAACTACATTGCCGTGCGCCCGGGCGAGCCGGGGGCCAAGCCGCAGCGCGAGTTCGAGGCGCGGCCCAAGGCGCCGCCGCTGGACCTCAAGGCGCCGGGCCTGCACATGGTGCTGTTCGCCGATACCCTGGGCTCGCTGGAGGTGGGCAGCCCGGTCATGTACCGCCAAGTGCGCGTGGGCAGCGTGCAGAGCTACCAGTTCGCCCGTAACAGCAAGCGCATTCTCATCGGTGTGCACATCGAGAAGGAATACGCCAACCTGGTCAATGGCTCGACACGCTTCTGGAATGCCAGCGGCATTACCCTCACGGGCGGTCTGTCGGGTATCCAGGTCAAGAGCGAGTCGTTGCAGACCCTGATGGCCGGTGGTATTTCCTTCGACACGCCGAAGCCGGACGTGCCACTCAAGCGGCGTATTCCGCGCTTCCGCCTGCACGAGAGCCAGGATGCGGCCAACCGTGCCGGTACCTTGATCACCATTCGCGTGGACCGCGCCGATGGCCTCAAGCCCGGCACGCCGATTCGCTTCCGTGGCCTGGATGTGGGCAGTGTCGAAAGCGTCGACCTGACCGCCGATCTGCAGGCGGTGTTGCTGCGTGCGCGAATTACCCAGGCCTCCGAGCGTATCGCCCGTAGCGGCACGCAGTTCTGGGTGGTCAAGCCGGCGTTTGGCCTGGTGCGCACCGAAAACCTCGACACCCTGGTGAGTGGCCAGTACCTGGAGGTGCTGCCGGCGCTCAAGGACAAGGGCCCGCAGCGTGATTTCATCGCCTTGAGCGATGTGCCCGAAGTCAAAGGCGAGGAGGTCGGTTTGCCGCTGACGCTGAGCGCGCCGCGGCGCGGCTCGATCAAGCCAGGGGTGCCGGTCACCTACCGTGAGGTCGCAGTGGGCAAAGTCACCGGCTTCGAGCTGGGCCAGAGCGCCGACCGCGTGCTGATCCACATTCTGATCGAGCCGCGCTATGCCGGCCTGGTGCGCGGCGGTAGCCGTTTCTGGAACAGCAGCGGGTTCGGTTTCGACTGGGGCCTGTTCAAGGGCGCCACGGTGCGCACCGAGTCGCTGGAAACCCTCATCGATGGCGGTATCGCCTTCGCTACCCCGGATGGCGAGCAGATGGGCAACCCGGCGCGCCCGCAGCAGACCTTCGCGTTGTTCGACAAGCCGGAAGATGCCTGGCTGCAGTGGGCGCCGAAGATCCAGATCGGCAAGTGATGAAGGGCGGGGCCGTCATGCGGCCCTGCCCCTGTAGGAGCGGCCTTGTGTCGCGAAAGGGCCGCAAAGCGGCCCCAGCGTTACCACATGGAGCTGGGGCTGCTGCGCAGC
>NZ_JAMYBV010000056.1:0-4132 GCF_024126635.1 Pseudomonas sp. VA159-2 | reverse complement strand
TGCATTACCTGTACGAGCCGGGCAGTTTCGTGCCGGTTGCCCAGGCGCTGCGCAAGAGCCCGATCCGCTTGCTACGCCAGCCGGACTGGAACGACCGGGAGTACGATTTCGATCAGGACCCGCTGTGGCAACACGAGGTGAAGCCGCAGCCGATCGACGCGATTGCCTGGTACCAGTGCGACCACCTTGGTACGCCGATGGAGCTGACCGACCATAACGGTGAAGTGGCGTGGACGGCGCAGTACAAGGCATGGGGTGAGATCAAGGAAGCTCGCTCGGAGTGGGCGAAGCAAGTCGGCCTGGGCAACCCGATTCGCTTCCAGGGCCAATACCACGACCATGAGACCGGGCTGCATTACAACCGCTATCGGTACTATGATCCTAGGACTGGGCGCTTTATCAGTCAGGATCCAATAAGCTACCTGGGTGGGGTCAACCTCTATCAGTACGTGCCGAACCCGATTGATTGGATCGATCCATGGGGGCTAGCTCGGATCAAGAATGCAGTTGATGGTGACCGGCGGCACCAGCAATTTAACGACGTAATCAAGAAAAAGCACCCCAATGCAACAATTCAAAGTGAGTGCTACCTACGTGATGCAAATGGAAAGCCAGTCAAGGACCCTGTGACAGGTGAGCGGCGAAGGGTTGATACTGCAGTTATTGAAAATGGACAGGCAACCACTTATGAGGTCACTAGCTTGACAGCTGATAAAACTGACCAAATACAGAAGGAACAGAATACCAGGCGTGAGGGAGGTACTTATATTCGTGATAGGAGTACTAAAAAGCTTATTCCAGTTGTTGGGGTTTCAGACGTCGTGAGGTTGCCGTAATGCATCAAAACAATCATGTGGTATGGGGCGCTGCTAGCGAGCTGATTTCAGCCTATAAGAAGCTGAATGAAAGTGGAGAGTTGGTCGCGGACGTTGAGTCGCAGGAGGTTGTGAGAAGGGCCGTTTTGGCTAAATACGATTTCTTCTATCGTAATGGTCTTCTGCTGGTTAACCCATTTACCCCGCAGGGTGAGCTGATTGATAGAGATTATCGAGTGGAAGATTTTTCTAAGATCGGTTATGAGTTATGTCGGAAGAAAGTTCCTGCTTGGCTCAAGGGAAAAGGATCGAAAAAAATGCCGCCAGATATGTCTTTGTTAGTGAAGGCATTGGCAGAAGCAAAAAAATAGATTGTGGACCAAAAAGGGGGCGTATTTATTTTTACTACTCTGAAGTAGGGAAAATAAATCCGTCCCCTTTTTCTCCCTACAGTCTTTACTGGTTTGCTTGATCAGGCATGGCGGTGGCTTGCGGGAGGAAAAAAGTCACGCTCAAAGGTGTTGAAAAAATAATGAGAAGCACGGTTGTGGATGAGCAGGGTGCTACGACCGAGAATATCTTGCTAATATGTATTTGTACGCCCTGTCAGATCTCGTTGAGTATTTCAAAGAGGGCGATTCTGAAAGCTTGGGTTGTGTGGAGGAGGCAATTATTGATTTTTATGATTTCTACGTAGCCCAAGTTCACTTGGCAAGGCTTGGAGGGACGCAGGCGATTGTGTTGGACTCAGCTCAAGAAAATACGTTGAAGCAAGACCCGGTTTTCGCTGGCGAACTATCAATGTTAAGTGCTGATCGTGCAATGATCGAAAATCAGCTTGACTGGTCAAATATTGAGTCGAAGCGTTGAGGTGTTAGTCGGTTGTACAAAAAAAGTGGACGGATTTATTTTTTACTACTCTGAAGTAGAGGAAATAAATCCGTCCCCTTTTTCCTATTTTTCTCCGCCTTTTTTATCGTAATAATGAAAGCCTAAAGGGACTTTCTCAAGCGAGGTTATGAAGTATGGTGAGACGACTCATGGAGAGCGGCGCTATACCCAGAAATATTTATCTGAAAATAATGTTTACATGCAGCGAGAAGCAAGTGGTACAAAAAGAGAAATGCACGCTTGGCAAAATCAGAAAATAGTTGCGTATAAAGCAGCGCATGGCGGTAAAAGGCCGCCGCTTAATAAGAGTGATTATTAGGGGTTCTCATGATCTTCCATTCTTCGAGTGAGCAGGATATTTCAGTTGGTCCGGGTGCGCAGGTAGCGCGGAGAAAGGTTGCGGCTGTTGTGTCTGATCTCCTAAGTGAGGTTTCTCTTGAGTGCGGTGCAGAAACTTGGAGTTATATTTCAATAATGATGCCGGATGATGCTATAGATGGCTACCCTGAGGTTAGTCGCTACCATAAGCAGCGGAGTGTTATTGAGGTTCGCGTACGGTTGCCATTCTATGAAGTTAAAGATGCAGATGATGTTGGGAAGATTGAGTTTATGCTTGAAGGATTAAATCGCTCGATCGATTTGATGGCTGGCATAAAAAGTTTAAAAATGTCTAGCGCCGATGCCGACGTGCTCAGAGGCGTCGTTACTCAGGCGAAGAGGAGACTTGGAGTTGCTTAAATATTCTTTTCTGACACTGTTCTACTCGGCTAAAACTACGAAACTCTGAGCTGTACTGCCCAACATTAGGTTGCCCCGTGTGCCAGTGTGAAACTGGGCTGCGGCTACACCCTGTACAGTTGGGGCGGCGATGCCCTCGCCTAGGAAAGCTCGCCGCCGCATGAGGGGTGTGAGACTGGTCGTACGGTACATTACCTTTACGAGCCGGGCAGTTTCGTGCCGGTCGCACAGGCCCAGCGCAACAATCCGATCCGCCTGCTGCGTCAGCCGGACTGGAGTAATCGCGAGTACGACTTCGATCAGGATCCGTTGTGGCATACCGAGGTCAAGGCGCAGACATTCGATGCGATCCTCTGGTACCAGTGCGACCATCTCGGCACGCCGATGGAGCTGACCGACCAAAACGGTGAGGTGGCCTGGACGGCGCAGTACAAAGCGTGGGGGGAGATCAAGGACACCCGTTCCGAATGTGCCAAGCAGCTCGGCCCGACCAATCCGATTCGCTTCCAGGGCCAGTACCACGACCACGAGACCGGACTGCATTACAACCGCTATCGGTACTATGATCCGAACATCGCGAAATTTATCTCTCAAGATCCGATAGGGTTGTTGGGAGGAACAAACCTCTACCAGTACGCGCCGAACCCTCTGATCTGGATTGATCCACTGGGGCTATCAAACGTAACAGTTGGTCGTTGGATGGGACCTTCCGAGTACAATCAAATGACTAGTACTGGGAAGGTTGTGCAAAGTTATACAGGAACAACACATGTTGCATCTCCAGCTAGTGTTGATGCTTTTGGGAAACAGGCTAAGCCCGGAACTAAGTATGTTGAGTTTAATGTTTTAGAGGGAAGGCTTGCCAAAAGGAAGGGTAATCCTGTACCGGAAATGCCAGTGGCAGAAGACATTCAAGTCAAAGCACATAAAACGGAAGATGGAATTATCAAATGTTCATAGAGATATTGGCTTGAGGTTAACTCAAGCAGAAAGCTGGAGCTGAATGAGAATGAGTTAAGCACAAGTGCCGTTATCAACGTTGATGATGAGTGTAATTTGGCGAGGCTGACATTGTGGGATGATGATAGTTGTGTCATTGAAGCTATCGATGTCGATTCTGGTGGCTATATAATTAATGAGCGTTACGAGATAAAAGACCTGCAGGGATTCATTGACGTTTTCGGAAAGTTTATTTCGGTGTTGAAATAGGGATATTTAGTTTTAGCGGATCTGTGCCTGGTCGCGGCCGCGTTGGCAGGCCCAGGCCAGGTGCCTGCCAACCCGCCAGCCGCCGCAGGCAACCTGCTGGTCTACGACCCCCAGGCCCGCATCGACAACTAGATGGCCGGCGCCTACAGCACCAACCTCAGATCCGCCCTCAATGCGACGGCCAAGGCTGAACTGCTCGAATGCTTAACCTGAAAACGTAAAAAGGTCTGAGGAACAGGTCAAGGCCGCCGTCGGTGGCGACACCGGCGCCATGGCCCAACTGGCCAGCAACGTGGTGCCGGGCGCCGCGCCCGCGCTCAAGGCCGCCAACGCGGCCCGCCAGTTGCCGAGCCTGCCCACGCTCACCCCAGCGCTTAATCCGGCGAAAGGCCTGGGCCGCGAGGTGCTGGCATGACCGACACCAAACAACGCGAACCCCAGGTCGCCGTCGCTCCGCTCAACACCATCGACGCCAAGGA
>NZ_JAMYBV010000055.1:0-4954 GCF_024126635.1 Pseudomonas sp. VA159-2 | reverse complement strand
ACGAAGCGGGCAACCTGACCCGCGAGCACCAGTACTACCTGGCCACCGGCACGCCGATGGTTGCGGTGTGGCAGCACGAGTACGATGCGCTCAACCAACGTACCGCAACGATTCGTCCGGACGGCCACAAAGTCAGCTGGCTGACCTACGGCAGCGGCCACCTGCTCGGCATGACCCTCGACCAGCACGAAATGCTGGCCTACGAGCGCGACGACTTGCACCGCGAAATCGTGCGGCATCAAGGCAACAAGCTGATGCAGACCCAGGCCTGGGATCCGGTCGGGCGTTTGCAGGAACAACTGCTGGGCAGCCATGACGGCCAGTTCACGCTGCTCAAGCGTCAGTATCGCTACGATGCCGCCGGCCAGCTGACCAATATCCACGACAGCCGTCGTGGCCAACTGGAGTATCAGTACGATCCGGTCGGGCGTTTGCTCAATGCGACCAGCCGCCTCGGTTAGGGCTTCTGAATATCGAGGCTACCCAAACTTCAACTTATCCTGATATCTATATCGGTATTGGGCCAGGTATTGGTCCTGAAATAAAAGCACCCTTAAATCCCAGTTTGAATGTGGCTTATTGAGGTCTGTGTATGTGTGATGCAATTGACATTGCAAGGAAGCTGTTGTTTGCGCTTTGTATGCTTATGCTTTTTCTGGCTATTGTGTATATGGCTGTTTACGCGAAAAGGGAAAAAATTGATTTTAATACGGTGGGTGGGTTGCTTGAAGTGTATCGGCGTGCATTTGCACGTGAGCATAAAATGCTATTTTGGGTAGTGCTTGTTGGTGTGTTTGGGAGTACGTTGATTTTGCTTTTGTCATTTGGGCTTTATTACTGGGGGCTCTCTGAGGGGTGTGTCTTCAAGCTGAGCGGTAGATGGTCAATCCTGTAAAATTTCGGTGTACTACAGGTGCTCTTGGACTGTTGAATTCGACCGCGCGCCCCTGTGGTAAACCGAATAAATACCACGGGCCTTCGACGCCATTGCCTGGTACCACTGTGACCATCTGGGCACGCCCCAGGAACTCACCGATGAGCAGGGGGAGGTGGTCTGGAGTGCGCATTACACGGCGTGGGGGGAAATACGCGAGGAGCGTACGGAGCGAGCCAGATTGCAGGGGGTGAGCAACCCGATTCGCTTCCAGGGGCAATACCAGGACCAGGAAACGGCGCTGGGGTGGGATGAATGTCTATAGCTATGTGAGTAACGTGCCTGTTATGCGTGCGGACCCCTTGGGGCTTTGGGATGCACCGTTTGCCAATATGCCGGGTCTGCAGGAGCGTGCATCATTGGGCACTCACATGATGAACAATGGTGAGTCGCCGGAGGCAGTTGCTCGAGCGATGGCACCGCCGCCGCCCAGGCCGATAGCAACCTTTGAGTGTCGAGCATCGGCAACCGTTGCGGGAGGCCTCGGAGTTTCCGTAGCGGGTGCCGTAATGAGGTTTCTGGATTTAGTCGCCAAGTCAGTGTTCCGATGACGTCTTTTGCCGCTCGTATTGCTGGAAGCTGCGGGATAAAGATTGCTGATCCAGATGCCAAAAATTTCAAAGCTGGATTGGCTGGAGCAATGAGCTTCGGACTCGTAAGCGTGGAGGCAGGGCAGAATTCTTCGAGGGGAGAACTCTATATTGGAGTGGGGCCTGGTGTTGGTCCTGAACTTAGGGTTCCATACAACCCGAACCCGAATGTATCTATTCCTTTTGAAGCAAAGTGAGAATTTATTGTGTGTGGATGGTTGACGCTGTCGGTTGAGGTTGTGTTTTGGGGGGTGGCGATTATGCTGGCTGTTACTGTGCTCTACGGGCATTTCTATTCAAAGAGAAACGGGATAAATATGAATACTTTCCCGGGGTTGTTTGAATTATTTGGTCATGTTTTCAAGTTTAAAGACAGGGTCTTGTCCGGATTGTTTATTTTTTCCATGTACGGTGGTGCGATTATTGGTGTTGGCTTGATTGTGTTGATTTTTTATGCGCAATCCAAGGGGTGTAATATTCATGTTAAAGGCAGTGTAGGTTGACGCGCGGGGGTGTGTTGCGAGGCTTAAGGGGGCTGTTGATAAGTGTATTTAGACAGTAAAGGTGGACGGATTTATTTTTCTACTCTAAAGTAGAGAAAATAAATCCGTCCTCATTTTTTTGCCCCCATTTTTGTCGGTTGTCGCAGTTCCGCTGTTCTAGGAGAAGTTATGTGCGAGTTGCTTCAAATTATCAGGATCGCCGGCTTTGCACTTTGTGTGGTTGCGGGGTTAACTGCCGTACTTTCTGCAAACTCTTACTGCAAAAATAACGGGATTAACATGAATACCTTCGAGGGCATGTTCGAGATGTACCGGCGCGTTTTCAGGTTTGAGAACAGACGCTTATCGATACTGATGTTGTCTACCACCTATGGTGGTGCTGTGTTGATGGTGGGAGTTGCCGCCATTACATTCTGGGGGCAGGCGCAAGGGTGTGACTTCCACATCAACAGGCTCGCGCGCTGATCGGCAGCGAGCCTGCACGCTGCTAGACACAAGCTCCCCCGACGCAGAACGTGCCCGTCAATCCTGCTGATTGCCGGGCACGCCAAATCCATAGCCACGCAGCACGTCCCAACGAATGCTGCTCCCCAGGACATACAGCCTGTCCTGTTGAGGGGCAGCCCAGTCGATCGCCACACTGGCCAGGGCAAGGGTCAGGCCGAGGGCTTCTTCGCCCTGCTGCGGCAGCGCGCTCGCCGGCACCTTCGGCTTGCCGGCAACCAGCGACACGCTGGCCAACAGCAGCACGTACACCCCCAGCAGTTTCAGGTACAGGGCAAGCGGTTGTGCCTTCACCAGGCGCAACAGGTAGGACAGAGCACGGAACCCATGCACGGCCAGCCCACAGAGGATCAGCAGGGCAGCCACGCCGGGGGTAATCAGATCGCGGTAGCTGTCGCGGCCCAGGGTCGAAAGATCGCCCGCCGAGGCGACGCGCTGCTTCATCAGTTCACGGGCGTCGTGCTGCAGCGTGGGCAGGTAGACCGAGCGCACGAAATACTCCTCGGTCAGGTAGGCATACAGGGTGATGCTCGGCGGCAGCGCCAAGTCCTGGCGCCACTGCCCCTGGATCGCATCCACCGCCAGGAACGCCGGGCGCTTGAGGCCGGGTTCGATCCAGCCGGCATTGATCCGCTGCTGGAGCAGTGTTGCGTAGTGGTTGCGTGCGTCACGTCGCACCTGGCTGGCCACGGCGCGGTTGAAACCGGGGCGGTCGTCGGGCCGCCAGAGGTCGTTGACCGGCACGTTCATCTGCTCGCGCAGGACATGGCGCACGTCTTGCCATTCGCTGCTGGGCAGGGTCCAGGGGTTGAGGTTGCGCCCGCGGCTGCTGAGCAGGCGCTGGTAGTCGGTCCAGGCCTGGCCCCGGCGCTGGAGGATGGCCAGGCGGCTGGTGGCCCCCGCGTAGTAAAGGCTGGCGCGACGGTATTGGCGGTAGTTGTCTTCCTGCCGCCCGGTGGCCTGGCGGTAGCGCTCATAGTTGAGCTGCACGCCGCCGCGCTGCTGGTCGGCGAGTTGTTCGAACAATGCCTGTGGCGTCAGGCCCTGTGTGGCTTTCAGTGTGCTGAAGTGCGGCAGGCGCAGGGCCAGTTCGGCCAGGCGCAGCTTGCCTTGCGGGCTGCGCAGTTGCTCGGCTGTTACGGTCTGGCCGTCCAGGCGCAGGTCGTGTTGCAGCATCAGGTTGAGCAGCGGGATGCCGAAGGCGGCCTGGGACTGCTGCTCGGGGCTGGCCTGTTCGACCAGGCTGTCCACCAGCAGGCGCTGGGCGTGATAGCCGAGGTACAGGCAACTGCCGCAGGCGATCAAGGCCCACAATACCGTGCTCCCGAACGGCCAACCCTGGCGCAGGCTCTTGCGCAACAGACAACTGAGTACCAGCAGGGCCAGGGCGGCGGCGCCCAGCCATTGGCCCTGGCGGGCGAAACTTTGCAGTCGGGAATGTGGCACCAGGCTGCCGACCAGGTCGGTCAGTTGCGCGAGGTAGCCCAGCGCGAGCACCAGGTAGATCACGGTCGGTATCAGCATCAACCGCGCAAACCAGCATTCCTGGGCGCGGGTCAGCGGCAGGTCGCCCCCCCAGAGGGTCCGGGCCAGGCGTTGCCACGCCGAATAGTCCTGGCCATGGGAGGAGCGCTGGAGCAAGGCACCGATCATCAGGCGTTGCCCGGCAGGTGGTTGCGGGCAGGGCTGGGCGAAGTGGGCTCGGAAGTGGTCACGCGCGGCGTTCCTTGTCGAAGCGATGTAGCGTCCTGATTACGCGGCGCGATAGTAGCATATTGATATTTATGCGGGGCTGCTCATGGCCATGGTCAGGGAGCGGCGGGCAAGACTTGACCTTTGGGTCAACTGCGCAAGAAGTTGCGCAGTTGAATGTGGATAAGTGTGTGCATAGTTCGATGCAGGCCTTGGTACTCGTCATGTACAGACGACTGCGCAACTTTTTGCCACCACTGCGCAAGAAGTTGCGCAACTTCTGAAGGGCTGGTGCTGAAAAATCCATCCAAATGGATGATGCGTGTTTTCAACTTGTTGATTTATAGATGAAAAAACATATTGGCACGACGTTTGTATGAGGGAGTGTCCCCCGCCTGGCAATTTCCTGCCACCGGGCGACTTTTTCAACGCATGGAGAGCAATACTCATGGCAACTCCCGCCTACATGGCCGTCACCGGCGAAAAACAAGGTCTGATCACCGCTGGCGCGTTCACCGCCGACTCGGTGGGCAACACCTACCAGGAAGGCCACGAAGACCAGGTCATGGTCCAGGGCTTCGAGCACGAAGTGATCATCCCGCGTGACCCGCAGTCCGGTCAGCCGACCGGCCAGCGCGTGCACAAGCCGGTAAAGATCACCAAGGTCTTCGACAAGGCCTCGCCGCTGCTGCTGGCTGCCCTGACCTCGGGCGAGCGCATGACCAAGGTCG
>NZ_JAMYBV010000054.1:0-5368 GCF_024126635.1 Pseudomonas sp. VA159-2 | reverse complement strand
GCTGGCTCCTACGGGGCAGGGTGCGGCGCAAACCTGTAGGAGCCGGCTTGCCGGCGAACACCGGCATGGCCGGTGCCAGGCATCGCGTTGCCTGGTTCGCCAGCACGCAGGCACGATGGCGCCATGAACAGAGCATTGTGGCGCCTGGCCAGCATGTAAGCCGCACCCCTGCCAGTGCTACCCTGCGCAGCTTCCACCCAAGGATTTCCCAGGTTTCATGGACGACAGCCTGCACGCTGCCCGCATGGGCGACCTCATCCTCCATCCACCCTTGATGGCCGAACTGGTCAGTGGCCTGGTCGAGGCGGCTGTCTATGCGGCGGCCGTCGCTGCGGTCGGGGCCGCCATCGGCGGTGCGGTGGTGGCCGTGGTCGGTACCGGTGGTGCCGCCGCTGCGCTCACACCACTGATCGCCGGTGCCATGGTCAGTGCTGCCGCCATGCTGCCGACCGGTGAAGACAAGAGCATTGGCGATCACATCAGCGACTTCAGCAACTGGGTCGGCAATTCGATGTTCCCGCCCGAGCCCTACGGGTCCATCAGCAGTGGCTCGCACAACACCCGCATCAACGGCATCCTCGCGGCGCGAGCCGCCGGGGTGAGCGGCGGCCCGGTAGCGGAACCGGAGCCCGGCGAAGAACCGTCGATCCTGGAGAACATTGGTGCCTACGCCATGGTCGGCGCCTCGATGGTGATGCCGGTGATTGGCCTGGCACAGGAGATCAACAGCATCTTCAACCCGCCGGTGACCACGCCGGCGGCACCCGGGTCGATTCCCAAACCCGAGGACAAGGTGGTATGCAGCAAGCATCCGCCGATGCCCGAGCAGTTCGTCGCCCAAGGCTCGGACAAGGTGTTCATCAACGGCCAGCCCGCCGCCCGGGTAGGGGACAAGACCACCTGCGACGGGCCGATCGGCATGACCTATTCGCCGAACGTGCGCATCGGTGGCGGCACCACGACGGTGCGCGACATTCACGACGGCAAGAGTGCGGCGGCGAAGATCATCGGCTTGATCGCCGGGATGCTCATCAGCCGTCGTGGCATGCTCAAAGGGCGCCGTTGCGGGGTCGGCAACCCGGTGGCACCGTCCACGGGCCGCAAGTTTCAGGAAGGCCCCGAGGATGTGGATTTCAAGCTGGCGGCGCTGGTCCCGATTACCTGGGCACGGCGTTATGACAGCAACGACCTGCGCACCGATGGCCTGTTCGGCATGGGTTGGAGCGTGCCCTACGAAGTGCGTCTGGAGCGTGTCGCGCACCCAGAGGGTGGCGAGCTGTGGATCTACATCGATGAAGAAGGCTCCAGGCTGGAACTCGGCCGCCTGCAGGTAGGCAGTGCCTTCGTCAGCATTCTCGATGGCCTGGCGTTCTTTCATCAGGACAATGGCTTCACCATCGTCGAGGACATCAACAGCGGGTTGTACCAGGTGTTCCACACCGATCCGCTGGATAGCCGACGGTCGCGGCTGGTCAAGGTAGGCGATCGCAACCTCAACTGCCTGGAGCTGTTCTACGACGAACAGGGGCGGTTGCAGTTCCTCGGTGACACCTTCGCCCGCACCTTCATCGAGCTGCGCTTTGCCGACGGGCAACCGCGCCGGGTCGCCGAGATCCACAGGTTGCACCTGCAGGCCGGCCAGGCCTTTGCCGTCGAGCAGCGCGAATGCCTGGTGCAGTATCGCTACACCCCGGCAGGGCAGCTGGAGTCTGTCGCCGATGCCGAAGGGCAAGTGCTAAGGCAGTTTACCTACACCGACCAAGGGTTGATGGCCAGCCATACGCTGCCCACGGGCGCGACGCGGCACTACCAATGGGCCTGCTTTGCACCTGCGGCGGTTTCGCGAAAGCCTTGCAGCCTGGATGGCACGCCTTATGCCATGCCGCCGCTGCTCGAGCCTCAGCCAGGCCACGAGTGGCGTGTGGTGAGGCATTGGGGCAGCGATGGCGAGGACTATCGCTTCACCTATGACCTGGAGCAGGGCCATACCCAGGTCATCGATGGCCTGGGGCGGGTGGAGCACTATCACTGGGGTGCCTTGCATGAGGTCCACACCTACATCGATGCATTGGGCTGCACATGGCGGCACGACTATGTCGATGGCTTGTTGCGGCGCACCCTCGATCCGCAAGGTGGCGAGTGGTCCTATGGCTACGATGCCCTCGGGCGACTGGTCGCCACTACCGATCCGTTGGGGCGTTGTGAGAGTGTCGCCTATACCGAACATTGGGCTTTACCCAGCCGGATCACCGACGGGGCAGGCGGTGAGCGTCGATATACCTATGATGGGCGGGGCAACCTGCTGGCTGAGGTCGATCCGCTCGGGCAGACGACAGGTTACGCCTACGATCGCCAGGGACGGCTTGTGCACAGCGTCGACGCCTTGGGAAAGGAGCGCTCTTTCAATTGGAATGATCGCGGGCAACTGATCGCCGCGTGCGACTGTTCTGCCCAGCAGACCCATTACCGTTATGACTGGCGCGGGCACCTGAGTGAGGTACGCAACGCCGAGGGTGGCACCACGCGCTACCGCTTCGATGCTCGTGGCCATTTGCTGCAGCGTGAGTTGGCCGACGGCAGGGTCGAGCATTACCAGGTCGATGCGGCCGGCAAGTTGGCCCGCCATGTCGACCCGGCGCAGCGCGTGACCCAATGGCAGTACGACGGCAGCGGACGACTGCTGCAACGCACCGATGCGCTAGGTCACACCGTGCGCCTGGGGTGGGATGCCTATGGTCGCTTGCAGCAGTTGGAGAACGAAAACGGCGAGCACTATCGTTTTGAGTGGGATGCACTGGATCGATTGAGCAGCCAGCGCAATCTCGATGGCGGTGGCTGCACGCTGCGTCACGACGCTTTGGGCAATGTCATCCAGCGCACCGTGCTTCCTTGCGCTACCGCGGAACCTGTATTCCCGGGCAGCCCGGCGGAACCGGAGCCGCCGGCACAGATCCATCACCATGAACATGACGCCGTCGGCCGCCTGGTGCGCAAGTGTACCGATGATGGTGAGACGACCTACCGCTACGATGCCGCCGACAACCTGCTGGCGATCTGTTTCACCCGGCACGGAGGGCAGCGTCAGGAGTTGGCGTTTACCTATGACGCTATCGGCCGCTTGTTGAGCGAGAGCCACGGCGCCGGACAGCTGGGTTACGCCTATGACCCACTGGGCAACCTGCAAACCCTGACGCTGCCAGACACACGGCGGATCAATTATTTGCGCTACGGCAGTGGCCACCTGCACCAGATCAACCTTGACGGTCGTGTGATAAGCGATTTCGAGCGCGATGCCTTGCATGGCGAGGTACTGCGTAGCCAAGGCGCACTACAGACCAGGACACACTACGACAGCACTCGGCGCCTGGTGCGCAAGGCCGTTGAATACCACGACGCTGCGTTGGGCAGCCTGCCGTTGTTGCAAAAGGACTATCAATACGATGCCGGTGACAACCTGGTCGGTGAGCTGCTGACCCAGACTCAGCGTTCCGGCAGTGGGCTGGGCGTTGACCTGGAACACCTGATCGGGCGTTTCCAGGCCGGTGCCGGTGGGCGGGGCAGCTACCAGGGCCGTGCCGGTTACGGGTATGGGCCTACCGGGCGCATCCATGGCGCATCGCGCCAGATGCCCCACCCGCAGCCGGCGATGGCCGAGCACTTTGGCTATGACCGCGCCGGTAACCTGCTCGAGGGGTTCCAGGTCAACGGCCGGGTCCGGCACGATCGGGTGAAGGTTTTCCAGGACCGCCGTTACCGTTACGACCGCTTTGGTCGACTCTGCGAAAAGCGCGCTGGCAAGCATCTGATCCAGTACTTTGAGTACGATGCCGAGCACCGGCTGGTGCTTGTCAGGCAGCAGCGCGGGCCGCTGCGTGAGCGGGTCGAGTTTGCCTATGATCCGCTGGGCAGGCGCATCGAAAAACGCCTCTACCGGGACGCGCATGAGACGCCGCTCAGTCGTACCGCGTTCCTTTGGCAGGGCCTGCGGTTGTTGCAGGAGGTACAGGACGGAAAACCGAGTCTCTACCTGTACACCGGCGGCGGGCATGAGCCGTTGGCCAGGGTGGATGGCGCGCCTGGTCATGAGCAGGTACTGCACTTCCATACCAACGCGGCAGGTCTGCCAGAGCAACTGACCGATGAGCAGGGCACGAGCGTCTGGCAAGGCGACTTTCACGTCTGGGGCAACAGCTGCCAGGAGTGGCATGCGCCGGCACAGGCCAGCCAGCAGAACCTGCGCTTGCAGGGGCAGTACCTGGACCGGGAGACGGGGCTGCACTACAGCACGTTCAGGTTCTATGATCCGGATATCGGTCGGTTTACCCAGCCCGATCCTATCGGCTTGCTGGGCGGCATCAACCTTTATCGCTATGCCCCCAACCCCCTCACCTGGATTGACCCATTGGGGTTGTCGGCAACAGAAGGGGTGACGACCTTCTACCATGCCGGGGATATCCAGGGCGCCATCGACCCTTCAAAAGGGCGACCCGGGCTGGACTTCAACCCTGCCGGCCAGGGAGGGTTCTATGTGACAACCGATAAGGCGCAAGCGGTTGAATGGGCTAACATGCGTAGCCACCCAACGATTACGCAGTTCGATATTCCCAATGCCGAACTCGCCAAACTGGACGTGAAGGTGTTCGATTCCGCCAATGGCGAGTGGGCGGAGTACGTCACCAAGGGGCGCAATGGGACGCTCGAGCATGGGCATGATGGTGTCCGCGGCCCAATGCTCGGGAACCCTCAGGCTGTGAAAAGAGGCAAGGCAAAGCCGACCAGCAAGGGAAGCCAGTTCGCCATTTTCTCCAAGAAGGCAGCGGCGTTGTTCGACCGCTTCAAGGTAAAGGGTTGTCAGTTATGATGGATAAGAGCCAGGTCGTCGACAATATTGTCTTGATCAATGAAGCGCAGCCGGACGAGCAGGTGGTGTTCAACTTCCATACGTGGTTGGAAGTCATAAAGGCCATTTTGGTCAACTATGCCGGCAAGTCAGAGGCGCAAGCCGAGTCGCTGCTGTTTGCTTCACCGTTGGTGAATAATGCACTGGGCGGTTACATGGCCGCTGTGGTGCGTGCCCACGAGCTGGAATACCACTGGGCCATGGAGTTGGCGCATGGCGAGCACTATTGGCAGCGAGGTGTCAGCGCCGAAGAACCGGACGGTTACTTCGAATGGGACGAACAGTACAGAAAGGATCATGGCCTGGCCGAGGAAAGCTTTACGTTTGCCGAATAAGCGTCGCAGGGCAAAAACTCAAGTCAAGTGTTGAGCCTGAAAAGCGGGAAGGGGTGGGCCTGTCCCATGGCAGCGGACGCCAAGAAGCTGGCTAATGAGCCAACTGCCTCAAGCCTTTTGCATATTCGTTCGG
>NZ_JAMYBV010000053.1:0-5388 GCF_024126635.1 Pseudomonas sp. VA159-2 | reverse complement strand
TGATAGCGGGTGACTAAGCCATCGAAACCGGTTTCTTGCAACAGCCGGCCAACCGGGTCGTAGAGGAAGTTGGCCTTGCTCTCGTTTTCGTTTTCCAGCCCGATCAAGCGGCCGAGCTTGTCCCAACGGTAGCGCAGGGTATGTTCTGCCGCATCGACGCGCTCGGCCAGCAAGCCGACCGCGTTGTAGGTCCAGGTGGTGCAGCGGTCGAGGGCATCGACATGCGCCAACAGGCGGCCTTCGGCATCACGCTCGAAGTGTTCTTCGGTCTTGTCGGGGTGGATGACCTTGGCCAGTTGGCCAGCCTTGTACTCATAGGTGGTCTTGTTGCCCGCCGCATCGGCGAACTCGCTCAGTTGGCCGAAGGTGTTGTACGTCCACTGGCTGGTCTTGCCGGAGCAGTCGGTGTACTCAAGCAACTGCCCGGCGTCGTTATAGGCAAGTTTCTTCTCATTGCCGATAGCATCCTTGATCGCCTTGACCAACCCGGCCGGGGTGTAGGCGAACTCGGTCTTGTTGCCCAGCGGGTCGGTGGTCTCGACCAGGTTGCCGAGCTCGTCGTAATCGCGCAGCCACAGCCCGCCCTCGGCATCACGAATCTTGATCAGCTGGTCGTGGTCGTCATAGGCGTAGTGCACCACGCTGTGGTCGGCACGGATGTGCTTGAGCAGGTTGCTGCGCTCATCAAAGGCGAAGCGATCCTGGCTGCCGTCGGGGTGGACGTGGCGGATGATGTTCTTGCGATCATCGCGGAACAGCCATTCGGAGTTACCGTCCGGATGCTTGATGCGGTAGGTGTAGCCGAGGATGTCGTAATAGTGCTTGGTCTGCTGGCCGTAGGCGTCGGTCACGGTGGTCAGGCGGATGTGCTTGTCCCATTGCAGGCGGGTTTCGAAGCTGCCGTCGTCGGCCCATTCGCGGATGGCTTTGGCATGCGCCCCCGAGCCGTCCCATTCGAGGTTGAAGCCGCGCTGGGTGCGGTCGGTGTAACGGGTCACCAGGTGATGCTGGTACTCGTAGTGCCAGGCGGCGCCGTGTTCGTCCTGGGCGATGACCAGGTCGCCCTGGTCGTCGTAGTGATAGGCGCACAGCTGGCGCAGCGGCTTGCCGTCCACCACCTGCCACACGCCCTGGATATGCCCATGGTCGTCGAGCAGCGTGCCCAGTTGCAGGTGTACCTTGGTCGGGTCGTTGTCCTCATACGTGTTGATATCGGACAACACCGGTCGGCCGTTGAAATGATGCTCGTAGTGCAGCATCGCGCCTGCGCCGCTGCGCAGGACGATATGAACCAGATAGAACCGATCACCGACACGCTCGTAGGTTTCACGCCGCTCCAGCCCTCGGGTGAGGATGATCTGGGTCTCGGTGGTGCGGACCAGGGCACGGTATTCGATCGGGTCATAGTGCGGCTTGCCCTGTTTGGGCATCGGGTACGGGTGACTACGACCGTCGACGTCGTGGAACACCAGGCCATCGTCGACCACATCGATGCAGGTGGTGAACTCGGTCAGCCAACGGGCGCCCAGGCTGCTGTCGTCGAGTTGTGCCAGCCGGGAGTTGTAGGTCCGCGCCCAGGTGACCGGGAATGGCCCGGGCAGGCTGAAGTCGACGTGCTGCAGGGTTTCGCTGCCCAGGGCGAAGTTGATGTCGCGGGTGGTCCCCGGGCAAGGGCCGTTCTTGCAGCGGTTGGCCGCATTCTTTGGCGGCGCTTCCTCGCGCTGGGTTTCGAGCTTGCCTTGCGTGGCCTGGTGCTGCGCGGTGCTGGTGGAGTTGGGCTTGATGTTGGTGTTCACCAGCTGCGGATTACGCCTGCGCCACAGTGCCACGCTGCCCGCCAGGATCAGGCGCAACGCCTCGATCGAGTGCGGGTTGCTGGCCGAACCTAGCTTGAGGATCTCGCTTTTGATCTGGGGTGCCAGCACCCGCAATTTGGCGACTTGCTTGTGGCCGTAGACCTTGGCCTCTTCACTGATCGTCGCGCTGGCGGCCATGTTGGCCACGCCCTTGCCGGCCGCTTTGTAGGCGCTCCAGGCCGCGCCGAAGATATTGTCGATACTGGCCAGAGGGTCATGCAGCAGTTGGTCGGCCGCCTTGCTCGCTTTCTTGCCTGCCTCGCCGAGGTCCTTGCCGCTGTCGAGGTCGGCATCGATCAAGGCATCCAGGCCTTTGCAGATCTCGTTGAGAATTTCCTCGCCTTTGCCACCCGCCGCCGTCAGGGTTTCCTTGAGCTTGCCTTCGGCTTGGCTGACGAAGTCATCCAGGCTACCGACGATGTCGGCGTTCAGGTGCCCGGCAATGATCTCGATCAGCGCGTCACCGAGGATCTGCTTGCCTTCCTGGCGCACCATGAACAGCATCGGGCGCAGGCTCATGCGCGCGGCCGCCATGTTCGGTGGAATAGGCACCACGCCGATCAGGTTGATGCCCAAGCTGACCCAGTCCCACGGGTCGGGCTGTTTACTTTCAGCGAGGGTGACGATATCGCCCAGGGCGTCGACCAGAGCGATGATGTTACCCACCACCGGCAAGGCACCCGCGACGTTCTTGATGCGCTCGAGGGTGACATAGCCGTCGCTGACGTCGCGCAGCCAGGCATCGAATACCGCAGCACCACGGCCGACGTCTTCGATGTGGATTTCGTTCAGGGGAACGATGGCGACTTCGCGGCCACCGGGTTGGGAAGTCTGTTCGGTCATGAAATCAGCTCGCCTGGCATCAGGTCAGTCAGGGTGTTCAGGTTCGGTGCCTTGAAGGCGGGGAGTTTGGGTGGCGCCGGCAGCTTCGGCAGGCTGGCCATGGCCCCCTGCACGGCGGCACCGGCCTTGCCCGCGACGCTCAGGGTGCTGGAGGCGGCAGGCAGCGCCGAACTGGCGGCGCTCGCCAGTTGCGGCAGGCCGGCGACGCCGCCTTTCAGCGCGCCTTGCACCTGCTGTGCACTCTGCAGAGCGCTCTGCCCGGTCTTGAGCAGGCTCATGCCGCTCTTGGCCGCGTCCATGCCACTGCTGGCCAGTTGCTTGAGCGTGCCCATCGTCGCGCCACTGCCATCAGGCGTGAGCGTGTCGATCATCGAATCGAGCATCGAGGGCGCGCCCTCTTCGGCCATGGGCAGCTTCAGCCATGGAGCGCCTTTGACGAAGCTGCCCAGGCTCCAGGTATCGGCCGTGTCGAGGCCGAATTTCGCCGAGGCTGGCCCGGGCGCGGCGCCGGACACGGCATTGAAACCCTGTCCGTCCAGCGAGCCCTTGAGCACTGTGCCCAGGGCGTCGGTGACTTCGTAGTCGCCGGCCTTGATGCCCTTGGTGTTGGCGTACAGGTTGAACAGCTCCAGCGCGCCTTTGCCCGGTTTGGGTGGCTCGGGGAAGGTGCCGGCCTTGCTCGCCGCGCCGATATGGGCGAACTGCGCCGCGTGGGCGGTGTAGTTGGCGCTGGTGACGTGGGTGATGCCGCCGGCGTTGTAGGTGGTGGCGCTGCCGCCGCCCTGCACCACCAGCTCGGTCTTGGCCTTGAGGGTGATGCGGTCGGCGTTGGCGGTGATGTCGAGCTTGGCCAGCAGGTTGATGTTGTCCTTCAGCGAGCGGAAATCGATGTCGCCGGAGGCTGCCACCAGGCGTAGGCCGAGGCTCTGCACAAACAGGCGCATGCCCTGGCTGGCGCTGGCCAGCAGGCGCTTGCCGACGGACATGCTGGTGTGGCCGGTGCTGCTCAGCGCCAGGTGGCTGCCGCTGGTGAGGTGGTTGGGGCCGGGAGTGGTCAGCGCGATGCCGGCGGGGCTCGAGACCACCAGGTGCGGCTGGGTGAATTCGGCGAACTCGTTTTTACTCAGGTCACCCGGGCCACTGCCGAGGATGCCTTGGTGCTGCTTGTGCAGGTCCTTGGCCACGGCGTCCTGGTCGCCGGGCTCCTGGGCCTGCATCTGCTTGGCCAGTTCGGCCAGGCTGTCTTGCTGCTCGCTGGCGGTGGCCAGGCGTTCGGCGGTTTCCGGCAGGTCCTTGTGGTGCTTGGCTTCGTTGGCGCGGGGCTCGGTGGTGATCAGCAGGCCACCGGCGGCGCGCACGGCGCCGTGGCGGTCGGTGCGCAGCTCGAAGCCTTCACCGCGTGGCGCACCGCCGCTCGGGCGCGGGTGCGTCAGGTAACCGAGGTTCAACGCACTGGCACCGTGGTCGCTGCGCAGGGCGATGCTGATTTCGCTGGTAGTGTCGTCGATGCGCAGTTCGTTGCCGCGGCTGCCTTTGTATTCCTTGCTCTTGATCGTGGCCAGGGTCTTGAGTTCGGGCAGCTTGTAGTGCGGCATGTTCACGCCGTGGTACAGGCAGCCAGTTACCAGGGGCTGATCGGGGTCACCTTCGAGGAAGCTGACCAGCACTTCCATGCCCACCCTTGGTAATTGCAGGCCAGCGATGCCTTGGCCGGCCCAGCTGCTGGCCACGCGCATCCACACGCTGGACTTGTCGTCCGCGCGACCTTCGCGGTCCCAGAAAAACTGCACCTTGATGCGGCCGTATTCGTCGCAGTAGATCTCTTCGCCGGGCGGGCCGCTGACCACCGCACGCTGCTCGCCGAGCACCTTAGGCTTCGGATGGTTCAGCGGCGGACGGTAAGGTTGCTCCCACGGAGTGACCACGAAGAAGTTGCGGTAGCCCTGCTGGAAGCCGTCGAAGCGCGGGTCGATGTCGCTGGTGATGGCTTCTTCCAGCACCTGCGGCTGGCGGCCCTGGTGCTGGATTTCGGTGAGCAGCCAAAGGTCGTTCCACTGAGCATTGGGGTGCGCACTCAGGATCAGGAAATGCCCGCTGGCGAGCAACGGCTGGTCGCTGTCGCCGCTCGCCTGGCGGTAATCGCTGCGGTGGCGTTCCAAGGCGCGAGTGGCCAAGTGCTTGCCACGCGGGCGGTCGAGGAAGCGACCGGGGTAGTCGTAGTCTTCCAGGGCCGGCTCGTCATGGCTGTCGGCGCTGCCTTCGAGCTGGATCAGCGGTTTCTTGAAGTCGTAGTCGCGGCGGGTGACGCTGCTGGTGCGGGTTTCCAGGCGCAGGGCGAAACGCTTGATCATCGGCGTGTCGGCGACCAGTCCGGAGTCGTGCTGGAACTGTACCGGGGCCAGCTTGGGGAACACCGTCTGGTCGTCGCCGAACACCAGCTGGTGGCCGTCGGCGCTGTGGCGGAAGTGGTAGTGGATACCCTCTTCTTCGCACAGGCGCTGGATGAACTGCAGGTTGGACTCGTCGTACTGCACGCAGTACTCGCGCTCTGAGTAAATAGCGCCGAGCTGGAACTGGTAGGCGTTGGCGAGGATGCCGTGCTCTTCCAGTACCTGGGCGATGATCTCCTGCACGGTCTTGTGCTGGAACATGCGCTGGTTGATGCGGTGGGCCAGGTAGGCCAGTTGCG
>NZ_JAMYBV010000052.1:0-12008 GCF_024126635.1 Pseudomonas sp. VA159-2 | reverse complement strand
GAATGCGCATACAAAAACCAAAACAATCCCCGAACCCGAACCCGAACCCGAACCCGAACCCGAACCCGAACCCGAACCCGAACCCGAACCCGAACCCCAAGAAAACCCCCCATCCCCAAAAGTTGGAAAGCTTCTTGCAAAGGCAGCGCCAGGCGCCACACAGGCGTCAAAGTTTTGCTTGAAGAGGACTCGCGGTGGATCGCACTCAGTTAATCAGCAACGCCCGCAACAACCTGGCCGGTCTCGGCCGGGGCAACCTGGGCGTGCCGCTGCTGCTGCTGGTGATGTTGGCAATGATGATGTTGCCGATACCACCGTTCCTGCTCGACGTATTCTTCACCTTCAACATCGCCCTGTCGATCGTGGTCCTGCTGGTCTGCGTCTACGCCCTGCGTCCATTGGACTTCGCCGCGTTCCCCACCATCCTGCTGGTGGCGACCCTGTTGCGCCTGGCCCTCAACGTCGCCTCCACCCGCGTGGTCATGCTCCACGGCCAAGAAGGCCACGGTGCCGCCGGCAAGGTGATCCAGGCCTTCGGCGAAGTGGTGATCGGCGGCAACTACGTCGTCGGTGCGGTGGTGTTCGCCATCCTCATGATCATCAACTTCGTGGTGGTGACCAAGGGCGCCGGGCGCATCTCCGAGGTCAGCGCGCGCTTCACCCTCGACGCCATGCCCGGCAAGCAGATGGCCATCGACGCCGACCTCAACGCCGGCTTGATCGACCAGGTCCAGGCCAAGGCCCGCCGCGCCGAAGTTGCCCAGGAAGCCGAGTTCTACGGCTCGATGGACGGTGCCAGCAAGTTCGTGCGCGGTGATGCCATCGCCGGCTTGCTGATCCTGTTCATCAACCTGATCGGCGGCATGCTCATCGGCATGCTGCAACACGGCATGACCTTCGGCGACGCCGGCAAGGTCTATGCCCTGCTGACCATCGGTGACGGTTTGGTGGCGCAGTTGCCCTCGCTGCTGCTGTCCACCGCCGCCGCGATCATGGTCACCCGCGCCTCCGGCTCCGAGGACATGGGCAAGCTGATCAACCGGCAGATGTTCGATTCGCCCAAGGCCTTGGCGGTTTCCGGGGCGCTGATGATCGTCATGGGCCTGGTGCCAGGCATGCCCCACGTGGCCTTCCTCAGCCTCGGGGCGTTGGCCGGTGGGGGGGCTTATCTGGTCTGGAAGAAGCAGCAGAAGGCCAAGGTGGTTGCGCTGGAGGAAGCCCAGCGCCAGCAGGATCTGCTGCCCTCGCCGCAGCGCGCCATGGAAACCAAGGAACTGGGCTGGGACGACGTCACTCCCATCGACATGATCGGCCTGGAGGTCGGCTACCGCCTGATCCCGCTGGTCGACCGCAATCAGGGTGGCCAGTTGCTGGCGCGCATCAAGGGCGTGCGCAAGAAGCTTTCCCAGGACCTGGGCTTCCTCATGCCCACCGTGCATATTCGCGACAACCTCGACCTGGCCCCCAGCGCCTACCGCCTGACCCTGATGGGGGTGATCCTGGCCGAGGCCGAGATCTATCCGGACCGGGAGCTGGCGATCAACCCCGGCCAGGTGTTCGGCACCCTAAATGGCATCGCCGCGCACGACCCGGCATTCGGCCTGGAGGCGGTGTGGATCGATGTTGGCCAACGCGCCCAGGCGCAGTCGCTGGGCTACACCGTGGTGGACGCCAGTACCGTGGTCGCCACGCACCTCAACCAGATCTTGCAGAAGCACTGCCATGAACTGATCGGGCATGAGGAGGTGCAGCAATTGCTGCAGGTGCTGGCCAAGGTCTCGCCGAAACTGGCCGAGGAAGTGGTGCCGGGTGTCATTTCCTTGTCGGGGCTGCTCAAGGTGTTGCAGGCGTTGCTTGCCGAGCAGGTGCCGGTGCGCGACATCCGCAGCATTGCCGAAGCCATCGCCAATAATGCGAACAAGAGTCAAGATACCGCCGCACTGGTGGCGGTGGTGCGTGTCGGATTGTGTCGCGCCATCGTGCAAAGCATTGTCGGCGTTGAGTCCGAGCTGCCTGTGATCACCTTGGAGCCAAGGTTGGAACAGATTTTGCTCAATAGTTTGCAAAGGGCCGGGCAAGGTCAGGAAGACGGTGTTCTTCTTGAGCCGAGCATGGCCGAAAAGCTGCAGCGTTCGTTGATCGAAGCCGCCCAGCGCCAGGAAGTGCAGGGCCAGCCGGCCATCCTCCTGGTTGCCGGCCCGATCCGCGCCATGCTGTCGCGCTTCGGCCGCCTGGCTGTACCGAATTTGCATGTTTTGGCGTATCAGGAAATACCTGACAACAAGCAAGTCACCATCGTTGCCACCGTGGGCCCCAATGGCTGAGGTAGTGGGTTATGCAAGTTAAGCGTTTTTTCGCCGCCGATATGCGTCAGGCCATGAAGCTGGTCCGTGATGAGCTCGGCTCCGACGCCGCCATCATCGGCAATCGGCGCATCGCTGGCGGTGTCGAACTGACGGCTGCGCTGGACTACAAGCTGTCCGCCCTGGCCCCGCGCGTGCCCAACGTCGAGCTGGAAGACGAGCTGCGCAAGACCCAGTCGCGCATCGTCACCGCCCAGGCCGAACTGAGCGGCCGTGGCGAAGCGGGCGAGGGCGGCAATCGCCAGCTGTTTGCCGGCCAGTCGCTGACCGCGTCCGAGCCGCTGATCGAGCCGCAGGTCGATGAACCCGCGCCAGTGGCTGCTCCGGCCGCGGCGGCGGTCGACCCACGCCTGTTCGACGCCATGCGCTTCGAGCTCAATGGCCTGCGCGAGCTGCTCGAAGTCCAGCTCGGTTCGCTGGCCTGGAGCCAACTGCAGGGCAGCAAGCCGCAGCAGGCCAATCTCTGGCGCCGCCTGCAGCGCCTGGGCCTGTCCGGTGGCCTGGCCCGCGAACTGCTCGAGCTCACCGCCGAAATCGAAGAGCCACGCCAGGCCTGGCGCATGGTCCTGGCGCACCTGGCGCGGATGATCGACGTGCCCGAGATCGAGCCCATCGAAGAGGGCGGGGTAATTGCCATGGTCGGCCCGGCCGGCATGGGCAAGACCACCACCCTGGCCAAGCTGGCCGCACGCTATGTGCTCAAGTACGGCGCGAACAACCTGGCGCTGGTGAGCATGGACAGCTTCCGTATCGGCGCCCAGGAACAGCTCAAGACCCTGGGGCGAATCCTTAACGTGCCGGTCACCTACGTCGACCCGGGCGAGTCGCTGGCCCAGGCCCTCGAACCATTGCTGCGCAAGCGCGTGGTGCTGATCGACACCGCCGGCCTGCAGGCCAGCGACCCGGCCCTGCGCATGCAGCTGGAAACCCTGGCCGGGCGCGGTATCGCCGCGAAGAATTACCTGGTGCTGGCAACCACCAGCCAGAAACAGGTGCTCACTGCCGCCTACCACAGCTACAAGCGCTGCGGCCTGGCCGGGTGCATCCTGACCAAACTGGACGAAACGGCCTGCCTTGGCGAAGTGCTGAGCCTGGCCATCCGTCACGAATTGCCGGTGGCCTATCTGACCGATGGCCCGCGCATTCCCGACGACCTGCAGTTACCGCGCAAGCACCAGCTGGTGAGCCGCGCGGTCAGCGTGCAGCTGCAGGACGAGCCCAGCGACGAGGCCATGGCCGACATGTTCGCTGATCTGTACCACAACCCTGGCAAACGCGCGGGTTGAGGGTGAATACTGTGCAAAGTACCTACATCATGGGGTTGTCCGGCCGGACCGTGGCCTTGACTGTTCAGCCCCTCATGTGGCCTGGGTCCAAGCGAGACAAGGTAAAGAACAGACATGGGTAGCATGCATCCCGTACAGGTGATCGCCGTGACCGGTGGCAAAGGTGGCGTCGGCAAGACTAACGTTTCAGTGAACCTGTCCCTGGCGCTGGCCGAGCTCGGCCGCCGGGTCATGTTGCTGGACGCCGACCTGGGCCTGGCCAATGTCGACGTGCTGCTGGGGCTCACGCCCAAACGCACCCTCGCCGATGTCATCGAGGGCCGCTGCGAACTGCGCGACGTGCTGTTGCAGGGGCCGGGCGGTGTGCGCATCGTGCCGGCGGCCTCCGGCACGCAAAGCATGGTGCACCTGGCGCCGGCGCAGCATGCCGGGCTGATCCAGGCCTTCAGCGAGATCGGCGACAACCTCGACGTGCTGGTGATCGATACCGCCGCGGGTATCGGTGACTCGGTGGTCAGCTTCGTTCGCGCCGCCCAGGAAGTGCTGCTGGTGGTGTGCGACGAACCCACCTCGATCACCGATGCCTACGCCCTGATCAAGCTGCTCAACCGCGACTACGGCATGAATCGGTTCCGCGTGCTGGCCAACATGGCCCAGAGCCCGCAGGAGGGTCGCAACCTTTTCGCCAAGTTGACCAAGGTCACGGATCGCTTCCTCGACGTCGCCCTACAATACGTTGGCGCCGTGCCTTACGACGAATGCGTGCGCAAGGCGGTGCAGAAGCAGCGGGCGGTCTATGAGGCCTTCCCTCGGTCCAAGTGCGCGCTGGCCTTCAAGGCCATTGCGCAGAAGGTCGACAGCTGGCCGCTGCCTGCCAACCCGCGGGGCCATCTGGAGTTCTTCGTCGAGCGCCTGGTGCAACCCACCAGCGCAGGGCCGGTGCTATGAACGCGAGCGGTTTCAAGATGTACAGCAAGGCGGCGAAGGACGCCCAGTACGAGCTGGTCGAACGCTACGCGCCGCTGGTCAAGCGCATCGCCTACCACCTGCTGGCCCGGTTGCCGGCCAATGTCCAGGTCGAGGACCTGATCCAGGCCGGCATGATCGGCCTGCTGGAAGTCGCCAACAAGTACGACGCCAGCAAGGGCGCCAGCTTCGAGACCTACGCCGGTATTCGTATCCGTGGCGCCATGCTCGACGAGGTGCGCAAGGGCGATTGGGCGCCGCGTTCGGTGCACCGCAACACGCGCATGGTCAGCGATGCGATTCGCTGTGTCGAAGCAAAGACCGGTCGCGACGCTAAAGATCACGAGGTTGCTGCCGAACTCCAATTGAGTCTCGATGATTACTACGGGATTCTGAACGACACCTTGGGCAGCCGCCTGTTCAGTTTCGACGACCTGCTGCAGGACGGCGAACACGAAGGGCTGCACGAGGACGGAGCCAGCGGCCAGCTGGAGCCATCGCGAGACCTGGAGGACGAGCGCTTTCAGGCCGCCCTGGCCGATGCCATCGCCAACCTGCCGGAGCGCGAGCGCCTGGTCCTGGCGCTGTACTACGACGAAGAGCTGAACCTCAAGGAAATCGGTGAGGTGCTGGGGGTCAGCGAGTCGCGTGTCAGCCAGTTGCACAGCCAGTGCGCGGCACGTCTGCGCAGCCGTCTGGGTGAATGGCGGGCGCGTTGAGCCAAGGTTCGATGCAGTCGTATTTTGTGGTGCCGAATTGATTGACTGCGCGCTCGGCGCCGAGCGCGTTTAAGACTGCTTGGAGGTCTAATTGAACAAAGACATGAAAATCCTCATCGTTGACGACTTTTCGACGATGCGGCGGATCATCAAGAACCTGTTGCGTGATCTGGGCTTCACCAATACCGAAGAGGCCGACGACGGCACCACGGCGCTGCCGATGCTCGAAGCCGGGCATTACGACTTCCTGGTGACCGACTGGAACATGCCTGGCATGTCCGGTATCGACCTGCTGCGCAAGGTGCGTGCCCACGACCGTCTCAAGGGCATGCCCGTGCTGATGGTGACTGCCGAGGCCAAGCGCGACCAGATCATCGAAGCGGCCCAGGCCGGCGTCAATGGCTATGTGGTCAAGCCTTTCACCGCCCAGGTGCTCAAAGAAAAGATCGAGAAGATCTTCGAACGCGTCAACGGCTGAGTCACGTCAGGGGGCGCCATGGAGTCAATCAACAACTCGCTGGGTGAGTTCGAATCAACCCTGAAAAAGCATGCCCAGGAACTGGTCGAGAGCCTTGAGCGCGGCCGGTTCGGCGAGGCCGTGCAGCTGATCCACCAACTGAACCAGACCCGCGACCGCGGCCTGTACCAGGAGGTGGGCAAGCTTACCCGCGAGCTGCACAGCGCGATCGTCAGCTTCCAGATCGACCCGGCGATGCCGCAGGCCGAGGAAGTCTCGCAGATCACCGATGCCACCGAGCGCCTCTCCTACGTGGTGCGCCTCACCGAAGGTGCCGCCAACCGCACCATGGACCTGGTAGAGGAGAGCACCCCGGTGCTCAACGCACTGGCGAGCGAGGCCCAGGACCTGTCCGCCGACTGGCAGCGCTTCATGCGCCGCGAAGTGGCGGCGCCGGAATTCCGCGAGCTGGTCAAGCGCGTCGACAGTTTCCTGACGCACAGTGCCGAAGGCAACCGCAAGGTCTCGGGCCACCTCAACGACATTCTGCTGGCTCAGGACTATCAGGACCTGACCGGCCAGGTGATCAAGCGGGTGACCGCGCTGGTTACCGAAGTAGAAAGCAATCTGCTCAAGCTCGTGCTGATGGCCAGTCAGGTCGACCGCTTTGCCGGCATCGAACATGACCACCAGCAGCTGCGTGCTGAAAAAGATCAAGAAAAACATCCGACTCGGGGTGAAGGTCCGCAGATTCATGCCGATAAGCGTGAAGACGTCGTGTCCGGTCAGGACGATGTCGATGATCTGCTGTCCAGCCTGGGTTTTTAAGGAGCACGTTTAATGAGCTTCGGCGCCGATGAAGAAATCCTCCAGGATTTCCTGGTAGAAGCCGGCGAAATCCTCGAGCAACTGTCCGAGCAACTGGTCGAGCTGGAAAGCCGGCCCGATGACGCGGACCTGCTCAATGCGATTTTCCGCGGTTTCCACACTGTAAAAGGGGGCGCCGGCTTCCTCCAGCTCAACGAGCTGGTGGAGTGCTGCCATATCGCCGAGAACGTGTTCGACATCCTGCGCAAAGGGGAGCGCCGGGTCGATGCCGAGCTGATGGACGTGGTGCTCGAGGCACTCGACACGGTCAACAGCATGTTCGGCCAGGTGCGCGAGCGTAGCGCCGTGACCCCGGCCACCCCGGAACTGCTGGCGGCGCTGTCGCGCCTGGCCGAGCCGGGTGGCGCCGAAGCACCGGCTGCGGTGGTCGAGGCCGAGCCGGTCGCCGAAGCAGCGGCCGCCGAGCCCGACATCACCGACACCGAGTTCGAGCAACTGCTCGATTCGCTGGATGCGGTCAAGACCGAAGCAGCCGTTCACGAGCAGTTGCAAGGCGAGCAGGTCACTGGCGAGGGTGACGAAATCACCGACGCCGAGTTCGAGTCGCTGCTCGACCAGTTGCATGGCAAGGGCCAGTTTTCGGCTGAAGCGGCCGTCAGCGAGCCTGCGGCCGCAGCGCCGAGCAGCGACGAAATCACCGACGATGAGTTCGAGTCGCTGCTCGACCAGTTGCACGGCAAGGGCACCTTTGCCGTCGACGCCCTGCCGGCGGCCGCAGCGCCCGCCAGTGCCGCGCCAGTTGCCGCAGGCGACGAAAACATCAGCGAACACGAATTCGAAGCGCTGCTGGACCAGCTGCACGGCAAGGGCAAGTTTTCCGGCGACGCCGTCGCGGCCGAGGCCCCTGCCGCCGCCGTGGCTGCCGCGCCGGCGGCGCCCAAGGCCGAGGTCAAGCCGGTTGCCAAGCCAGCGCCGGCGCCTGCCGCCGCCGCACCGGCACCTGCCGCCAAGCCTGCTGCGCCAGCCCGTGCGCCGGCCGCTGCCGCCGAGAAGCATGGCGCCAGCGAAGCGGAAACCACCGTGCGGGTCGACACCGCGCGCCTGGACGAAATCATGAACATGGTCGGCGAACTGGTGCTGGTGCGTAACCGCCTGGTGCGCCTGGGCCTGAACAGCGGCGACGAGGCCATGTCCAAGGCCGTGTCCAACCTCGACGTGGTCACCGCCGACCTGCAGACCGCGGTCATGAAGACCCGCATGCAGCCGATCAAGAAAGTCTTCGGCCGCTTCCCGCGCCTGGTCCGCGACCTGGCCCGCCAGCTCAAGAAAGAGATCAACCTGGAGCTGGTCGGTGAAGAGACCGACCTGGACAAGAACCTGGTCGAGGCCCTGGCCGACCCGTTGGTGCACCTGGTGCGCAACGCCGTCGACCATGGCGTCGAGATGCCCGATGAACGCGAGGCCGCCGGCAAGGCGCGCACAGGCCGCGTGGTGCTGTCCGCCGAGCAGGAGGGCGACCACATCCTGCTGTCGATCTCCGACGACGGCAAGGGCATGGACCCCAGCGTGCTGCGGGCCAAGGCCGTGGAAAAGGGCCTGATGGACAAGGACGCGGCCGACCGCCTGAGCGAGTCGGACTGCTACAACCTGATCTTCGCCCCGGGCTTCTCGACCAAGACCGAGATTTCCGACGTGTCCGGCCGCGGCGTCGGCATGGACGTGGTGAAAACCAAGATTTCCCAGCTCAACGGCTCGATCAACATCTTCTCGGCCAAGGGCCAGGGCTCGAAGATCGTCATCAAGGTGCCGCTGACCCTGGCGATCATGCCGACGCTGATGGTGATGCTGGCCAACCAGGCGTTCGCCTTCCCGCTGGTCAACGTCAACGAGATCTTCCACCTCGACCTGTCGCGCACCAACGTGGTCGACGGCCAGGAAGTGGTGATCGTGCGCGACAAGGCGCTGCCGCTGTTCTACCTCAAGCGCTGGCTGGTCCAGGACCACGAGCACGAGGAGCAGCACGAAGGCCATGTGGTGATCCTGTCGGTCGGCACCCAGCGCATCGGCTTCGTCGTCGACCAGTTGGTCGGCCAGGAAGAAGTGGTGATCAAGCCGCTGGGCAAGATGCTGCAGGGGACCCCGGGCATGTCCGGCGCCACCATCACCGGTGACGGGCGCATTGCGCTGATCCTCGACGTACCGAGCATGCTTAAGCGTTACGCCGCCCGGCGTATTTGATTTCGGTGGCGCGCCCAGGCGGGTGCGCCGCCTAATGGAGTGTTTATGGCAGTCAAGGTCCTGGTGGTGGATGATTCCGGTTTCTTCCGCCGCCGTGTCTCGGAAATTCTCTCGGCGGACCCGACGATCCAGGTCGTGGGCACCGCGACCAACGGCAAGGAAGCGATCGACCAGGCGCAGGCGCTCAAGCCCGATGTCATCACCATGGACTACGAAATGCCCATGATGGACGGCATCACCGCGGTGCGGCATATCATGCAGCGCTGCCCGACGCCGGTGCTGATGTTCTCCTCGCTGACCCATGAAGGCGCCCGGGTTACCCTCGATGCGCTGGACGCCGGCGCGGTCGACTACCTGCCGAAGAACTTCGAGGACATCTCGCGCAACCCCGAGAAGGTCAAGCAGATGCTGTGCGAGAAGGTCCACACCATCTCGCGCAGCAACCGCCGTTTCAGCGCCTATGCCGCCCCGGCCCCGGCCGCCGCGCCCGCGCCGGCCAGCAGCCATGCCCCGGCCAGCAGCTTGGCCAGCAGCGCCCCGGCGCGCACCGCCGCCGCCCCGGCCCGAGCCGCGGCGCCGGCTGGCGCGCACTCGCCGGCGCCCAAGCGCAAGCCTTACAAGCTGGTGGCCATTGGTACCTCCACCGGCGGCCCGGTGGCCCTGCAGCGCGTGCTCACGCAACTGCCGGCCAGCTTCCCGGCGCCGATCGTGCTGATCCAGCACATGCCGGCGGCTTTCACCAAGGCTTTTGCCGAGCGCCTCGACAAGCTGTGCAAGATCAGCGTCAAGGAAGCCGAGGACGGTGACGTGCTGCGTCCAGGCCTGGCGCTGCTGGCCCCCGGTGGCAAGCAGATGATGGTCGACGGCCGCGGCACGGTGAAGATCCTGCCGGGCGATGAGCGCCTGAACTACAAGCCTTGCGTCGACATCACCTTCGGTTCGGCGGCCAAGTCCTATGGCGACAAGGTGCTCTCTGTGGTGCTCACCGGCATGGGCGCCGACGGTCGCGAAGGCGCGCGCCTGCTCAAGCAGGGCGGCAGCACCGTGTGGGCGCAGGATGAAGCCAGCTGCGTGATCTATGGCATGCCCATGGCCATCGTCAAGGCCAACCTGGCCGATGCCGTGTACAGCCTGGACGAAATCGGCAAGCACCTGGTCGAGGCGTGCGTCTGATGGATGTCCTCAGCCTTATCGGCCTGATCCTCGCCTTTGTCGCCATCGTCGGCGGCAACTTCCTCGAGGGTGGCCACGTTGGCGCGCTGCTCAACGGCCCGGCCGCGCTGATCGTGCTGGGCGGTACGCTGGCGGCGGCGCTGCTGCAGTCGCCGCTGTCGTCGTTCAAGCGCGCCTTGCAGATCGTGCGCTGGATCTTCTTCCCACCGCGGGTCGACCTGGTGGGCGGCATCGACCGGGTGGTGAACTGGAGCCTGACCGCGCGCAAGGAAGGCCTGCTGGGCCTGGAAGGCGTGGCCGACGCCGAGCCCGACCCTTATGCGCGCAAGGGCCTGCAACTGCTGGTCGATGGCGCCGAGCCGGAAGCCATCCGCAGCATCCTCGAAGTCGACTTTCTGACCCAGGAGGCCCGTGACATCCAGGCTGCCAAGGTGTTCGAGAGCATGGGCGGCTACGCGCCGACCATCGGCATCATCGGCGCGGTCATGGGCCTGATCCACGTGATGGGCAACCTGGCCGACCCGTCGCAGCTGGGCAACGGCATCGCCGTGGCCTTCGTCGCCACCATCTATGGCGTGGCCAGCGCCAACCTGATCCTGCTGCCGATCGCCAACAAGCTCAAGGCCATCACCCTGCGCCAGTCGCGCTACCGTGAAATGCTCCTCGAGGGCCTGCTGTCGATCGCCGAAGGCGAGAACCCGCGCTCGATCGAGCTGAAGCTGCAAGGCTTCATGGAGTAAGCCATGGCTCGCCGTCGTCATACCGAGGAACATGAAAACCACGAACGCTGGCTGGTGTCGTATGCCGACTTCATCACCCTGTTGTTCGCCTTCTTCGTGGTCATGTACTCGATCTCCTCGATCAACGAGGGTAAGTACAAGGTCATCTCCCAGGCGCTGATCGGGGTGTTCAACGACCCCGATCGGACCATGAAGCCGATCCCCATCGGCGAGGAGCGGCCGTTGTCGGTGCGCCCGGCCGAGCCGTTGATCAAGGACAGCGAGCAGACCGACGCGGGCCTGGCGCAAAGCAGCGCCGACCCGCTCAAGACCATCAGCGACGATGTTCGCGATGCCTTCGGCGACCTGATCAAGTCCAACCAGATGACCGTGCGCGGCAACGAGCTGTGGGTCGAGATCGAGCTCAACTCCTCGCTGCTGTTCGCCAGCGCCGATGCCATGCCCAGCGATGTCGCCTTCGAGATCATCGAGAAGGTGGCGAAGATCCTCAAGCCGTTCGCCAACCCGGTGCACGTCGAGGGCTTCACCGACAACCTGCCGATCCGCACCGCCCAGTACCCGACCAACTGGGAACTGTCCTCGGCGCGGGCGGCGAGCATCGTCCGCCTGTTGGCCATGGAAGGGGTCAACCCGGCGCGCATGGCCTCGGTGGGCTACGGCGAGTACCAGCCGGTGGCCAGCAACGACAGTGCCGAAGGCCGCGCGCGCAACCGCCGCGTGGTCCTGGTGATTTCGCGCAACCTCGAGGTGCGTCGCAGCCTGACCGGCAGCGGCAGCGCCAATGCCACCCCCGATGCCGCGCTGCGCCGGGCTGGCACACAAAGTGCACCAGCCACGCCTGCATCGGTGGCGGGGCAATAACTCGTCAATTCTCTGTCGCCGTGTGCCCGTGGGAGCCGGTTTCCACAGGGTTCGGCGACATTAACGAGTCAAGAGTTGTCCTATGAGAGTCTGGGCAGTAGCCAATCAAAAAGGTGGCGTCGGCAAGACCACCACCACCATCGCTCTGGCCGGCCTGCTGGCCGAGGCGGGCAAGCGCGTGGTCGTGGTCGACCTGGACCCCCACGGCTCGATGACCAGCTACTTCGGGCATAACCCCGACGCGCTCGAGCACAGTTGCTATGACCTGTTCCTGCATAAAGGCACGGTGCCCGAGGGCCTGCCGGGCCAGCTGCTGCTGCCCACCAGCGACGAGCGCATCTCGCTGCTGCCGTCGAGCACCGCGTTGGCGGTGCTCG
>NZ_JAMYBV010000051.1:0-12465 GCF_024126635.1 Pseudomonas sp. VA159-2 | reverse complement strand
CGATCTCGCCCAGCTCGATACGGAAGCCGCGCAGCTTGACCTGCTGGTCGGCCCGGCCCAGGTAGCGCAAGGTGCCGTCTGCCTGCCAGCAGACCAGGTCGCCACTGCGGTACATGCTGCCGCCGTTGAACGGGTCCGCCAGGAAGCGCTCGGCGGTCAGCTCAGGCTGGCCCAGGTAACCCAGGGCCACGCCGTCGCCGGCGATGTACAGCTCGCCAACGGCGCCCACCGGCAGCAACTGCTGATGGGCGTCCAGCACATAGCAACGGGCGTTGCCAATCGGCTTGCCGATCGGGATGCTGCCCTCGCCCACCTGGGTGATCTCGTGGGTGGTGCTGAAGGTCGTCGCCTCAGTCGGGCCGTAGCCGTTGAGCAGGTGCTGCGGCGCACCGTCGCGCAGCACCCGGGCGATCACCGCCGGGTCCAGCACATCGCCCCCCACCATCAGGTAGCGCAGCTGCCTGAAGGCCGGCAGCAGGTCGTCGGCGAACTGGTGGAACAAGCCAGCCGTCAGCCACAGCACCGTCACGCCCTGGCTCAGCAGCGCCTCGCGCAAGGCCTGGCGCGACAGCACCTGGTCCTGCTCGATCACCACCACCGCGCCACCATTGAGCAGCGGCGCCCAGACTTCCAGGGTGCTGGCGTCGAACGCCGGGTTGGAGGCGAAGGCCACGCGGTCCTGGCTGTTGAAATCGGCAAAGCCGTTGTTGATCACCAGGCGCACGATGGCCCGGTGCGGCACCTGCACACCCTTCGGCGTGCCGGTGGAACCCGAGGTGTACATGATGTACGCCGCGCTGCCGGCCTCCACCGCCAGCCCCAGGTCTGCGCAGGCATAGCCGTCCAGCTCGAGGCGGTCCAGCTCTACGCGCCGCGCGCCCTCCACTTGCGCCTGGTCGCGGTGGGTCAGCAGCAGCCGCGCCTGGCTGTCCTTGACCATGAACGCCTGGCGCTCCAGCGGCGCGTTGCCATCCAGCGGCACGAACACCGCGCCGCACTTGCTCACGGCCAACTGCGCCGCCAGCAGGTCGAACGAACGTGGCAACAGCAATGCCACCCGCTCGCCGGCCTGCACGCCCAGTTCCAGCAAGTGGCCTGCCAGACGGTTGGCCTGCTGGTTCAGCGCCTGGTAGCTCCAGCGCCGGCTGCCATGGATCACCGCCAGCGCTTCGGGGCTGACCTTGGCATGGGCTTCGAACAGCCCGTGCAGCGCCACCTGGTGCGGGTATTCGCGGCGGCTGGCGTTGAATTGGCGCAGTACCCGCTCGCGCTCCGCGGCGGGCAGCGCGACGACAGCGTGCAACGGCGTCGCCGGTGCCGCTTGCAGTGCCTCGGCCAGGCCCGCCAGGGCGGCCTGCAACAACTGGCCAACCTGCGCCCCATCCACCTCGGGCACCGCCTGCACAGTCAGCAGCAAGCCACTGCCCAGGTCGTCGACGTTCACCACCAGCGGATAGTTGCTGCGCTCGTGGGCGGCCAGCAGCTCGATGCCGTCCCAGGCCCGCGCCTGCTCGGCACTGCCCGCCGCGCTATGGCGGTAGTTGAGCAGGCTGGTGAACAGCGCCTGCGCCGCCGGCACGCCGCTGCAGCGCTGGGCCAGGGCCAGCGAGGCCTGCTCATGGGCGAGCAGGCGCGCCAGGCGCTGGTGGGTCAAGCGCACGCCCTCGGCGACGCCGGCCGCACCAACACTGACCCGCAACGGCAAGGTGTTGATGAACATGCCCAGGGCCCGCTCGGCGCCCTCGCCACCCTGCAGGCGGCCAAGCAGCACGGTGCCGAACACCACCTCCTGACGCCCGGACAACTGCGCCAGCACCTGCCCCCAGGCCTGGTGGACCAGGCTGGCGACGCTGACGCCCAAGGCCCGCGCCTGCTCGCGCAGGTGCCCGGCCAGCGCGTCATCCAGCCGCTGCCGGTACTCAAGCACCTGGCGACCATCACCCAGGGTGTCGCGCAGGCCGAACACATCGGTTGGCTCGTCGATATCACCGAGCAGCTCGCGGAACATCGCTTCCTGGGCCTGGCCATCGTCGCGCAGGCGCGCCTGGGCCACGTAGTTGCGGTACGGCACGCTGTCGCCCTGGGGTTCACGGCCCAGCAGCACATCGGCGACCTCGGCCACCAGCAGCTCCAGGGCGGCGTGGTCGAGCAAGATATGGTGCAGCAACAGGGTCGCCTGCAATCGGCCATGCACCCGGCTACTGCTCAGGTGCAGCAGCGGCGCGCGCCCCATGTCCAGGCGCACCTCGTCCAGTGCCGGCTCGATGGCCAGGCGCGCCTCGCGCCAGACCACCTGCACGGCCTCGTCCAGCCCTTGCCAGTGCACGCTGGTGCGCAGGATGTCGTGGCGCGCGATCACCTGGTTGAGCGCCGCGACAAAGGCGTCCAGCTCGGCCTGGCCGGCGAAGGCGAAGCCCATCTGCAGCACATAGGGGTCGACCTCGGCGCTGGCCAGGTGGTGATAGAGGATGCCCTGTTGCAGCGGCGCCAGGGCGTAGAGGTCCTGCACATTGGCCGCGCCGCCGGGAATGCCTTGCACCAGGCTGTCGAGGGCCGACTGATCCAGGCTCGCCAACGGCAGCATGTCGGTGGTGATGCGCGTGCAGCCGGCCGGGATCCGGTTGGCGGGTACCTGCGCCGTCACCTCGCCGCCCACTGCCGCGGCCAGCGCCGCCAGGGTCGGCTGGCCGAACAGCACGCGGATGTCCGCCGCCAGCCCGGCCTTGCGCATCCGCGCGGTCAGGGTCACGGCCAGCAGCGAGTGGCCGCCCAGTTCGAAGAAGTTGTCCTGCCGGCCAACCTGGGCCACGCCCAGCAGTTCGCGCCACAGCTGCGCCAACAGTACCTCGACCTCGCCTTGCGGCGCTTCATAGGCCTGCTGCGGCATATCGGGCGCAGGCAGGGCCTTGCGGTCGAGCTTGCCGTTGGGGCTCAGCGGCAGTGCCTCCAGGTGGGTGAACGAAGCTGGCACCATGAAGTCCGGCAACTGGGTCAGCAGCGCGGCGCGCAGCGCCTCGGCGGTATATGCCACGCCGGTGTAGTACGCCACCAGGCGCTGCTCACGGGCCAGCACCACGGTCTCCTTGATTCCCGCGACCGCCGTCAGGCAGGCCTGGATCTCGCCCAGTTCGATACGTAGACCACGGATCTTGACCTGGTCGTCATTACGCCCCAGGTACTCGAGGTTGCCATCGGCCAGGTGCCGGGCCAGGTCGCCGGTGCGATACAGGCGCGCGCCGGCACGGTCGGCGAACGGGTCGTCGATGAAGCGCTCGGCGGTGAGCTCGGCGCGGTTGAGGTAGCCACGGGCCACCTGCACGCCGCCGATGTACAGCTCGCCCGGCACGCCGCGCGGCACCGGTTGGCCATGGGCATCGAGCACGTACAGGGTGGTGTTGGCGATCGGCTTGCCGATCGGCGTGTTGTCCGGCGCCGTCAGGCAGTGCCAGGCGCTGACGTCCACCGCCGCTTCGGTCGGGCCGTAGAGGTTGTGCAGCTCGACGCTCGGCAGCTGCGCCTGGAACCTGCGCACCAGGCTACCGGGCAGCGCTTCGCCGCTGCACAGCACGCGCTTGAGGCGTTCAGGCTGCACCTGGCCATGGGCGAGGAACACATCCAGCATCGACGGCACGAAGTGCAAGGTGCTGACCTGCTCGGCGCGGATCACCTCGCGCAGGTACTCGGGGTCGCGGTGCCCACCGGGGCGGGCCATCACCAGCCGGGCGCCGGTTTGCAGCGGCCAGAGCAACTCCCACACCGACACGTCGAAGCTGAACGGGGTCTTCTGCAGGACCACGTCGGCGGCGCCCAACGGATAGGCGTCCTGCATCCACAACAGGCGGTTGACCACCCCGGCGTGCTCGTTCATCACGCCCTTGGGCAGGCCGGTGGAGCCGGAGGTGTAGATCACATAGGCCAGGTGGCGCGGGGTCAGCCCGGCTACCTGCGGCGCCGTGGCCGGCTGCGCCAGCCAGGTGGGCTGGTCGAGATCGACCTGGCGTGCGCCCGCGGCCACCGCGCGGGTGGCCGCCTGCACCAGCACCGCCACCGGCGCGCTGTCGCTGAGCATATGGCCAATGCGCTCGGCCGGGTATTCAGGATCGACCGGTACATAAGCGCCGCCCGCCTTGAGGATGGCCAACAGGCCAATCACCATCGACAGCCCGCGTTCGACGCAAATCGCCACCCGATCATCGGGCTTCACCCCCAACTCGATCAGGTGATGGGCCAGGCGGTTGGCCTGTTCATCCAGCTGGCGATAACTGAGCACGCCCTCCTCGGCCGTGACCGCCAGCGCGTCCGGCGTGCGCCGTACCTGGGCCTCGATCAAGCCATGCAGCGTTTGCTCCAGGTGGTAAGCCCGCGCCGTGTCGTTGAAGCCGTGCAGCAGCTGGCGGCGCTCGGCCGGCTCCAGCACCGGCACCCCGGTCAAGGCGCCGTGGGGCTGGTGTTCCAAGGCCTGCAACAGGCCGTCGAGCACGTGCAGCAACTGCCCGCAGAGCCGCTGCGCGCCGACCTGTGGCGTCACCCGCACGCCCAGGCACAGGCCGTCGCCGAAGTCGTCGACATCCAGGGCCAGCGGGTAGTTGCTGTGCCCTTCGCTGCCCAGGGTCTCGATGCCTTGCCAGGCCTGCGCCTGCACGCTCGCCCGCGTGCTTTGGCGGTAGTTGAGCATGGCGCTGAACAACGGCAACGGCGCGGCCACCTGGCTGCACCGCTGGGCCAGGGCCAGCGAGGCGTGCTCGTGCACCAGCAGCGCCGACAGGTCGCGCTGTAGCGCCTGCACGCCTTCGCGCACGCTGACCCCCGCCAGCTCGACGCGCAGCGGCAAGGTATTGATGAACATCCCCAGTGCCCGCTCGCTGCCCTCGCCGCCGTGCAGGCGGCCCAGCAGCACCGTGCCGAACACCACCCGGTCCTTGCCGCAGGCGGCCGCCAGCAGCCGCGCCCAGGCCAGGTGCAGCAGGCAGGCGTTGCTCACCCCCAACTGCCGCGCCTGTTCGCGCAGGCGCTGGTAGCGCTGGCCGGCGAACGCCACCTCGGCCAGCTCGCTGGCCGGGCCGTCGCCCTGCACCTCGCGCAGGCCGAACGGCAGGCTCGGTTCATCGATATCGCCCAATTGCGCGCGGAAAAACGCCTCGTGCTGCGCTTCGCTGACGCCCTGGCGCGCCTGCACCACGTAGTTGCGATAGGGCACCGAAGGCGGCAACGGCAGGTCCTGCCCTAGCAGGTAGCTGCGCATCTCGGCCTGCACGGCCTGCATGGCGACGTGGTCGAGGACGATATGGTGGAACTGCAACACCGCCTCGACCCGCGTACTGCCCGCCTCGGGGCGATGCAACAGGCGGATCAGCGGCGCCTGGGCCAGGTCCAGGCGCGCCAGGTGGCGCGCCTCCAGTGGCAGCAGCTGCAGTGGCGCCTGGCGCCAGACCACTTGCACCGGCTGCGCCAGGCCTTCCCAGAGCACCGCGGTGCGCAGGATGTCGTGCCGCGCGATGACCTGCTCCAGGGCCTGGGCGAATGCGCTCAGGCGCGCCGGGCTGTCGAAGCGCAAGTGCGCGCGCAAGGCATAGGGGTCGGCGGCGGCGCTGCTCAGGTGCAGGTAGAGGATGCCCTCCTGCAGCGGTGCCAGCGGATAGATATCCTGCACGTTGGCCGCACCGCCCGGCACGCAGGCGACGATCTGCTCGATCGCCGCCTGGTCCAGCTCGATCAGCGGCAGCAACTCGGGGGTGATGTGGGTGCAGCCCGCCGGGATCAGGTTGGCCGCTACCGGCACCTCCTGGCCTTGGCCGAGGGTCGCCGCCAGGGCCGCCACGCTCGGCTGGCCGAACAGGGTGCGAACATCCACCTGCAACCCGGCCTGGCGCAGGCGCGCGGTGAGGCTGACCGCCAGCAGCGAGTGGCCACCGAGGGCGAAGAAGTTGTCGTGGCGCCCGACCCGCTCGACGCCCAGCAACTGCGCCCAGATGTCGGCCAGCAAGGTTTCGGTCTCGCCCTCGGGCGCCTGGTACTGGCTCGGCTGCACGTCAGGCACTGGCAAGGCCTTGCGGTCGGGCTTGCCGTTGGGGGTCAGCGGCATGGCCGCCAGGTGGACGAACAGCGCCGGCACCATGTACTCCGGCAGCTGCAGCAGCAGCGCCGCGCGCAAGCTGTCGGCGGCCTGCGCTTGACCTGTGTGGTAGGCGACCAGCCGCGGGCCACTGTGCGGGTGCTCCTGCACCAGCACCAGCGCCTCGCCGACACCGGGCACCCGGTTCAGGCAGGCTTCGATCTCGCCGGGCTCGATACGCAGGCCGCGCAGCTTGACCTGGTGGTCGATACGGCCAAGGAACTGCAAGGTGCCGTCGGCCAGCTGGCGAACCCGGTCGCCACTGCGGTACAGGCGCTCATCGGGGTTGAACGGGCTGGCGATGAAACGCTCGGCCTGTTGCTGCGCCAAGCCAAGGTAGCCACGGGCGACACCGGCGCCGCCGATGTGCAGCTGGCCGACCACGCCCCAGGGCACGGGCTGGTCGTGGGCGTCGAGTACATACAGGCGGGTGTTGTCGATCGGCCGGCCGATCGGCAGTGCGCCCTGCGGCAGCGCATCCTCGGGATGCAGCGTGCAGACGCTGCAATCCACGGTGGTCTCGGTGGGGCCGTAGACGTTGTGCAGGCGCACCTGCGGCAGGCGCTCGCGCACCAGGCGCACCAGGGCTTCGGTCAGTTCGCCGCCGCCACAGACGATATCACTGAGGTGGGTGCAACGGGCGCTGTCCGGCTGCTCGAGGAACTGCTGGAGCAAGGCCGGCACGAACTGCACCACGCCAACCTGCTGGCGCTCGATCAGCTCGACCAGGTACTGCGGGTCGCGCTGGCCATCCGGGCGCGCCAGCACCAGGCGCAGGCCGCTGCACAGCGGCCAGAACAGCTCCCACACCGAGGCGTCGAAGCTCACCGGCGTCTTGTGCAGCACCGCGCCCTCGACCGGGAACTGGCGCTGGCTCCAGCGCACCAGGTTGACCAGGTTGCGGTGCTCGACCATCACGCCCTTGGGCACCCCGGTGGAACCGGAGGTGTAGATCACATAGGCCAGGTGGCTGGCGCTCAGGCCAGGGACCATGGGGTTATCCTCGGCCTGGGCACACCAGCCCGGCTGGTCGAGGTCGACCAGCGGCACTGCCAGTTCGCCTGGCAAGCCGCGGGTGGCGCCCTGCACCAGCACCGCGCGGGGCTGGCTGTCGTTGAGCATGTGCCGCACCCGCTCGGCCGGGTAGTCCGGATCGAGCGGCACATAAGCGCCGCCGGCCTTGAGGATGGCCAGCAGACCGACCACCAGCGGCAAGCCGCGCTCGATGCAGACCGCCACCCGCGCGTCGGGGCCCACCCCCAGTTCGATCAGGTGGTGGGCCAACTGGTTGGCCTGGGCGTTCAACTGGGCGTAGCTCAGTGACCGACCCGCAGCCTGCACGGCAATCGCATCCGGGGTACGCGCGGCCTGCTGCTCGAACAGCCGCTGGAACGGTTGCCCAAGGTCATGGGGCTGCGCCGTGGCATTGCAGGTTCGCAGCAGGTACTCACGCTCGCTGGCGAGCAGCACCGGCAGCGCCAGCAGCGCCTGCCCAGGCTGGCTGTCCAGCCCGTCGGCCAGCGCCTGCAGCACCTGTTGCAGTTGTTCGCACACGCGCATCGCGCCCACCGTGGCCGGGGCCATGGCCACCAGGCGCAGGCGCTCGCCCATGTCATCGACGCTCAGGCTCAGCGGGTAGTTGCTGCGCTCCTGGCCGTCGAGGAACTCGATACCTTGCCAGTCCAGGCGCCGCGCCTCATCGGCCACCTGGCCGTGACGGTAATTGAGCATGGCGCTGAACAACGGCGCCGGGGCCGGCACGCCGCTGCAACGCTGGGCCAGGGCCAGCGAGGCGTGCTCGTGGGCCAGCAGCGCGCTGAGCCGCTGTTGGGTGGCCTGGAGCGCATCGCCCAGGCTGACGCCGGCCAGGTCCAGGCGCAGTGGCAGGGTATTGATGAACATGCCCAACGCCCGTTCGGCGCCCTCGCCGGCCTCCAGCCGCCCCAGCAGCACGGTGCCGAACACCACGCTGTCACGGCCGCTGACGGCCGCCAGCAGGCGCCCGTAGGCCAGGTGGAACAGGCTGGCGACGCTGATGCCCAACTGCCGGGCCTGTTGGCGCAGGCGCAAGGCCAAGGCGTCGTCCAGCCACAGCTGGGCCTCCTCGATGGCCTGGCCGTCGCCTTGCACGTCGCTCAGGCCGTACGGCAGGGTCGGTTCGTCGATATCGCCCAGTTGCGCGCGGAAGAACGCCTCGTGCTCGGCCTGGCTGACGCCCAGGCGCGCCTGGGCCACATAGTTGCGGTACGGCACCGGCGCTTGCGCCGGGGCCGGCGCACCGCGCAGGTAGCCGAGCAACTCGGCGCCGACGATCTCCAGGGCGGTGTGGTCGAGGACGATATGGTGGAACTGCAACAAGGCTTCGATCCGCCCGTCCACCTGCTGATGCAGCAGGCGGATCAGCGGCGCCTGGCCCAGGTCCATGCCTTGCAGATTTTGCCCGGCAAGCGGCGCCACCTGCAGCGCGGCCTGGCGCCAGACCACCTGCAGTGGCTGCGCCAGGCCTTCCCAGAGCACCGCGGTGCGCAGCACGTCATGCCGGTCGATGGCGGTTTGCAGCGCGGCGGCGAAGGCCTGCAAGCGCTCGTGGCTGGCAAAGGCCATGCGCGATTGCAGCACGTAAGGGTCGTGCTCGGGCGAACTGAGGTGGTGGTAGAGAATGCCCTCCTGCAAGGGTGCCAGGGGGTAGATGTCCTGCACGTTGGCCGCGCCGCCCGGCACCGTGGCGACGATGCGCTCGATGGCGGCTTGTTCCAGGCTGACCAGGGGCAGCAAGTCTGGGGTGATCTGCGTGCAGCCCGCCGGGATGCGGTTGGCCGGCACCTCGACCCGGCGGCCCTGGCCGAGGGTGGCGGCCAATGCCGCCACGGTCGGCTGGCCGAACAGCGTGCGTACATCGGCCTCCAGGCCAGCCTGGCGCAGGCGCGCGGTCAGGCTGACCGCCAGCAGCGAATGGCCGCCCAGCTCGAAGAAGTTGTCGTGGCGGCCGACCTGCTCCAGGCCCAGCACTTCGGCCCAAAGCGCGGCGATGGCGGTTTCCACCGGGCCTTCGGGCATGACGTACGCCTGGCCGCCGAGCACGGCAGGCTCCGGCAATGCCTTGCGGTCTAGCTTGCCGTGGGCGGTCAGTGGCAGCGCTTGCAGCTGAACCAAGGCTTGCGGCAGCAGATGAGCCGGCAAGCGGGCTTGCAGGCCCTGGCGCAGCGCCTCGCTGTCCAGCGCCTGGTCGGTTGCGGTGAACCAGGCCAGCAGGCGCTCGTTGCGCACCAGCACCACGGCATCGGCGATGCCTGGCTGGGCCTTGAGCGCGGCCTCGATTTCGCCCAGTTCGACCCGCACGCCACGGATCTTCACCTGGTCATCGTTGCGGCCCTGGTAGTCCAGGGTGCCGTCGGCGTTCCAGCGCACCAGGTCGCCGCTGCGGTACATCCGGCCGCCGTTGAACGGGTCGGCGAGGAAGCGCTCGGCGGTCAGCTCCGGGCGGTTGAGGTAGCCGCGCGCCACCTGGGCACCACCGATATACAGCTCGCCGACCACGCCGACCGGCACCGGCTGGCGCTGTTCATCCAGCACATAGACCCGGGTGTTGGCGGTCGGTTTGCCGATATGCAGCGCCCCGCCTGGCAGAAGCAGGCCGGAGGTTGCCACCACCGTGGTTTCGGTCGGGCCGTAGTTGTTGACCAGCTGGAAGCCCGGGTCACGCTCGAAGTGGCGCAGGCGGTCACCGCCGACCAGCAAGGTACGCAAGGTCGGGTGCTGCCGCTCGCGGCGCAACGCCTGTTCGGCCACCGGTGTCGGCAGGAAGCTGACCTCCAGCGGTTGCGCCAGCCACCAGTCCAGCAGCTCGTCGACGTGCTCGCCGCCAATGTGCGCGGGCGGCAGGTGCAAGGTTGCGCCGGCGCACAGGGCCGGCCAGGCTTCCCAGGCCATGGCGTCGAAGCCGAAGCCCGCGACGCTGGAGGTCTGGCTGCCGGCCCCTACTTCGAAGGCCTGGCAGTGCCAATGCACCAGGTTGGCCAGGGTGCGGTGCTCGACCATCACCCCCTTGGGCTGGCCGGTGGAGCCAGAGGTGTAGATCACGTAGGCCAGTTGCTGCGCATCCAGCCCTTCGACGACCGGGTTGCTGTCCGGCTGGTCCAGCCAGGCATCACTGTCGATTGCCACGCTGGCCACCTCCCCGACCAACCCGGCGGTGGCGGCCTCGACCAGCACCCAGGTCGGTGCACTGTCGCCGAGCAGGTAGGCGATACGCTCTGCCGGATAGGCCGGGTCGACCGGTACATAGGCCGCGCCGGCCTTGAGCACCGCCAGCATCGCGATCACGCGCTGCGGGCCGCGCTCAAGGCACAGCGCCACCCGGTCACCGAGCAGCACGCCATGGCCGATCAAGTGATGGGCCAGGCGATTGGCGCGCTGGTTCAGCTCGCCATAACTCAGGCGCTGCTCGCCTTGCACCAGCGCCAGGGCGTGCGGTGCCTGGGCTTCGACCAGCGCCTGGATCACCTGCCCTTGCGCATAGGCCTGGGTGCTGGCGTTGAAGTCCACCAGCACCTGCTGCAACGCCGCCTCATCGAGCACCGAGGATTGTTGCAAGGTTTGCTCCGGCGCCTGCTGCAACGCCTGCAGCAACTGGCCCAGGGCATTGACCATCCAGCCCCCTACCTGTGCCGGCGAAATTCCGCCGGCGGCCAGCACGCTGAGGCTGAAGCCCTCGCCCAGGTCATCGACGCTCAAGGTCAGCGGGTAGTTGCTGCGTTCCTCGCCGCCCAGCAGGCGCACGCCCTGCCAGATACCCTCGCCATCGCCTGCGACAGGGTCGGCGCTGTGCCGGTAGTTGAGCAAGGCGCTGAACAGCGGCGCGCCAACCCCCACACCGCTGCAGCGCTGGGCCAGGGCCAGCGGCGCATGCTCGTGGCCGAGCAGTGCCGACAGGCGCTGGTGGGTCGTGTGCAGGGCCTGGGCCACCGGTTGCGCCACATCCACCCGCAACGGCAGGGTGTTGATGAACATCCCCAGGGCCCGGTCGGCGCCCTCGCCACCTTGCAGGCGGCCCATCAGCACGGTGCCGAACACCACGTCCTGGCGCCCGGCGAGCATCCCCACCACCCGCGCCCAGGCCAGGTGCATCAGGCTGGCGGCGCTGACGCCCTGTTGCCGGGCCAGTTCGCGCACGGCCTGGGCCAGGGCCGGGGCCAATTGCAACTGGGCCTGCGCCAACGCTGCGCCATCACCCTGCACATCGGCCAGGCCATACGGCAGGGTCGGCGCCTGGACATCGCCCAGTTGCGCGCGGAAGAACGCCTCGTGGCCGGCCAGGTCCTCGCCCAGGCACACCTGGGCGACATAGTTGCGGTACGGCACCGCCGCCGGCAGCGTGTCGCCACGGCCCTCCAGCAGCACCTGCAGCTCTTCGCCGATCACCGCCATGGCGGCGTGGTCGAGGGTCAGGTGGTGGAACTGCAGCAACGCCACCCATTCGCCGTGGCGCCGGTCCTCGGCGAACAACAGCCGCAGCAGCGGGGCCTGGGTCAGGTCCAGGCGCTGCTGGCGGGCATCGAAGCGCGCCTGGAGCGCCTCGAGCACCGCCGTTTCGCCCAGCCCGGTGACCTCGGTCACTGCCAGGCGCGCCTGGCGCCAGACCACCTGCACCGGCTCGGCCAGCCCCTCCCACACCACCGAGGTGCGCAGGATATCGTGGCGGTCGATCACCTGCTGCAGCGCCGCGGCCCAGGCCTGCAATCGCGCCAGGCTGTCGAACGCCAGGCGCGATTGCAGCAGGTACGGGTCGCCCTGCTCGGCGCTCAGGTGGTGATAGAGGATGCCTTGCTGCAACGGCGCCAGCGGGTAGATTTCCTGCACGTTGGCCGCGCCGCCCGGCACCGTGGCGACGATGCGGTCGATGCTGGCCTGGTCCAGCGCGATCAGGCTGAGCATGGCCGGGGTGATCCGGGTCGCGTCCACCGGTACGCGGTTGGCCGGTACCTCGACCTCGCGACCACTGCCGACCGCTGCCGCCAGGGCGGCCAGGGTCGGCTGGGCGAACAGCACGCGCACATCGGCGTCCAGGCCGACCTTGCGCATGCGCTCGATCAGGCTCACCGCCAGCAGCGAGTGGCCGCCCAGCTCGAAGAAGTGATCGTGGCGCCCCACCTGCTCGACCTTGAGCACCTCGGCCCAGATCGCCGCCAAGGCCGCCTCGATCTCGCCCTGGGGCGCCTCGAAGGCGCGGCTGACCACGGCCTCGCGGCCCGGGGCCGGCAGCGCCCGGCGGTCAAGCTTGCCGTTGGCGGTCAGGGGCAGTTCGTCCAGGTGCACGTAGGCCGCGGGCAGCATGTAGTCCGGCAGCTGGCCTT
>NZ_JAMYBV010000050.1:0-15035 GCF_024126635.1 Pseudomonas sp. VA159-2 | reverse complement strand
AGTGAAGTCGTGGCCACCCTGAGCGCCGACAAGGCCACCGTCACTGAAGGCGGGCAGATCACCTACACCGTGACCCTGAGCAACGCCCAAGGCCTGTCGGTCACCGGCCACAATGGCCTGACCTTCACCCTCACCGATGGCACCAAGGTGACCATCCCGGCCGGCAGCGCCAGCGGCACCTTCACCATTACCGCCAAGGACGACCCGTACCTCGGCGGCCAGCCGAACATCGTCAACAAGATCGAGTCGGTCATCGGCGGCGACAACTTCGAGAAGCTGAGCCTGGGTAGCAACACCGTCACCACCACCGTCACCGACGAACCGGCCGGCCAGGGCGACCTGACCACCGTCGGCATCAGCGGCGACACCTCGGTGGTCGAAGGCGATACCGCCCACTACAACCTGACCCTGAGCAACCCGTCGAAGTCCGAGGTGACCATCACCTTGACCTACAGCGGCACCGCCACCGACGGCCAGGACTTCACCGGTGTGGTCACCGTGAAGATCCCGGCTGGCAGCAGCGGCACCAGCTTCGACATCAAGACCATCGACGACAAGCTGGTCGAAGGCTCGGAGAACTTCACGGTCAAGATCAGCGGCGCCAGCGGCGGCGGCTTCGAGAACCTGCAGGTCGACGCCGGCAAGTCCAGCGTCACCACCACCATCATCGACAACGACCACGCCCCGGTCGCGACCGGCGGCGCGGTGACCGGCACCGAAGACACCGACTACGTGTTCCAGTGGGGTGACTTCAACGTCAGCGACGCCGATGGCAACACCGGCCTGGCCGTGACCATCAGCAAGCTGCCGGACCTGGGCAGCCTGAAGTTCTTCAACGGCACCTCGTGGGTCGATGTGTCGCTGAACCAGACCGTCAGCCAGGCTGACATCGCCGCCGGCAAGCTGAAGTTCGTGCCGCTGGCCAACCAGTCGGGTATCGACGGCTATGGCGGTAGCGGCGTGGGCAACAAGCAGGCCGACTACGCGCAGCTCAAGTACAAGCCCAACGACGGCACCAACCTGGGCAATGAAGCGACGCTGAAGGTCGATATCCGCCCGGTGGCCGACAAGCCCGACCTGAACATCGCCAGCAACGATGTCAACTCGATCGGCCTGGTCCGGGAAACCTGGAACAGCCTCACCGGCCTGGGCAGCAATGGCAACGGCATCTCCGGCGATACGCTGAAGAACGTGTTCGCCAACTCCGGCAGTGCCAGCAAGACCGAGACAGTCAGCGGCGTCGACTCGAGCAGTAACGTCACCCCAGGCAGCGGCTCGAAGACCTCCGGCCTGATCTACCTGGAAGCCGGCAAGACCTATGCCTTCACCGGTACCGCCGATGACAGCCTGCAGATCGTCATCGGCGGCAAGAACGTCGCCAGCGGCATCTGGGGCTCGGCCAGCGGCGCGATCTCCGGCAGCTTCACCCCGACCACCAGCGGTTACTACACCCTGGAGATCTACAACGCCAACCAGGCCGGCCCCGGCAGCCTGGACGTCAACATCCGGGTCAACAATGGCGCGGCCATGGACCTGAACAGCTCGAACATCCCGCTGTACCCGAGCGTCAACGACCTGAGCAACGCCGGCGTGAGCGTGTCCGACCTGCACGGCAGCAACGGCCAGGGCTACTACGACGGCTACAAGCTCAACGAAGGCAGCGAGAACGGCGCGCCGGTCAAGCTGGTGGGTATCAGCACCAACCTGACCGACACCGATGGTTCCGAGAGCCTGAACGTCAAGCTCGGCGGCATCCCGGCAGGCTCGGTGCTGTCCGATGGCGCCGGCCACACCGTCACCGTCGGCAAGGACGCGGTGGACGTCACCGGCTGGAACCTGGGCAGCCTGACCATCAAGCCACCGGCCTACTACCACGGCCAGTTCGACGTGAAGGTCACCTCGACCTCCAGCGAAAGCGTTGGCGGCAGCACCGCCACCAGCGAAGGCACGATCAAGGTCAACGTCTACCCGCAGAGCTACAACACCAGCAACCTGTCGTCCGACAACGACAGCGTCGTCGGCACCGACGGCAACGACATCGTCGTCTCGGACGTCGCCGGGCTGCACGTGGTGCCCGGCCAGAACTACAACCTGGCATTCATCGTCGACACCTCCGGCAGCATGGGCTCGTCGGGCGTGGACGCGGCGAAGAAGTCGCTGGAATCGGTGTTCAAGACCCTGGCGGCGAGCGTCAAGGGCGATGCCTCCGGGACGGTCAACATCCTGCTGGTGGACTTCGCCACCCAGGTCAAGAGCAGCGTCTCGGTGACCCTGAACGATGCAGGCCTGCAGCAGTTGCTCAACGCACTGAACAACCTGCGGGCCGACGGCGGCACCAACTACGAGGACGCGTTCAAGACCACCGCCAACTGGTTCCAGAACCTCAAGGACGGCGGCAGCACCGGCAGCAACCAGACGTTCTTCATCACCGATGGCAAGCCGACCTACCATCAGACCAACGAGAACCCCAACCCGACCCTGGGTACCTCGGGCATCACCCTGGATAGCTTCCTGGCGTCGATCAACTACAAGCCGGGCATGGCGTTCAACGGCTACATCGACAGCAGCAGCACCAACTACGTCAGCATCGACAATGCCGGCAACCTGCAGGTGCAGTACTACCGCAATGGCTGGAAGTATGGCGTATCCGGCGAATTGCACGCCGAAGGCAACGGCACCTATGAACTGTCGTCGCGTGGCGGCCTGGGCTACGACACCACCAGTGCCACCCAGAGCAACTCGCTGGACAGCTTCAAGCTGCTCTCGGGCCTGTCCACCGTCGAAGCCATCGGCCTCAACAACGGTGTCAACGCCAACGACCTGAAGCCGTTCGACTCCGACGGCAAGCCGCAGACCAACATCGACCCGAGCAAGCTGGCCGAGGCGATCCTCGGCCACACCGAAGTGACCAACCCGGGCAACGACACGGTCAATGGTGGCGACGGCAACGACATCATCTTCGGCGACCTGATGACCTTCAACGGCATCGCCGGGACCGGCGTCGAGGCGATCCAGGCCTATGTCGCCGGCAAGACCGGCGTCGCGACGGGCGATGTCGATGCGCGGGCGATGCACAAGTACATCACCGAGCACTACAGCGAGTTCGATATCTCACGCAGCAACGATGGCGCCGATACCCTGCTCGGCGGCAACGGCAACGACATCATCTTCGGCCAGGGTGGCAACGACTACATCGACGGCGGCAAGGGCAACGACATCCTGCTCGGCGGCGCCGGCAACGACACCCTGCTCGGCGGCGAAGGCAACGACATCCTCATCGGCGGCAAGGGCGACGACATCCTCATCGGCGGTACCGGTGCCGATACCTTCGTGTGGAAGGCCGGCGACCTGGGCAAGGACGTGATCAAGGACTTCAACGTCACGGAAGGCGACCGCCTCGACCTGAGCGACTTGCTCCAGGGCGAGAAGGCCAGCACCATCGACAACTTCCTGAAGATCACCACGGTCGGCGGCGAGTCGACCCTGCAGGTCAGCACCGAGGGCAAGCTCAACGCCGCCGGTGGCCTGGCCAACGCCGACGTGACCATCAAGCTCGAGGGAGTGAACTGGTCGAACACCACGATCAATTCGTTGATCAGCGGTGCCGACCCGACCATCAAGATCGACAACTCCAACAGCTGATGCTGCCCCCCGGCGGCGGCCTGCAAGGGCCGTCGCCGCGGCGGTCGGGGTTCCCCAGCCAACGCTTCCCGCGCATACTCGTGCACCAGGCCAGCAGGCCTGGTGAACTTTGCCTATGCTGCTGACACCAAGAAGGAATCATCGTGACGAGGGATCACGCCATGTACTACGTGCAACGCAACCACCAGGGTCAGTTGCAGCGGGTAGAGGCCGCCGAGTTTTCCGGATTCAACGAAATGCTGCCGGCCGATCATGTCGAGATCCAGGCGTGGTTCGCCGACGACGTCGTGGAAAACAGCCTCAAGCAGCTCAAGCAGAGCGACCTGGACATGATCCGGGTGCTGGAGGACCTGATCGAGGTGCTCACCGCCAAGGGCGTTTTCAGTATCACCGACCTGCCTCCGGGCGCCCAGGCCAAGTTGCTCAACCGCTCCAGCGCGCGCAAGGCGCTGGGCAGCCTGAACAACCTGATCGAGGAAGACGAGGAAGGCGGGTTGATCTGAGCGGCCCGACCCACCAGCGCGCCGCCTCCCACAGCATCACGCAGGAGCCGGCTTGCCGGCGAACACACCCTGGCGTTCAACGCCAGGGCGCAGGCTCACCCACCAACTGCCCCTGAATTCCCTGCACGCCCATCTCGCGCAGCACCTTCAGTTCCCCTTCGGTCTCGACCCGCTCGGCAATCAGCGGCAGGTCGATGCTGTGCGCCGCACGCTGGATGGCCTCGATGAACAGGCGCTTGTGCCGCTCGTGGTCGATGTTGCGGATATAACCGCCGTCGATCTTCAGGTAGGCCAGCCCCAGGTGGGCAAGGTTGCCGATCATGCTGAAGCGCCCGCCAAAACGCTGCAGCGCCAGGCTGAAGCCCAGCCCGCGCAGGCGCCGGGTCAGTTGCTCGAGCACCGACTGCTCGGGCAGTTGCTCCTCGCCGATCTCGAAGGTCAAGCGCGCCCCGAGTGCATTGTGCTGGCCCAGCAGTTCATAGACCCGCTGCAACGCCTTGGGGTCGGCCAGGGTCGCGGCGGACAGGTTCAGCGCCAGCGACTCGCCATGCCCCTGCAAGTGCCTGAGGACCTTCTCCAGCACCAGCAGGTCCAGGCGCGCCATCCAGCCGAAACGCTCCAGCCAGGGCAGGAAACGCCCCGCCGCCAAGGCTTGGCCCTCGGCATCGTGCAGGCGTGAGATGACCTTGTAGTGCAGCACCTTGTCCGGCACCTTGCTGTCCACCACCGGCTGGAAGAACAGCTCGAACTGCCCCTTGGCCAGCGCCTGGTCCAGGCGCGTGTGCCAGGCATGGTGGCTGTCGGCGGCCTGGCCTGCGGCGCCCTGCTCCAGGCATACCCAGCCCGGCTCCGGCTGGCTCTCGGCGCGGGCCAGGGCTTCGTCGGCGAGCTTGAGCAGCGCCTGTGGCGCATCCCCCGGGCTATAGGGGGCCAGGCCGATGCAGGCCACCGGGTCGACATCGCTGGCGCCGGTTTCATGCAGGCTCTGCAAGGTGGCCTCCAGGGCCTGGGCCAGCTGGATCGCCTCGTCATGGACCATGCCCGGTGCCAGCACGGCGAACTCGCCGCCGCGGCTACGGGTGATCAGGTCGTTGGTTTCAGGAAAATTGGCACAGGTGCGCCGCAGTTGCTCCCCCACCGCTTGCAGCAGCTGGTCGGTGCGCTGGCCACCCAGGCGGGCGTTGAGGCCGGCCAGGTCCTGCACCCGCAGTAACAGCAGGTAGCCGGCGCGGGCTTCCTCCAGGTTACTGACACGGGCATTGAGCTGCATCTCGAAGTAACGACGGTTGGCCAAGCCGGTAAGGCTGTCCTGGTACGACTCGGTGCGTAGCTTTTCGCTGCGCTCGGCCTGCTCGGTGAACAGTGCCTTGAGCTTCTCGACCATCTGGTTCATCGCCTGCACCACCCGGCGCAGTTCAGGCGTGCGTGGCAACTCCGGCAGGCTCAGGAACTCACGCCGGGCGATGGCGTGGGACTGCGCCACCATGTAGTCCAGCGGCCGCAACTGGCGGCGCAGCAGCAGCGCACCCAGCACCGCGCTCACCGCGCCGCACAGCAGCAACCAGCCAAGGCTGCCCAGGGCGCTCTGCCACAGCTTGGCCAGGGCGAACATCGGGTGGCTGATCACCTCGACCCGCGCTGCCTGCTGCCAGCCGCGGCTGACGATGGCATCGCCACCGGCCGGCTCCAGGCCGATCAGGTGGATGAACCAACCCGGCACGCCCCCCGTGTCGGGTTCGGCATGACGCTCGACCAGCACGGCATTGGAGTCCAGGTCGATGACCTTGATACTGGAGTAGTAGCCACTGTCGAAGATCGAGCTGACCATCAGCTCGACCATCGCCGGGTCGTCGATGTTCGGCGTCAGCGACAGCGCCAGCGCGGTGGCCGCATCCTGGGCATGGGAGCGCAGCTGGTTGACGTACTGGCTGCGCGAGCTCTCCAGGCTGACCATGAAGCTGCCACTGAAGGCGACCACCAGGAACAGGCAAATGGCTAGCAGCAATTGTTTGAACAGTGACATCTGTGCTCCTTCAGTAAACCGGTTCGGCCGGGAACCCTTCGGCCTGCATTTTCTTCAGCAAGTCCTGCCAGCGCGACAGGCGCTTGGTGTCGCCGACCTTCTTGTTGCCCGCAGCGCCGGTCAGCCACAGGCCTTCGCCGTTGAAGGCATAGACCGGCAGCAGGTCGGTACGCTGGCTGGCCGGCCTGATCGCGTCCATCAGGCTGTCGAGCACCAGCGGCTGGGCCTGTGGGTTTGAATAATAGGTCAGGACCATGTGCGCGCGGTTCTGGCGCAGGGCCTTGACGTAGGTGATGCGCAGTTTTTCCGCGGGGATGCCCATGCGCCGCAGGCTGAAGTACTTGGCGATGGCGTAGTCTTCGCAGTCGCCGGCGCCCTTGATCAGCGACTGGACCGGCGTGGCCCAGTAGTCGACCTCATGCCACAGGTCGATGTCCTCGACATAACGCAGCTGCTTGTTGAAGAACAGGTTGACCACTTGCAACTGCTCCAGCTCGCTCCCTTGCTTCTGGGTCGCCAGCAGGTTCTGCCAGGCGTCGATCCGCCCCTGGCCCGCGCCCAGCGGGCCGTACAACGCCTGGGCGCGGCGGCTGATCTGGGAGAAGTCCCAATCCGCCTGCGTGCCGCCCAGCAGCAGGCAGCCCAGCAGCAGGGCCAGCCCGAGACGGCGCGCGGTCGCATGGAAGGTCCAGGGTATCGCCACTGCGGGCACCTGTTCTGATCATTCGAAAGCAGCGATGGTGCGGGCAGCGGCAAGAAAAGACAATGGCACCGTGCGATCATGCCGCCAACTGTCGGCAAACCCGCTTCGCACAAGGTCTGACGGCCTTGTCTGGCTTCACAAGGCTGCCGACTTGCTTCACGATAGCCGCGTTTTGCGATCACGCTGCGACGCCGCCGCCGATCAATCCGTTTGACAAGGGCCCCCCACCCTCACTAGGGTTATTGGATCCAATATTGACGTTGCCGAGGCGAACCCCGCGTGGCTGACAAACCCAAACTCCTGAGCACCGTGCTGGGCAGCGAACAGGTGCCGGCGCACCTGGCCCGCGGTGTCATCGAAGAGCGCCTGCGCAGCGCCATCCTCGACGGTCGCCTGCCGCCCGGCACCGCCCTGCGCCAGCAGGAGCTGGCGACCCTGTTCGGTGTCAGCCGCATGCCGGTGCGCGAGGCGCTGCGCCAGCTCGAGGCCCAGTCGCTGCTGCAGGTGGTGATGCACAAGGGCGCCGTGGTCGCCCCCTTGATCGGTGAAGACGCCGTCGACACCTATGCCCTGCGCGTGATTCTCGAAACCGAAGCGCTGCGCCAATCGATTCCCTTGCTCGACGCCGAGGATATCGCCCAGGCCAGGGACTTCATCCGCCAGCTGGAAACCGAGACCCGCCACGCCGAAATTGGCCGGCTCAATCGCTTGCTGCACATGGCCCTCTACCGCAAGGCGCACAACCAGAAGCTGCTGCGCATGATCGAGGTCGAACTCAACGAGGAAGAACGCTTCCTGCGCTTCCACCTGTCCTCGATGGGCCTGGGCAAGCTGACCCAGGATGACCACATCGCCCTGGTCGATGCCGCCAGCGACAAACTCGTGGACGAAGCCGTCACCTTGTTGGAGGCGCACCTGAACAACGCCGCCCGCACCATTCGCAACTACCTCGATCGGCAAGCGGCCAACTGATCCCATTCGGCGGCCATGCCGCCCAAGGTCGGACGATCCGGCATAAGGAACGGCAGTGCACGTGCAGACGCGACAGCAATCCTCGACCGAAACACCGTCCAGGGTCCGCCTGATCTGCCTGGCCTGTACCCGACAGCAGCTTATCCAGTACCGCACCTGGGCGCGCACCCTCAGCGACCCCATCGAACTGGTCGCGGTCGACGTACCCGCCACGGTCATGCCCGGCGCACTCGACCCGACGCAACCGGCCAGCGAGCAGGCCAAGACCCTGGCCGAGCACTTGCAGCCCTACCTGGCGCAGCCCCACGCCCTGTTCGGCCAACACCAAGGGGCTCATGTCGCCCTGGCCCTGACCCATCTGGCCCAGGGTAGCTACCCTGGGCAGACCCGGCATTTGTTTGTTTCAAGCTGTGACAGCCCGGCATACACCGCCACAGGCCTAGCCCACCCGGCCCTGCAGGTGCCGATCACCGTGCTCTACCCCCAGGGGGCTTTGGCCGCCATGCTCGGCTGGCACAGCCAGGCCCGACGCGCGCTGGAGTTCATCGAGATGCCGGCCGGCACGGTCGACTCATCAATGCTCAACCAGCGCCTGGTGCGCATCTTCAACACCCACCTCGGGCTGCTCGGCTTGTAGGCCCATTACCGACGCTGAACCGGCGATTTCGGGCATTTGCGCTGCTTGGCCTGTTGCAGGCCATGGCAGTGCCAGCATTTTGAGCACACTCTACTCTCCCGCAGCGGCCGCTGATCATCAGTAACGGGCCTGGCCGCCTGCGCCCTCATTCACCTGCAGAAGGACTCTGGCACCGGGCAAGGACCGCAAGCGATCAGCCGCCCCTGAATAATCACGCCCCCCAAACTCCGTTTATCAGTGCTCCGAGTGAGGCATTCACTCTGCGTCCGAATTTTCTGATAGTTAATTATCGGAAGGAGCACTTATTGCCAAAATAAAACTAATCAACTGTTTTATTCGGACAACTATTATTTTAAAAAAGCGCACATCATAAATAGTTTAAAAAACAATTGCAGCGCACTTCAAAGTTGATCTAACTTTTATATCGCCAAGCACGGGCGGCCCGGATACTCCGTGGTTCCTGGCCTACAGACAGCCCTGCGGCCCTTGCAGCCTGTTCGTCATCGAAACTTAGTTCGAGGCATCTGTTCGCCCCGAACTTGAGGGGCGCACAGGTTGCACGGTCATCCAGAACCCTGAAACCCGATAACAACGGACCTTTTCATGAACCCTTTGAAGCGCACACTTTCCGACAAGAAACTTAAACTTTCCCGCCACCCATTGTTTTCCGAAATCGACTCGTTGCCGACCTTGCAGCGGTTCATGGAAACCCATGTATTCGCCGTCTGGGACTTCATGTCGCTGACCAAGCGACTGCAACAGGAACTGACCTGTGTCAGCCTGCCCTGGCTGCCCCCGGCCGATCCCGCCGCCGCTCGTCTGATCAACGAAATCGTGCTGGGTGAAGAGTCGGACGATCGTCTCGACCATGGTCACTACAGCCATTTCGAGCTGTACCTGGATGCCATGCGCGAGGTTGGCGCCAGCACCGTGGCCATCGAGCGATTCATCAACCTCCAGCAGCAGGGCGTCGCTGCCCACGAAGCGCTGCAACGCGCCGGTGCCAGCGAGGCGGCGCAACGCTTCGTCCGCGATACCCTGGAAACCGCCCTGCAGGCCCCGGCCCATCGCGTCGCCGCCGCGTTCCTGCATGGCCGGGAAAGCGTCATCCCGATGATGTTCCAGCAGATTCTCGACGAATGGGGCATCGGCAACGACCAGGCACCGACATTCCGTTACTACCTGCAGCGCCACATCGAGGTCGACTCCGAGGATCACGGCCCCGCCGCCGAACAGTTGCTGGACCGCCTGGTCGCTGGCGACCCGCAGCGCCAGGAAGACGTCTATGCCGCCGCCATCGCCGCCGTGGACAGCCGCATGGCCCTGTGGGACCGGCTGCGAGCCACGTTGCAGGCGCCGGTCGCCGAGGTCGCGCCATGAATGCGTTCGACTACCGTTCCTTCGCCGACGCCTGGGAAGAGCGCGCGACCATCCGCACCCGCCCACGGCGGCGGGTGGAGGATGACCAGAGGCTGATCTACCCGCTCAGCCGCCAGCCCCTGGTACTGGGCGCCACCTTCCAGCGCGAGTGCCCGCACCTGCGCGATTTCGTCCTGGTACAGAGCCTCTACAAGTTCATCAACGACGTGGTGATCTTCGAGACCGAAATCGTCGACCGCACAGCCCGGCGCATCGCCAAGGACCGCTTCGCCGTACGCTTTCCGTTCGCCTGCCGCTACGACGCCATGACCGTGGTCGTCGACGAGGACTACCACGCCCTGGTGGCCATGGACTTCCTCCAGCAGACCATCGCCCTGACCGGCGTGGAGCCCATCGCCCTGCCCCAGGAGATCGAGCTCAGCCGCGCCATCCCAGCCGCGCTGGAGCAAGTGCCCGAGACCCTGCGGGACGCCCTGGAGCTGATCTGCGTGGGGATTGCCGAAAACACCCTGACCGACGATGTCGCGGCCTTCGCCCGCGACGATTCGGTCAAGCCCTCGGTGAAGGGCTTGATGGCCGACCACCTGCTCGACGAAGGCCGTCACTCGAGCTTCTGGGCCAGGCTGACGCGCCTGTATTGGCAGTCCGCAGCCGAAGCCGATCGCCAGGCCATCGCCGCGGTACTGCCAGTGTTCCTGCGCCAGTACCTGACCAGCGATATCCAGCAGGCCTTCGACTGCGCCCTTATCGCCGCGTTGCCGGTGCACGAGTCGGTGCGTCAGGCCCTGCGCGAGGAAGCGCAGGCGCTGGCCTACCCGATCAACCACCAGCATCCGCTGCTGGGTAACATCCTGCGCTTCTTCCGCGCCAGCAGCATGCTCGAGTCGCCCTGCGTGCAAGACGCGCTGCGCGACTACCTGCCCTGAGGATCCCGACATGAGACGCCTCGACATACTCCTGGTGGGGACCAGCCCCACCCTTGGCCTGCTGGCCCAGACCCTCGACGCGCACGGCCACGGCGTTACCCAGGCCGACAGTGGCGACGCCCTGCGCCAACAGCTGGCGACCGCGCCGAGCCTGATGGTGGAGGACGGCAGCCTGGCCCTGGCCAGTGGCGACTGGCAGCCGCTGGGGCCTGCCCCCTTGCTCCGCCTGCGCCTGGGTGCCAGCTTCAGCAACACCCTGCCGCGCCTGGAGACCCTGTGCTGGTGCGGCAATGCCAGCGCTCAGCGCCTGATTGGTCGTGCGCCGGTGGCCTCCCCGGCCTCTGGCAACGGCCAGCAACTGCGTGAGGCTGCGCAACAGGTCTTGGCCGAACAGCTGGCGCTGCACGTCACCCGTTTCGCCCGCAATCCGCAATACCTGCAAGAGGCCCCCACGGTCGGCCCCGGCGAGCAGGAACGCGAACATGGCCTGGACTGGCTCGAAGCCCTGGCCTACCGCCACCCGTTCAACCGCACGCTGCGTGCCGACCTGTTGGAAAGCGCCGAGGCTGGCCTGGTCGACCAGTTGCAACGCAGCCTGTGGCAACAGGCACAGCGTCCGGCGCTGAACCAGGACGGCCAGCGCTACAGCTACCGGCAACTGCATGCACGGGCGTTGGGTATCCAGCGTGCCCTGCTGCCGCTGCTGCCTGGCGGGACGAATGCGCCTGTGGTCGCCGTGTGCATGGACAAGTCGCCCGCGCTTTACGCCAGCCTGCTGGCGGTGCTGGGCAGCGCCGCCATCTACCTGCCGCTGGATCCGGCCACGCCAGCCGAACGGCGGCAGCGCATCCTCGCCGACGCCGGTGCCTGCGTGCTGCTTCACGATGGCCAGCAGCCTGTGGATATCTTGCAACTGGATGTGCGTAACCTGGCTGACGCCACAGAAACCGAGCTGCCCAGCCTGGCCCTGCGCGATACAGCGCCAGATCACCCTTGCGTGGCGATCTATACCTCCGGCACCACCGGCCAGCCCAAGGGCGTGCTGCTCAGCCAGCGCAACCTGACGCATTTCATGGCCTGGTACCGGGAGCATGTGGCGTTGGATAACCAGGCCCGGGTCCTGCAATTCTCCACCATCGGCTTCGATGCCTCTCTGCTGGACATCCTGCCGACCTTTGCCTGTGCTGCCGAACTGGTGCTGCCCAGCGAGGATCAACGGCGCGACCCACAACGCCTGCTGCAACTTATCCACAGCCAGGAAATCACGCATGCCTTCCTGCCACCGGCCCTGTTGAGCATCCTGCCGCGCGATACCCACCTGGGCCTGCGTCACTTGATTACCGGAGGGGATGTCTGTGAGCCCGAAGTCATCGCCCGCTTATCCGGGCAGTGTCGGCTGCACAACATCTATGGGCCGACCGAGACAACCGTGCTGGCGACCACCCGGGTGTTCGCCGCTGGCGACAGCAACCGTGACCTCGGGATGCCCATCGCCAACACCCAGGTGCTGATCCTCGACCCCGAGCTGCGGCCAGTGCTGCAGCAGGCACCCGGCGAGTTGTACATCAGCGGTCCAGGTGTCGGCCTCGGCTACCTGAACAACCCCAGCCTCAGCGCCGAGCGCTTCGTCGAGCTCGAACTGCCGGATGGCCGTCGGTTGCGCGCCTATCGCACGGGCGATATCGGCAAGTGGGGCGAACACGGCATCGAAATATGCGGGCGGCGCGACAACCAGGTGAAGATCCGTGGCTTTCGCGTCGAGCCTGAGGAGATCGAGCACTGCCTGCGCGATAGCCGCCTGTACGCCCAGGTGGCGGTGGTGATCGACGATCAGCGTCGGGTACTGGCGTTCGTCGCCCACCCCGAGTGCGACGCTGCCGCGCAGCGCTTGCGCGAGCACGCCGAACGGCAGTTGCCCGACTACATGCGCCCGATGTTCTACCAGGTGCTGGAGCACATGCCCTACACCGCCAATGGCAAGGTCGACCGCCAGAGCCTGGCACTGCGCCCCTTGGCACTGCCGGGCAGCCAGCGCCTGGCACCACGGACCGCGACCGAGCAGCGCCTGGCAGGCCTGTGGAGCACGCTGCTGGAGCTGCCAGAGACTGACATTTCCTGCGACGACAGCTTCTTCAACCTTGGCGGCCACTCGATCCTGCTGTCGCGCTTGTTGCTGGAGATTCGTCAGCAGTTCGGCCGGGGCGTGGCAATCAACCGGTTCATCGAGCAGCCAACCCTGCAACGCCTGGGAGCGCTGCTCGATGGCGAAGACGCAGGCACGAGTACGTCGTTGGCGCGTCTTGAGGAGGATGCCAATCGCGCGCTCAACCTGCAGGTGCTGCCGGTGGATCGCCTGGGCGATGTGCACAAGGTGATCGTCACCGGGGCCAATAGCTTCCTCGGTGTACACCTGGTCGAAGCCTTGCTGGACTGGGGGGCCAGCGAAGTGGCCTGCCTGGTCCGGCGTGGCGACGGGGTGTCGGCGGACGAACGCTTCGCCCAGGCGCTGCGCGACAACCACATCACCCTGGATCTGGGCCGCGTGCGGGTGTTCGAGGCCGACCTGCGCAAGCCGCGCCTGGGGCTTGTCCAGGCCGACTACGACTACCTGGATAACGGCTATGGCGCCTTGCTGCACAACGCGGCCCAGGTCAACCATGTGCTCGACTACCAGGTGCTGGCGGCCGACAACATCGAGCCGCTGTTCGAGTGTCTGCGCTTGTGCGAAGGGCGGCGCAAGAAGATCTTCAACTTCGTCTCGACTTTGTCTGCCTGCAGCGCGGTCGACCCCGACGGGCGCGTGCTGGAAGCAGATCCGGCGCCGACCCCGCCCATCTACATCCGCAATGGCTACAACCTGAGCAAGTGGGTCGGCGAGCGCATCCTCAGCCGTGCTCGCGAGCAGGGCGTGTGGGTCAACCTGTTCCGCCCCGGCAACATCACCTTCGACAGCCGCACCGGCGCCTGCCAACCCCAGCGCAACCGCCTGATGCTGATGCTCAAGGGGTCGTTGCAACTGGGGCAGGTGCCAGGCCTTGAGATCGACTTCGACCTCATGCCCGTGGACTTCCTGGCCCGCTTCATCGCCTTCCACGGCAGCCGCCACCAGAGCGGCCACTGTGTGTTCAACCTGCACAACCCCGAGCCGCTGCGTTGGCGTGACTACCTGGCATCGTTTCGCGCCCAGGGCCATGCCTTCGAGCTGGTCAGTGTCGAGCAGTGGCAATGCCAGTTGCGCCGGGTCGACCGCGACAACGCGCTGTACGACGTCCTGGGCTTCTATCTGGACGGCTTCGAGGAAGACATCGGCGACATCTCTGGCATCGCCCATGACAACGCCCGTGCTGGCGTGTTGCGCATGGGTACTCACTACCCCAGCAAAAGCCCCGAGCTGCTTGGCCGCGGCTGCCGCTACCTGGCCGATATCGGCTTTATCTGATCTTTTAAACCCAACAGGAGCACTACGACATGCAAGCATGCAAACCCGATACCCTGATCCGCAACCCACAAGGCTGCCAGGTGGTGTCCAGCGTTGAGATCGCCGCACCGGCCGCCAGTGTGTGGAACATCGTCGGCAACTTTGCCGGCTTCCCGGTATTCATCCCTGCCTTGGCGCATATCGAAATGACAGGCCAAGGCGTGCGTTCGGTGCGCAAGAAGCTGTTCAAAGATGGCAACGTGGTGATCGAGCAGTTGAACTCGCGGGATGACCAGGCCATGAACATGACCTGGAGCCTGATCTACACCAGCCTGAACATCGGCAACCTGTGGGCGGCCATGGAAGTGGCGGTGGTCGATGGCAATCGCAGCCGCGCCACCTGGATGATCCAGGCCGAGCCATGGGAAGGCGGGCCCGAAGCGCTGCCGGGGTTCCAGGCGTTCCTGCAGGGGTTCGCTGATGAAGCCATGGGCAATGTGCGTAACCTGTTGAGCTGATAGCGTCAGTAGGCAGGCAGAAACAACAAGGCCGCTCCCACCGGGAGCGGCCTTTTTTGTTTCTCAAGCAGACGCCACGGCCATGGCCTTGCGTCATGCCTGCGGCCTGTAGGAGCCAGCCTTGCTGGCGAACCAGGCGACGCGATTTTCCTGGAGGACCGTAGCTGCAGGTTCTGCGGCCGCTGCGCGCCCGATCGCGACACAAGGCCGCTCCTACAGGGAGCGCACATGCCTGGGTTTTTGCGCCACAAAGACAAAACCCCTACCTGCTCACGCAGATAGGGGTTTTGCGAAATGAATCTTGACGATGACC
>NZ_JAMYBV010000049.1:0-15529 GCF_024126635.1 Pseudomonas sp. VA159-2 | reverse complement strand
CTAACAGTCAGAAGCCAACTTTGTCCCTCCTCCTCCCTTCAAGTCCTACCATACAAGCCAGCCTTGCTGGCGAACCAGGCGACGCGGCTACTCGACAGGGCGCGGGCCGCGGCTCAGACCTCCCACGGCACGCCGCCCTCCCAGCGCGCCACCAGCAGGTCGATGAACCCTCGCACCCGTGGCGATAGGTGGCGCTTGCTCGGGTAGACGATGCGGATCGGCTCCGCCGGCGGCCGGTAATCGTGCAACACCTCCAGCAAAGCCCCGGCGCGCAAGTCTTCGCTGATGATGTAGGTCGGCAGGTGGATCAGCCCGAACCCAGCCCGCGCACCGGCCAGCATGGCTTCTGAGCTGTCGATGTTGAGCCGCCCGGGTTCTTCGCACAGGTGCAGCCCGGCCTCGGTGCGAAAGCGCCAGGGCGCGGACTTTTCGCCGACCAGGAAGGCAATCTTGTCATGCCCATACAGGTCCGCCGGCACCCGCGGGGTGCCGTGGCGCTCGAGGTAGCCGGGCGAGGCGCAGGTGACGAACTGCTGCCAGGCCACGGTACGGGTCAGCAGCTGTGAGTCCTCTTTCGGCGCGCCGATACGCACCGCCACGTCGACGCCCTCCTCGACCAGGTCGACATACCGGTCGGTAAACCGGATATCGGCGCGCAGGTCGGGCCACTGCTTGAGGTAGGCATCGAGAATCGGCAGCACATGGCGCTGGCCGAACGACAGCGGCGCGGTCAGGCGCAGGGTGCCGGTGGGCTTGCCCCGGCGCAGAGCCATGGTGCTTTCGACCTCGTCGAGGTCGTCGAGAATCTGCCGCCAGCGCTCGAACGCCACCAGCCCTTCGTCGGTCAGGCTCAACTTGCGCGTGGTGCGGTTGAGCAGGCGCACGCCCATGCGCGCCTCCAGGCGGGCGATGCCCTTGCCCACCGCCGAGCGGGTCAGGCCCAGGCTGGCCGCCGCAGCGGTGAAACTGCCGGCTTTCACGGCGCTGACGAAGGCGGCGATATCGCCAAAGCGGTTGGGTTCCATGCTGTATTCCTGGGTAAGGCAAGACCTGCTAGATGGGTGCGGCCCGTCCGATTGCAAGGGCTATCGCGGCTGCGGGGCCAGGATCCGCCGCTAGATCGACCCCAATCGAACAGCGGCGCAGGCGTGCGGGCGAAAAGACGGCTCACGCCCTGGTAATGAGGAAGCCGTGCTGAACGCCAGGGCCGGTGACCGCAGTGCCACGGCACCCGGCATAAGGCACCGCCGGCGCGCCCGCCTAGAACTGCACGCCGCGGGTCAGGCCACCATCGACCAGCAGGTTGGTGCCGGTGATGAAGCTCGCCGCGGGGCTGGCCAGGAACACCGCCGCCCGCGCCACTTCATCGGGCCGCGCCATGCGCCCCAGGGGGTTGGCGGCCAGGCTGCGGGCGAAGGCCTCGGGTTGCTCGCGCTCGATCTTGCCCCATACGCCATCGGCAAAGTAGACATTGCCCGGCGACACGCAATTGACCCGGATGCCCTCGTGGGCATGGCGCGCCGACAGGGTCTTGCCATAGTGGTTGAGGGCGGCCTTGAGCACGCCATAGGGTTCGTCGAAGCTACTCAGCTCCCGGCCCGATACGCTGGAAATCAGCACGACCGCCGCCCGCGCCGAAGCCCGCAACCATGGCAACGCCGCCGCGACCAGGCCGACGCTGCCCAGCAGGTCGGTCTCGAACGCCTGGCGCCACACCGTGGCCTCGCTGCCATGGGCCAGGGCACTGACATTGGGCACGACGATATCGACGCCGCCCAGGCGCTCAGCCGCCTGGGCAACCCAGGCCGTGACTTGCCCGGCATCGGTGATATCCACCGCCCAGCCCTGGGCATCGGCCCCCAGCTCGGCCTCGGCGGCGCGCACGCCAGCCTGGTCACGGGCACAGAAGGCCACCTGGGCGCCTTCGGCGAGGAAGCCCTCGACGATTGCCCGGCCAATACCGCGGGTGCCGCCGCTGACCAGTACCCGTGCGCCTTGCAGTTGCAGGTCCATGAATGTTTCCTCTGGCTGATTGAAGTGGCGCGAGTCTAGAGGCGATCGCGCGCCAGCCTGCTGTCTGGGCCGAGAAAAGCCATGCAGTTCGACATTGCCGAACAGACACGCCTGCAAGCCTGGCCGATTGCAGGCACAATGGCCGGCCACCGCCCACTTGGGATCGCCCCATGTCCAGCAATAGCCGTCAGATCCAGTCCCTCGAACGGGCCATGCACCTGCTCGAGCTGATCCGCGCCGAGGGCGGCCGTGCCCGCCTGAACGACCTGGCCGCGCTCAGCGGCCTGGGCAAGAGCACCGTGCATGGGCTGCTCGACACCCTGATGTCGCTGGGCTATGTCAGCCGCGACCAGCGCCATTACGCTTTGGGCCTGCGTCTGCGGCAACTGGCGCAGCCGGTGGGCGAAACCGAGCAACGCCTGCGCCAGGCCTTCACCCCGGCCTTGCGTGCGTTCGCCGAACTGTGCGGCGAGCGTTGTTTCCTCGCCGTGCCCGGCGGCACCCGAGCCTACCTTACCCTGGCCGCGCTCGATGGCCGCGGCCAGCCCCTGCAACTGCCGGCGGACACCCGCCGCGACGGCCTGGCCACCTCGGCGATCGGCAAGGTGCTGCTGGCCCACGACCGGCAACTGGCGCGGCAGTTGGCGCGCACCCAACCGGTGGCCGAGGCCCTGACCGAAGAACTGCACCAGGTGGCCAACCAGGGATATGCCCTCGACCTCGCCGCCTCGCGCCCCGACCTGCACTGCTTCGCCCTGCCCCTGCGCCTGCGCGGCCAGGTGGTCGCCGCGTTGGGCGCCGGCGGCCCTGCCGAACGCCTGCAGGCACCGGTGATGCGCCGCATGGCGGGCCGGGCGATGCGTTCGCTGTTCGATCTGGTCAAGTGCTGAGCGCTACAGGCGTTTGCAGGCCATCGACTTCTTCGGCCCGATATGCGCATGGAGCCATTGCCCGACGACGCCGCCCTGCAACTGGGCGGGTCCCGCGATAGCACCTACGTGCGCAAGGAGGTGGTCCACACCAACGACTGGGACGACGTGGCCCATCCCGGCGGCTGTACCAACCTGCTGCGCGTGAACAAGGCACGCTAGATCAGCGATTTCGCCACCAAGGGCCGCTGCAACGGCGTGGACCTGGCGCCATGAGCGCGGGGCCAGCCCGCTCCCGCGGCCAGCCAGGACTTGCCCCGCGCGTGTAGGGCGCCGCCCTGGCCAAACACGGCGAACCGTCTTTACTTGCTGGTACACCCCTTGCCCTCGGTGTACGCCCATGAAGATCGTGGTCACCAGCATCCTCGTCGACGACCAGGCCAAGGCCCAGGCCTTCTACCACCATGTGCTGGGCTTCGAGCCCAAGCACGACATCCCCCTGGGCAAGTACCGCTGGCTCACCCTCACCTCGCCCAACGACCCCAACGGGGTCGAACTGCTGCTCGAGCCCGACGCCCATCCGGCGGCCAGGACCTACAAGGCCGCCCTGAAACAGGACGGTATCCCCGCCACCTCGTTCGGGGTGCGCGATATCCAGGCCGAATACCAGCGCCTGTGCAAGGCCGGTGTGCAGTTCACCCAGCCACCCACGGACGTGGGGCCGGTCACGGTGGCAGTGTTCGACGATACCTGCGGCAACCTGATCCAGATTGCCCAGCGGCATTAGGCTCTGTACGAAAAGCCTTGATACTCGTTCATGCTGCGTTGAAAACAGCCTCGCCTGACCTTCGTCTCAAGACTTTTCATACAGAGCCTAGGTTTTTACGCGGCTTCAGCGCAGGCCGTTATCAGTTTGCTTGCATGGGGCCTGTTATTTCTACCAGTTGCGGCCGCATCCAAACAGCCTATAGCCTCACATCACAAGACCCACTTCTTGGAGATGTGTTCATGTCCACAACAGCACAGCGCGCATTCTCATTGCGTTATTGGATTAGCAACGCCACACCGTCGCTCATGACTCAGGGAGAGGAAGCCAATTATTTTCTTTGCAATGGCAATGATAAAGTGTTGGTGAATGTCCTGCTTCAGGCGCTGGATGTTCAAGGGCGCCCCACCGCGCTTACCCGCGACGAACTCGATAACATTGAATTGTTTGACACATTGAACGCGGGGGCGCTGCAGGAGTCGCTAATTGCAAAACGTCTGTCCGCACCAGGCACTGAATCAACGCTTAACGCCGACACAGCGGTGATCACTTTCGAAATCTCAACACAAACGCCGGGAACTTGGCGCTTGGGTGCGCGTTTGAAATCCGACGAAAAAATTTTAGCCAACGAGAGCCGTGAGTTTATTGTAAAAGATGAAAAAGGTAATCGCTATCACCCGCGCAGCGCACTGAATGGCGACCTCTATTTCAGGAACAGCCAAGGTCAGCATTACCAGTTCAACAAGTCGCACCTAATAGACGTTGACGGCCATGCCATCACCCTCCAAGCAGGCGAAGACGAAAGGCTCCGGTTACTCCTTGAACAAGAACGACTGGGAGAAATCAATAGTCCCTTACATATTACTGCAACGGCAGAACCGCTCTGGAGAACGACGGACCACCCTGACTTTGAAGTCAGCCAATATCGACACCATTATCATTACCGCGAACAACCGCTGCCCTTGTTTTTTGTTGAGGTCTACGACGTCTGGAAAATAAGGCTCACCCAAGGGCGAAAAATAGCGAGCTGCACAACCATCCCTAACGCCGACCATGTGTTCTGGGGGAAGATTAGTTTAGAAAGTTCTTCTACCGGCCCCTACTTAAACCAGCGTAACGCCACCTACTACCAATATGGCGAAGCCAGAACCATAAATTTCCCACAATTCACCTGCCCTCCTCTCACAATAAATAAAGAAAGCGCAATTTACATCGGGCGACACGTTGTGCACAGCATGCCTCCACAGTTCTTCGTACCGATACTCGATACAGGCCCCGAAGAACTTGGAATGGTCGTTATCGACACCGACCAAAAACGTCATAACGTCTCAGTGATTTTCAATAGTGACGGATACGTCGGTCTGAAAGCACGACCTGCCTAGTTTTGCACGAAAAGGCTTGGTACTCGTTCATGCTACGTTGCAAACAGCCTCGGAAGGCCCATGTACTCCAGTACAATCGAGCGGAACGCTGACCGTTCCTCGGCTGTTTTCGCCTTGCCTGACCTTCGTCTCAAGACTTTTCATATAAAGCCAAGTTGGCCAAGTGCTTGCTGTAAGCCGCTTGAACACACGCAGCGATTTCAGCGCCAAAGACGGTATTTCGCGTCACGACCTGGGGCAACCGGGTGTTCTGCAAGGGCGCCCTACGCTACATTGCCGACTCCCCCAGCGCAGCCACAACAAGGAAAACCCATGCGCTACGAGTTCAGCGAAGTCCTCAATGACCAGGTCGACTATTTCCTGCTCGGTGATATCCAGTTGCTCGAGCAGTTCAAGCAACAGCATCAGTTGCCCGACGACCTGGCCCGCGCCTTCACCAGCGGTGACAGCGGCGACCAGGCGGTGCGCGAGGGTGTCATACTGCCCCTGGCCGGCATCGACAACCTGCCCTACCGCATCCTCTTCACCCTGGATGGCCATCCTCCGGCCCTGCTTGAGCCTGGCAGCCGGCTCAAGCACCGCCGAAGCGGGCACCGGCTGCGTGTCGAGCATCGCGGGCTGATGCTGTTCACCTGGCGCATCCTGCAGCACTTCACCAACAAGACCCTCGGCGACCTGCTGGCGCGCTACCAGGAGCCGGGGCGGCCGCTGATCGCCCTGGACAACGGCGAGTATGACGTGCAGGTGCTGGCGGGGGCGCTGGTGCGCGACGGGTTGTACGAGCCGGCGTTCGAGTTCGTGTTGCGCAAGGCCCAGCGCCACGAGCCGGTGGCCGAGGTGGACATCAGCTATCGCTATGCCCTGCGCGGCTACTTCGACTGAGATCTCGCCATCGCGGGTCAAGCCCGCGCAGCCTGGCACCGGCCATGCCGGTGTTCGCCGGCCAGCCGGCTCCTACCGCAGCCCTGGCTGGCGAAACAGGCCCCGCGAAGGGCCGCCTCAGGCATGGTTGATATCGCGGTCCTTGGTCTCGGGCAGGAAGAAGATACCCAGCACCGCGGTCATCACCGCGATCACGATCGGGTACCACAGCCCGTAGTAGATATCCCCCGTGGCCGCGACCATGGCGAACGCCACGGTTGGCAAGAAGCCGCCGAACCAGCCGTTGCCGATGTGATACGGCAGCGACATCGAGGTGTAGCGGATCCGTGCCGGGAACAGCTCCACCAGCCAGGCGGCGATCGGCCCGTAGACCATGGTCACGTAGATCACCAGGAGGGTCAGCAACAACAGCACCATCGGGTAGTGGATCTTCGCCGGGTCGGCCTTTTCCGGGTAGCCCGCGTCCTTCAGCGCCGTGCCCAGGGTGGCGCTGAACGCGTCGTTCCGGGCCTTGAAGTCCGCCGCTGCCAGGCTGTTGCCATCGAAGCTGGGCAGCACCCGCTCGCCGATGCGCACCTGGGCCACGCTACCGGGCTCGCCAGCCTGGTTGGTGTAGGGGATGGCGCGCTTGGCCAGCAGGCTCTTGGCGATGTCGCACGAACTGCTGAAGCGGGCCTTGCCCACCGGGTCGAACTGGAACGCGCACTGGGCGGGGTCGGCGATCACCACCACCGGGTTCTGTTCCTGGGCGACGAACACGTCCGGGTTGCCGTACTCGGTGAGCCCCTTGAAGATCGGGAAATAGGTCAGCGCGGCAATGATGCACCCCGCCATGATGATCGGCTTGCGCCCGATACGGTCGGACAGGCTGCCGAACAGGATGAAGAACGGCGTGCCGATCAGCAGGGAACCGGCGATCAGCAGGTTGGCGGTCTGCGGGTCGATCTTGAGCATCTGCAACAGGAAGAACAGCGCGTAGAACTGCCCGGTGTACCACACCACCGCCTGGCCGGCGGTGCCACCGAGCAGCGCCATGATCACCACCTTGAGGTTGTCCCAGCGGGCGAACGATTCGGTCAGCGGCGCCTTGGAAGCCTTGCCTTCGGCTTTGATCTTCATGAACACCGGCGACTCGTTCAGTTGCAGGCGGATGTACACCGAAATCGCCAGCAGCAGGATCGACAGCAGGAATGGCAACCGCCAGCCCCAGGCCTCGAACGCCTCGGTGCCCATGGCCGTGCGACAGGCCAGGATCACCAGCAGCGAGAGGAACAAGCCAAGGGTGGCGGTGGTCTGGATCCAGGCGGTGAAAAAGCCCCGCCGCCCCTTGGGTGCGTGCTCGGCCACGTAGGTCGCCGCGCCACCGTACTCACCGCCCAGTGCCAGCCCCTGCAGCAGGCGCAGGGTGATGAGGATCACCGGGGCCGCCACGCCGATTGCCGCGTAGCCGGGCAGCAAGCCGACGATGGCGGTGGACAGGCCCATGATCACGATGGTGATGAGGAAGGTGTACTTGCGCCCGATCATGTCGCCCAGGCGGCCGAACACGATGGCGCCGAACGGACGCACGGCGAAGCCTGCGGCGAAGGCCAGCAAGGCGAAGATGAACGCGGTGGTCTCATTGACCCCGGCAAAGAAGTGCTTGGCGATGATCGCCGCCAGTGAGCCGTAGAGGTAGAAGTCGTACCATTCGAACACCGTGCCCAGGGACGAGGCGAAGATGACCTTGCGCTCCTCCCGGGTGATGCCGCGTTGGGGCGCGCTACTGCCCGTGGATGCGCTGTCGAGGACCGCCATGGGTCGCCTCCGGGATGATCGGTGCGGGCCGGCGTATTCCCAACGATCTCGAACGCACATACCCAGGCCGCAGGGCTTTAAGGTTGCGCGAAGCACGACGAGGCGCGGCCTCGGATCGCGGCAAGATAATCTGAAGCATAATCGCCTTTGCGTGGATATCCACTCAAGTGCCATACAGGTAGAGCAATGACGCGAATGGATACCCCATGACAGCAAGCCCCGACACCGCCTGGCACGGCGAGCTGTGGTTGGCCGACGACCATTGCCTGGTGCTGGGTACCCCTGGGCGCACCTCGGCCCATGCCCACTACGCCCACCAGGTGCTGATCGCCGAGCACGGCGAGCTGTGCCTGGAGATCGCCGGCCAGCGCCAGTGCGGCGCCTTGCTGGCGGTGCCGTCGCTGCAAGCCCATGCCGTGGTCGAGCCACAGGGGCGCTGCATCACGGTGTTCGCCGAGCCGCTGGCGTTCGACCTCGATACCCTGGTTGCCCTGTGCCGCCAGGCCCAAGGCGATGCCCAGGCCTTGGCCGAACGCCTGCGCGATTGTCCGCGTCGCCCGCTCGATCCGCGCCTGGCCTGCGCCCTGGCGCGCCTGCGCGCGCTGGACGAACAACCCCTGCCGGCGCACGCCCTGGCCCAGGCCGCGAGCCTGTCGCTGAGCCAGCTGGAACGGCTGTTCAGCGCCCGCCTGGGGCAGTCGGTGCGGCGCCTGGTGCTGTGGCAGCGCCTGCGCCTGGCCTTGCAGCGGGCGTTGGCCGGCGACAACCTGACCGCCGCGGCCATGGCCGCCGGTTTCGCCGACTCGGCACACCTGTCGCGCAGCCTGCGCCAGCAGTTCGGCATTCGTGCCAGCGAGGCGCTGCGTCATCTGCGCTCAGGCGCCCTCCCCTAGGGCCGCGCGCAAGGCCGCCGGCACGCTGGCCGGGGGCTGCTCAGCGTTTGCATCGCGCCAGGGTTCGCGCAATTGGGCCAGGTACCCGACCGGGTAGTCCGGACGGTCGCCGATGCCCATGTCGTCGTCGGCCAGGGCATAGCCCGGCAGGTGCAGCGCGGTGCCCAGCAGGCGGTCCCACAGCGGCAGGAACAAGGCGAAATTGACATCGCCCACGTGGCCGTACTTCAGGTGATGCAGGCGATGCACCGGCGCCCAGGCGAACACATGGCACAGCCAGCCGATGCGCATGTCGACATTGCTGTGCTGCAGCAGCAACTGGATGGCGATGCTGAACGCCAGCAAGGCCGCGACATCCTGCGGCAGGCCCAGCAACACCAGTGGCAAAACGCCGCCCAGGGCCTCGGCAAGCTGATGCAACGGGTGTTTCATCAGGCCATTGAAACCGTACAGCCGGGTCACGCTGTGGTGCACCGCATGCAGGCGCCAGAGCAGCGCGCTGCGGTGGCTGGCGTAGTGCACCAGGGTGATGCCCAGGTCCGCCAGCGGGATCGCCAGCAGCAGTTGCCAATGCACGGCCCAGTGGCTGGGCCAGCAATCGCTGCTCGGCAGCCAGGCGGGCAGCAGCGCGATGGCGGCGATGCCCAGGCTGTTGAGGGTCTCGTTGACCACGGCATGCAGATAGTCGCGCGGCCCTTCGCCGGTGCCCGAGGCCCAGGCCTGTTTGTAGGGGTACAGGGCCTCGCAGCAGAACGACAACAGGATGGCCACGGCCAGCAGCGGCAGCAGCCAGGCGATGCTGGCACCGAGGTGGATCAGGTAGAGCGCGGTGCCGATGAAGCCGAAGAACAGGCACGGGGCGTAGAAGATGCGCATGGGTAGGTCCGTCTCTGGTTGGGGAGGCGCCAGTGTTGCTTGAGCTCGGCAGTGCGGGCTTGAACGAACGGCGCATGTTTGCCGTTCCCCAACCCTGGGGCCACTCGCCCACCCAGGAGCCCTCGGGCAAGCCATCTTTGCCACTGCCGCGAACCGCGTTCCAGAGCCTGCCATGCGCCCTGCAGAAGAACCTGGCACAACAGTTGCCCATCCCTCCCCAGACGCCCCAACCCCTGGGCCCGTATGCAGGAGGAAGCGACTCATGCACCGACCGACACCCCACCCGCTGGCCGTGGCGATCTTCGCCGGCCTGCTCCAGCTACCGGCCCAGGCTGCGCTGTATGCGGTCGACACCGGCCCCTACGCGCTGCCCACCGGCAAGTTCCCCGCCTGGTACCAGGACACCCATGGCCGGGTCCTCGACCTGTGCCTGTCCAAGGCCGTCAGCTCACGGGTGGCCGGTGCCCCCGGCGCGCCGTCGTACATGTGCACCCTGCTGCCCACCCCAGGCGTGTTCGATGACACCCGCCCGCTGGCCTTCCCCAGCAACTTCCCCGACGAAGCCTTCTGGTTCACCGCCGACGCCGCCATCGTCGACGCCGCCCGCGGCATCGACCTGAGCTTCGGCACCGCCATCGAGGCGGCCTTCGGCGGCGGCGATCCAAAGGACAACGACCAGATCAGCTTCGCCCGGGTGCGCATCCGCGTCGATGTGCCGGTGGCCGGCACCTACGTGGTCACCCACCCCTACGGCGTCGATGTGTTCGACGTGCCGGCCGGGGGCCGCCGGGCGATCAACATGACCCGCGACATCGGCATCGGCTCGCCGGGCGATTTCAGCGGCGCGCTCAAGGGCGACGTCGGGCCGTTCCTGCGCAGCGTCAATGGCCCCTACAGCGAAACCAACCCGGACACCGGCGCCAGCGAGCGCTACGTCGGCGACCCGAACCTGGAAGAGCCGGTGACCGGCAGCCCATTCAACACCAACTTCGTGCGCATCGAAGGGCCCAACGGTATCGACCTGCGCACCGAGCTGTTCGCGGTCTCTGGCAAGTTGTCCACGGTCAACCGCCCGACCCCGCTGATCCCGCAGCGCAGCACCTACTCGCGACACAGCGAGAACGGCGACCTGCGCGCCCAGCAGGATGTGTTCGTGATGGCCCCGCCAGCCCCGGCCACGGTGACCCTGAGCAGCCAGACCCCGAGCCTGGCCCTGGGCGAGGCCAACGGCACCGGCGCCTGGTACGCCCAGTCGGCGCTCAACCCGACCTTGCCGCTGACCTTGCAGGTGACCGCCGACAACAGCCTGGCCATCGCCACCAGCACGCCGACCACCGCGGCCATGCCCCTGGTCGACCTGGTGACCATCAGCCGCGCCGAGTACAGCCTGGCCAGCGGCCAGCTGACCCTGGTCGCCAGCAGCAGCGACGAGACCAGCCCGCCGGCGCTCACCGCGCGCACCGGCACCGGCACCTTGATCGGCAGCCTCAGCGGCAACGGCGCGGTCAAGACCCTGACCACCGGGCTTTCGCCGATTCCGCCGGCACGGGTGCAGGTCAGCAGCGCCAATGGCGGCAGCGACAGCGAAGACGTGGTGCTGGTGCCATGAACAGACAAGGGCCCCGCCCTCAAGGAGGCAGCATGAACACTTGGTCACGCCGTGCCCTGTGCGCCGCCGGTTTCACCCTCACCCTGAGCAGTGCGGCCTGGGCCGCGCTGTCCGAGGTCGACCCCGGCCCCTACACCTTCGCCACCGGGGGCTACCCCATGTGGTACAAGGACCACACCAACCTCGCCCTGGAGCTGTGCCAGTCGCGCGCCACCAGCACCCGCGCCCCCGGCGCGCCGGGAGCCCCGGCCTATATGTGCACCCTGCTGCCCGAGCCAGGCGTGTACGACGACGCGCTGCCGCTGGTGTTCCCCGACAACTGGCCGCCAGAGATGTTCTGGTTCCTCGCCGAGACCGAGATTCCGGCAATCGGCAACAGCGGCTATGAGCTGGAAGTCTACGTGGCCGGCCTGGAGGCGGCATTTGCCGCCGAGAACCCGGTCGACGGCGACCAGCAGAGCTTCGCCCGCATTCGCATCCGCGCCTCGGTGCCGAGCGCCGGCACCTACACCATCACCCACCCCTATGGCGTGGAGACGGTCAACGTCGCCGCCGGCCAGGTCGGTCGACGGGCGATCAACATCACCCGCGACATCGGTATCGGCGCCCCGGGTAACTTCAGTGGTGCCCTGACCGGTGACCTCGGCCCGTTCCTGCGCGGCATCGGCGGCCCCTACACCGCGGTCAACCCTGATACCGGTGCCACCGAGACCTTCGTCGGCGACCCGAACATCGCCGAGGCGGTGACCGGCAGCCCCAACAACACCAACTTCGTGCGTATCCAGGGCCCGGCCGGGACCCTCCAGACCAACGTCTTCACCGTCTCCGGCAAGGTCCTCGACCAGCGCCAGCAGACCCCGGTGACCCTCGAGCGCGCCACCTACCAGCGCAACGCCGCCGGTACCCGAGTCGAGGTCTACGCCAAGGCGCCGAACAGCGCCAGCCTGTGCTTGCGCAACGGCCTGGCGCTGGTCGGCACGCCGCCTTCACCGTGCCAGTTCGCCCTGCTCGCCGACAACAACGGGCTGTTCTTCAGCCAGCAACTGAGCCAGGCCGTGCCGCCGCCCGTGGTGGTGGTCACCGCCAGCAGCCCCACCGGCAGCACCCGGCCCACCTCGCTGTCGAGCAAGCTCAGCGACGTGGTCAAGGTCAATACCGCCCGCTATGACTGGGCCAGCAAGCGCCTGCTGATCGAGGCGCGCTCCAGCGACGAAGTAGTGGTGCCCGACTTGCTGGTGCAGGGTTTCGGGCGCATGTCCAAGGCTGGCGTGGCGCAGAGCCTCACGGTCAACGACCTGGGCCAGCCACCCGCGTCGATTACCGTCAAGTCGGCCCACGGCGGCAGCGATGTCGAGCCAGTGGTGGTGGTCGGCAGCGCGCCGGTGCAGGCCGAGAACCAGGCACCGATCGCCCGCGCCGACGCGGCCAGCACCAGCGTCGGCGTCCCCGTGACCCTCAGCCTGCTGGCCAACGACAGCGACCCGGACGGCAACCTGCCGCTGTCGATCAGCGACCTCACCCAACCTGGCACCGGCCTGGGCGGCGTGGTGCTCAATGGCACCACTGCCGTCACCTACACCCCGCCGGCCGGGGCCACCACGCCACTGCTGGCCACCTTCAGCTACCGCGCCATGGACGCCAAGGGCCTGAAGTCGACAGCCGCCACGGTGACCGTCAACGTCGCGCCGAACCAGCCACCCAGCGCGATCGCCGACAATGCCGCCACCCTCGGCGTGCCGCTGACCATCAATGCCCTGGCCAACGACACCGACCCGGAAGGCAACCTGCCGCTGAGCATCGCCAGCGTCACCCAGCCGACCACCGCCGGGCGCGGTACGGTCAGCACCGACGGCAACGTCATCACCTACACGCCACCGGCCTCGATCCCGAGCGGGTTCACCACCAGCTTCAGCTACGTCGCCCGTGATGCCCTCGGCGCGCTGTCCAGCCCCGCCACGGTCACCGTGCAGGTATCGCCACGGCCAGCCCAGGAGACCTTCGCGGTCACCGCGGCAACGGTCACCGCGCGCTCGAACAACCGCTTCAACTGGGACATCAGCGGCACCTCCTCGATCACCACCGGCAACACCATCACCGTGCGGGTGACCACCACCACTGGCGTGCAGACCCTGGGCACCACCACGGTGCCGGTGACCGGGCGCTGGCGCCTGGCAGTGAGCAACAGCACCACGGCCGTGCCGACCGCGGCGCCAACGGCCACCGTGACCAGCAGCCAGGGCACCACCCGTACCGTCAACGTGACCGTGCAATAGCCGCCGGAGGACGCCATGAAGCCCCTGCATTGCCTGTTGCTGTGCCTGGCCCTGGTCGACCAGGCCCAGGCCGACGACCTGATGGACAACGCCGACCTCGCCGTCGGCAACGACCTCGGCGAGCCGCTGGTGGTGCGCCTGCTGCCGCTGGCTGCCGGCCAGGCGGCGCTGATCGAGCAACAGGGCGCGGGCAACCGCGCCGCCCTCGACCAGTCCGGCCAGGCCCTGCTGGGCCGCATCGTCCAGGCCGGTGGCGCGCAGGAGGCGTACATCCTCCAGCAAGGCAGCGACCTCAGCGCGACCATCAGCCAGCAGGGCTACGGCAACGACGCGTCGATCCGCCAGAGCGGCAGCAGCAACAGCGCCGCCATCGAGCAGGTCGGCAACCGCAACAGCGCCAGCATCGACCAGCGCGGCACGGGCCTGAACAGCACCGTGACCCAGGTCGGCAATGGCCAGCAGATCCACATCACCCAGTACCGCTAGACAGACCTGGAGGCATCACCATGCATACGCTCGCCCCCCTGAGCGCCGCCATTGTCCTGGCCCTTGCCGGCCAGGCGCTGGCCGACGACAGCAACTCGACCCAGTCCCAGCAGGGCAACCAGAACATCGCCGAGGTCAGGCAGATGGCCGCGCCGTTCGCCTCGGCCACCCAGACCCAGACCGGCCAGGGCCACAACCACATGGCTGTGCAGGACAACAGCACCAGCCATATCCAGCAGAGCGCCAGCGGCTCGTACAACGCCGGCTACGCCGAGCAGTTGTTCGAGAACGGCAGCCAGATCACCCAGCGCGCCGGCGGCAACACCAACGATGCCTTCGCCAGCCAGTCGGTGGGGGTCAACAACGAGGCGCTGCAGGTGCAGCAAGGCAGCGGCAACCGCTCGGTGATCTGGCAGGACACCCAGACCACCAGCCAGGCCACCACCCTGCAGTCCGGCCACGGCAACGACGCGACCATCGAGCAGTTGTTCGGTGGCACCAACAACAAGGGCCTGATCCAGCAAGGCGGCACCGGCAACCAGGCCGCCGCCGAACACATGACCCACCTGGACGGCGATATCGCCATCTACCAGGAGGGCAAGCAGAACTGGGCCTATGGCGACCAGCGCGATGGCCTGGGCGGCAGCATCGGCATCAACCAGTACGGTACCGGCAACTCGGTGGAGGTGTGGCAGGACAACCAGTCCGCCAGCTATGCCAATGTCTATCAGAATGGCCAGCAGAACGAAGGCTACATCGACCAGAGCTTTGGCCAGGGCAATACTGCCGGCCTGAGCCAGACCGGCCGCGGCAACGCCAGTTGGTCGGACCAGTTCGAGACCAGCCAGTCGGTCACCAGCATTTCGCAGATCGGCAACAACAACCTGCATTTCACCTACCAGACCGGCGACAACCATAGCCTGAGCATCAGCACCCAGGGCAATGGCAACCAGATCATGGCCAGCAACTGGAAAGGCGCGAAGTCAGGTGGGCAGTTCGGCGACAGCCAGCACGCCGAGATCAACCAGGCCGGCAATGGCAATGGCGTGAACATCACCCAGGAAGGCAGCAGCCAGCTGGCGCGGTTGAACCAGTACGGTAACCGCAACCAGATGGAGACTCGCCAGGGCGACAGCAACAACGAGTTGTATTTCGAGCAGAACGGTAGCGACAACCTGCTGATCGTCGACCAACGCGGTAGCGCCAACTACGCCGAGGGCCTGGCCGGGGGCAATGGCGGCAGCATCAGCCTCGATCAATCCGGCAGTGGCAACCAGAGTTATACCTACCAGCTGTATGGCCAGGGCAACCAGGCCACCATCAAGCAGACCGACGGCGTCAACCTGGCCTACGTGACCCAGGGCGGCAATGGCAACCAGGCTTTTGTCGACCAGAGCGGGGCCAGCCAGACGGCCACCATTACACAGTACGGCAATGCCAACATGGCGACCGTTACCCAGCAATGATGCCCTTCCCCCTTGGACCGCGGTGTTGGCCTCTCCCTGGCACTGCGGTTCTTTTTTCTGGGAGTTGTTCTGTTGTTCTGGAGTCTTTGAGTTTCCGAGCGTGAGTTTTGAAAGCTATATGCGCATTCATTTTCTATATCGACGCACAGTCACCTTTTCGCCTTTACGGCGACCTCCTTTTGCACGCGGGCAAAAGGAGGCAAAAACCGCTGGCTCC
>NZ_JAMYBV010000048.1:0-16180 GCF_024126635.1 Pseudomonas sp. VA159-2 | reverse complement strand
CACCGCCGGCACCTTGCCCAGGCCGAACAGCATCAGCACCGGGATCAGGTAGACGAAGGCCGGCAGCGTCTGCATCACGGGCGGTGCTCGAGCGCCAGTCGCCAGGACAGAGCGGCCTGGGCCTGGTGATCGCCAAGAGTCTGGCGCAGCTGTGGCAAGATTTCGACTTCGCCTTGATCGACAGCCCGCCCTTGCTCGGCGTACTGATGGTCAACGCCCTGGCCGCCAGCCAGCAATTGGTGATTCCGGTGCAGACCGAGTTCCTTGCGGTCAAGGGCCTGGAGCGCATGGTCGGAACCCTGGGCATGATCAACCGCTCGCGCAAGCAGGCGCTGCCGTATCAGATCGTGCCCACGCTGTTCGACCGCCGCACCCAGGCCTCGCTGGGCACCCTGAAAGTGCTGCGCGACACCTATGGCGAGCAGGTCTGGCAGGGTTACATCCCGGTTGACACACGCCTGCGCGACGCCAGCCGCAACGGCCTCACGCCGTCGCAGTTCGACGGCAAGAGCCGTGGCGTGGTGGCCTACCGGGCGCTGCTCAAGCACCTGCTTACCTACCGCTCTGCGTTGCAGGTGGCGTGATGAACCAGGCCCGGCCTATCACCAGCAAGCCCCAGATGGCCCTGCAGTCCTACCTCGACGGGTTGCTGCAGGAAGCCACCGAAATATTCGACCTGCCGGAGCACGCACCGGCAGTCAGCGCGCCGGCGATCGAAGCGGCGCCCAGCGATGAGTTCGAGGCGGCCGTCCGTGAGGAACAAGCCCGCGACGCCCAGCGTCAGGACGCGCCTGCGCCTGTGCCGGCCCGGCCTTTCGCCGAGCCGCACGCCAAGGTCCTGCCCACTGTTCTGCCCCCGGCGCCCCCTGTAGAGGCGCCGGAGGTCAGCTTGGTGGCCGAAGCCAGCATTGCGCTCCCCAGCGAAGCACCGACCGCCGAGTTGGTGGCGCCGCTGGTCGAGCTGCATGCCCCGGCCGCGCCTGCTGCGCCGACCCCTCCGGCCACGGTCGATGGGCGTCCGGCCTGGGCCGCCGAGCCATTCGAATGCCTGCTATTCGACGTGGCCGGCCTGACCTTGGCGGTACCCCTGGTCTGCCTGGGTTCGATCTACACCCTGGCCGGGCAGGAGCTGACACCGCTGTTCGGCCAGCCGGACTGGTTCCTCGGCATCCTCACGTGCCAGGCGGGCAATCTCAAGGTGCTGGACACGGCGCGTTGGGTCATGCCCGACCGCTACCGCGACGATTTTCGCCAGGGCCTGCAATACGTGATTTCCGTGCAGGGCTACGAATGGGGCTTGGCGGTACACCAGGTCAGCCGTTCGCTGCGCCTGGACCCGGCCGAGATCAAGTGGCGCAGCCAGCGCGGCCAGCGCCCGTGGCTGGCGGGCACGGTGATCGAACACATGTGCGCGCTGCTCGATGTGGCCGAACTGGCCGAGCTGATCGCCAGTGGCGCGGTCAAGCAGATGAACACCAAACACAACTGAATCCACGCCGCTACTGCCGCGGCTACACAGAGCACACCGCCAAAGGCGGATTTAGAGGGCTAGGGGAATGAAAAAGTCGTCTGCACAAGGTTCCGAAGATCCGATCCTGCAATGGGTCACCTTCCGTCTGGACAACGAGTCCTACGGCATCAATGTGATGCAGGTGCAAGAAGTGCTGCGCTACACCGAGATCGCCCCGGTACCGGGCGCACCGAGCTACGTGCTGGGCATCATCAACCTGCGCGGCAACGTGGTGACGGTGATCGACACCCGCCAGCGCTTCGGCCTGATGTCCAGCGAAGTCACCGACAACACCCGCATCGTTATCATCGAGGCGGACAAGCAGGTGGTCGGTATCCTCGTCGACAGCGTCGCTGAAGTGGTGTACCTGCGCCAGTCGGAGATCGAGACCGCGCCGAACGTCGGCAACGAAGAGTCGGCCAAGTTCATCCAGGGCGTTTGCAACAAGAACGGCGAGCTGCTGATCCTGGTCGAACTGGACAAGATGATGACCGAGGAAGAGTGGTCCGAGCTGGAGAACATCTGAGTTGATCTTCGAGGTTGCTGTCATCTTCCTGGCGCTGCTCTGGGCGCTGAGCCTGTGGTTCTTCCTCAACTACAGCAAGCGCCAGCGCGAGCTGGCCGCCCAGCAGGCCGAGGGCGATGCGCTGCGTGACCAGCGCATCAAGGACCTGGCCAAGCGCCTGGACGACTACCAGAACGGCACCGTGCGCATGGGCGAGGCGATCCACGAACTGCGCGCGGTGGTCGCGCCGTTGCCCGAGAAACTGCAGCAACTCGAGCAGCGCGACCCCAACAGCGTCACCTTCACCCAGGCGGCCAAGCTGGTGGTGATGGGCGCCAGTGTCGAAGAGCTGACCCAGACCTGCGGCCTGACCCAGGCCGAGGCGCAACTGATGAGCAAGCTGCACCGCGGCGAGTGATGAACCGGGCGACGTGAGTCGCCCGGTTTTCATTGAGGGTGTCGATGCCAGAGGCGCCGTCGTGCTTGGCTCGCCAACAAAGGCGGTGGGCGTGTGCGGGCCCTGTGGCTAGGGCTTGGCCCAGGAGTGATTGCCACCCACGCGCACCAGGCGGTTGAACGGCAGCAACTGCCGCGAGACTGTCCGATAGCGGTCCAGGTCTACATACAAGCCGGCGTTGATGCGGGGCATCTGGAACAGGTTGGTGATCTGGCGCAGGAGTTTCAGCGTCGGCAGGTGCTGGTCGACCACGTCGGTGAGCAGCCCCGGACCGGTCAGGCGGTTGAGATTGCTGGCATAGCGATAGAAGCCTTGCGGGTCTTGGCGAAGGCTGGGGCGGCTGGCATAGAAGCCTGGTTCTGCCAGGTAGCGGCTGCGCATTTCCTCGCTGATCGCCCGCAATGTCGGGTTGCCGGCGTGGCTGCCGATCACGCTGGTATTGAACTGCCAATTCATGCCGAGCTTTTCATTGGACATCGGTGGGAACAGCAACAGCCCTTCGTCGCTGGTGCTCAACGCGACTTGCTCGATGGCTTCGCCTGGGCTGCCGAGCGCTTGACCGGCGACGACGTAGGGATGTTCACCCACGGCCAGCAGGCTGTCATCCACGTCCATGTAGATACCGCCTTCACTGTGCAGCATGGGATAACGCAGCACATCCGAGGCTGACGAGAAGTTGCCACCGGCAATCGCGGCCTGATACTGGGGATGGTAGGGGCCGTCACGAAAACTGATGAACCAGGGTTGTTCTTCCAAGGGCAGCACTTGCAGGCCGGGGGCATGCATGCCCAGCAGGCGCAAGTTCTCGGTGTAGGCGCCAGTGTCGGCCTTGGACAGATAAAGGCGCAGGCGGTAGGAGGTGCCATTTAAGCGTTCGGCGTTATTGCCCAGATTGGTCAGCAGTGGCGCGTCGATGATCTTGTCGCCTATCCAGAGACCGAGGAACTGCCGTGGAATTGGCCGGATGCCGGCGGTTGGCGCATCTGCTATCGCCACCGGCAGGTGCAGGTCCACGCCGAGTGCGCGCAGGGTGGCCATGCGCATCGGGTCGGTGACGACCCGGTTGCGCAAGTTCACCGGCAGCAGGTCGCGGCTGCCGGCCTGGGGTATGTAGTGGATTGGGTCGACTTCGTTGAGGTCGCCTTCGAAGATGAAGCTGTCACTCTCCAGGTCATAGACCATCTCGGCGTTGTAGCCACCCACGGAGGCGGCCAGCAGATCAGGCGTCCCGTCGTAGCGCGGTATCCGGTCGATGGCCGCGTAGGTGGCTGCATCGGCACCCGGGATTGCAGGGATTGCGTCGGGGGTATGAAAGTAAGGTGCGACCTCGTCGGCCGGCAAGTGCGGGGGCGAGACTGGGCTCAGTGGGTAGCCCAGGCGACCGTTGACCTCCTGCGGCGCGATGAAACCCTCGTTCTTGACTCGATAGAGCGCCACGTCGCGGCTCAGGCCGGCGTGCACCAGCGGCAGGGCATTGAACAGGCCGAAGGTCGCGTTGCCCGCACCCTCGGCGCGTTCCTCCTGGCCATGGGCATTGATGGCTTGATCCAGGCCCAGGCCGAACTGGGCGATGCCACCCAGGGCGTAGATCGGCGCCAGTTCTGGCACCACGATAGCCAGCGGAGCGAGCAGGTTGATCGCCGAGTTCAGGTAGCCCCGCCAGCGGGCTTTGCTCACTTGGCCATTGCTGGTGATGCGGTAATCGGCATCCTCGTAGCTGCGCTTGCGTTGCTGCTGGGTCAGGGCCAGGAACAGGTCGTCCTCGATCAACGGGCTGTACTGGTCGGGCTTGTAGTTGACGTAGGTACGTGGATGCCAAACGCCTTCAGCGGTGAAACCTGGCCGGTTGCTGGGCAGGTGGTTGCGGGCAGGGTACAGGCCTAGCCCGTCCAGCGCGGTGGCCAGGCCACTGAAGTCGAGGCCGTCGGGCACATCGGCCAGGGCGAAGTGCTGTTGCAAAGCGGCGCGGGTGTCGGGGCTGCGGCACTGGCTGGCGATCCAGTCCTGCAGCGCGCCGGGGCTGGCGAAAGCATGCAGCGGCGCGGCGTTGCCTGGGATGTAGAGCAGGGTCAGGTCGCTTGCCGGATCGCTGATCTGCAGCAGGTCGGTGGCGACATAGCCATAGATGTTGAGAAAGCGCAGGTGCAACGGTGCGGGCGCCTGTTCCAGCCCCGCCGCGCGCCAGGCAAGTCGGCGCGCCGGGTCGTCGAGGCTGCCTTCGGCGACCTGGCGGTTGCAGGCGGTGATGAAGGCGATCTTCGCCGCCAGGCGGTGACCGCTGGCGCGGCGCTGCCAGTAGGTATCCAGCATGGTCTTGTAGGTAGTGTGGAAGTCGAGGTCCCAGATGAACTGCTGGAAGTCTTCAGCCGCGAGGGCGACATGGGTACGGGCGCTGTATTCGCTGGGGACGGTCTGGCGGAAAAGACCGTTGTAGATGCCGTAGCCGCTGCCGTTGGACAGCGGCTTCGGCGGGTCGAGCCGGTCGACCAGGGTGATGCGTCGGCTGTTCGGAAAGCTCCCGGCCCAGGGCCTGCCCAAGGCGGCGTCGAGTAGGTCGTTGCTCGACTCGCCTTGCCAGTTGGCCAGTACCGCCTGGGTCAGTGTCATTTTCTGTTTCACAACCCCCACCTCGCCAATGCCGTGGCGCCATTGATGGTGCAGCACGACCACATCGGTACGGTCGGGGTCGAGGGTTTGACCACGGCGAGCGGCCCAGTTGCGGATGGCCGTGGCCGCGGCGCGATCAGGGCGAGGAAAGTCCTTGAGGTGGTCGCTGACAAAGCGTACACCGGCATTGCTGACGTAACGGGTATTCATCGTGGTGGCCCAGCTTGAAAAGAAGGCGCCACGATGATCGATGCGGCCTGCGCGCGAGCGGCAGCGGGTTACCACCCGCTATCAAGGGCGGTAGGGCAGGCCGGGCAGTTGTGGGGTGATATCACGTTCGGCGGCGGGTTCGTCGCTGAAACCGACCGGCACCTTGCCGCGCAGCTGCCAGGCGAACGCGATGATTTCGGCGATGGTCAGGTACAGCGCTTCGGGGATCTGCTCGCCCAGCTCCAGGCGCGCCAGCAGGCGCACCAGCTCGGCATTCTCGTAGATCGGCACCTCGTGCTCGCGGGCCAGGGCGAGGATGGCCTCGGCCAGCTCGTCGTCGCCCTTGGCGGTCAGGGTCGGGGCCTGCTGGCCATCGTAGTTCAGGGCGATGGCCTGGCGTGGTGGCTTTTTGCTCATGCGTTCTCGTCCACCCAGCGTTGTTCCAGGCGTGTGCGCGGGCCTTGCGGCGGGGTGCCAGGGTGGCACTCCAGGTCGCCGACGTCCAGGCCGCGGGCCAGCAGGCGCTCGCGCAGGGTGCCCAACTGGCTGTCGATCAGGCGCGCGGTGTGTGCCTGTTGTGCCCACAGCTGGCCGGACAGGCGCCCCTGTGCCAGCTGTGCCTGGACTTGCAGCGGGCCGAGCGGCGACAGGTCGAAGGCCAGTTCGATACGCCACAAGGCCTGCAGCGGGTCGTGCTGTTCGCGTTCGCGGTCAGCTTGCTGTTGCGGGGTTTCCTCGCGTTGCAGTTTCACTTGCAGGGGAATGAACTCCTGCCCGTGACGCACCGGGATCTCGCTCTGCCAGGTGGTCTGCTGGTTGCCGTTATCGAGGCTGCCGGTCTGCTGCAGGCTCGACAACGAATGGCTCTGCAGCCGGGAAATTGCCGCTGCTGCCAGGCGCAGCAGTTGCTGCAGGTCGCCTTCGCTTTCCAGCTTCTGCAGCAGCCGCGAGGGCAAGGGGAAAGCGCTGGGCAAGGGGCGCGGGCTGACCTGGCCGAGCATGCCCAAGGCGCTGCGGGCCAAGCCCGGCACGGCGTGGGCGAGGGGCGTGCCGGCCAGGCTGGGGGGCAGGGCCTGCGCCGGGTGGCCCGGCTGATTGGGCAGGGCCTGGGCCACCAGCCGGAGCAACTGCGCCTTGAGGTCCGGGGCGACGGTGGCGGCCTGGCCGCCGAGCAGCTTGGCCTCGAGGAAGGTGCCGCTGTCGTTGAGCGCCCGGGCGAGGTTCTTCGCATCCCCCAGTTGCCGCGCGTCGGGCAGGCTGGCGAGCAGGCGCTCGGCGCTGGCGCGCAATTCGACACCGGCATCCGGGGCGCTGGCGATGCGCTGCAGCACGTTGAGCATCCCCGGCAGCGAGGCCTGCTGGGCTTGTTGAGTCGACAGGTGCTGGGTGACCGCCAGCTGGTCCTGACGACCGCTCAGGGGCACGAAACGCAGGGCCTGGTCGCCTTGCACCACGGCGCTGAGCAGGCTGCCCAGGGGGAGCCGGCGCGGGCTGTCGATGACCAGGGTGGCGCCGGCCTGGCTGCTGTTGAGCAGGCTCACCAGCGAGCGGAAACTGGTGGTTTCGCCAGGCGCCGGAGGCAGCGCCTGGCTGGTCAGGACCTTGCCCTGCAACAGGGTGCCAACCGGTACCTGGCGGGTGTCGAGCTGGGTGAGGGTGGCGACGGTGGCGGCGTTGCCCAGTTGCACCATGACCGCCAGGCGGTTGCTGTCGGGCTGGCTGACGATGATCTGGCTGCCCGGGGCCAGGGGCTGGCTGGCACTGGCCAGTACCTGGCTCTGGCTGCCATTGGCCTGGGTCAGGCGCAGCAGCAGCTGGAAGTCCGGGCCGACCTGGCGCAGGCTCACCACCTCGGCCTCGGCGCTTTCGCCGGGCGCCAGCAAGCCTGGCTGGGCCTGCAGCAGGCGCAGCAGTTCGCCGGTCATGGCGGCCTTGGCCACCTGGGGGCTTACCGCAGTTTGAGCGCCGAGACTATTGATTTCAGTCATGATTGTATACAACCTGTCGAACCCGCCCTCTTGGCAGGGCGGCACCGCGTGTAATAATGCCGCCTGCCCGCCACTGCCAGTATAACGGCAGGGCTCGAGGCGACTTGAGACAAGGCTTTGCGATCGCTACCGGGCGCAAGGCCACACTGCATAAGGCGATACCGTGACCCTTCACCTCCAAGCCGCGGGCCTGGCCTGCGAGCGCGACTGGCGGCTGCTGTTCGAGCAGTTGGACTTCGAGCTGCGTCCCGGCGACATGTTGCAGATCGCCGGCCCCAATGGCAGCGGCAAGACCAGCCTGCTGCGCCTGCTGGCCGGGCTGATGCAGCCGACCGCCGGGCAGATCCTGTTCAATGGCCAGCCCTTGGCCGAGCAGCGTCACGCCCTGGCCAGCATCCTGCTGTGGATCGGTCATGCCGCCGGGATCAAGGACCTGCTGACCCCGGAAGAAAACCTCGCCTGGCTGTGCGCGCTGCACCGCCCCGCAGGGCGCGAGGCGATCTGGCAGGCCCTGCAGGCCGTCGGCCTGCGTGGCTTCGAGGATGTTCCCAGCCATACCCTGTCCGCCGGCCAGCAGCGTCGTGTGGCCCTGGCCCGGTTGTACCTGGACAGCCCGCCGTTGTGGATCCTCGATGAACCCTTCACCGCCCTCGACAAACAGGGCGTGGCGCAATTGGAGGCGCACTTGGCGGCCCATTGCGAGCAAGGCGGTACCGTGGTGCTGACCACCCACCACTCGCTCGCGCGCAAGCCGGGCGGCTACCGCGAGTTGAACCTGGGGCAGTGGGCGGCATGAGCGTATTTCTTTTGTTGTTGCGCCGCGAGGCGCGCCTGTTGTTCCGTCGCCCGGCGGAGCTGGCCAACCCGTTGGTGTTCTTCGCCATCGTGGTGGCGCTGTTCCCCCTGGCGGTCGGCCCCGAGACACAATTGTTGCAAACCTTGTCACCGGGACTGGTCTGGGTCGCGGCCCTGCTGGCCGTGCTGTTGTCGCTGGACGGGCTGTTTCGCAGCGACTTCGAGGACGGTTCGCTGGAACAGTGGGTGCTCTCGCCCCATCCGCTGGCCATGCTGGTGCTGGCCAAGGTGCTGGCGCACTGGATCTTTTCCGGGCTGGCGCTGGTATTGTTGGCGCCACTGTTGGCGCTGATGCTCGGCCTGCCGGCCAGTTGCCTGCCGGTGCTGCTGGCCTCGTTGCTGCTGGGCACGCCGGTGCTGAGCCTGCTCGGCGCGGTGGGCGCGGCGCTGACGGTCGGTCTCAAGCGCGGCGGCCTGCTGCTGGCGCTGCTGATTCTGCCGTTGTATATCCCTGTATTGATCCTGGGCAGTGGTGCGTTGCAGGCGGCATTGCAGAATATGCCGGCCACCGGTCATCTGCTCTGGCTTGCCAGCCTGACTGCCCTGGCCGTGACACTGGCACCCTTTGCGATAGCGGCCGGGCTGAAGATCAGCGTCGGCGAATAACGAGTCCCGGGCACCGCAGCCCGGCCAATACCCTGGATGTACCCTGATGAAAATTAGCTGGACGTGGTTCCACAAGCTGGGTTCCCCCAAATGGTTCTATGCCATCAGCGGCCGCATGCTGCCGTGGCTGACCGTCTCCGCCATCCTGTTGCTGCTGGTCGGCATCACCTGGGGCCTGGCCTTTGCCCCTCAGGACTACCAGCAAGGCAACAGTTTCCGCATCATTTATATCCACGTGCCCACGGCGATGCTGGCGCAGTCTTGCTACGTGCTGCTGGCGGTGGCCGGGGTGGTGGGGCTGGTGTGGAAAATGAAACTGGCCGATGTCGCGCTGCAATGCGCGGCGCCCATCGGCGCCTGGATGACCGCGGTGGCGCTGGTGACCGGGGCGATCTGGGGCAAGCCGACCTGGGGCAGCTGGTGGGTGTGGGACGCGCGCCTGACCTCCATGCTGATCCTGCTGTTCCTGTATTTCGGCATCATCGCCCTGGGCCAGGCGATCAGCAACCGCGACAGCTCGGCCAAGGCCTGCGCGGTGCTGGCGATCGTCGGCGTGGTCAACATCCCGATCATCAAGTACTCGGTGGAGTGGTGGAACACCCTGCACCAGGGCGCCACCTTCACCCTCACCGAAAAGCCGGCGATGCCGGTGCAAATGTGGGCGCCGCTGCTGATCACCGCGCTGGGTTTCTATTGCTTCTTTGGCGCCGTGCTGTTGTTGCGCATGCGCCTCGAAGTGCTCAAGCGCGAGGCCCGCGCCAGCTGGGTGCGCGATGAAGTGTTGAACAGCCTGGGCCGGGAGGCCGCCAGATGAGTTTCGCGTCCGTCAGTGATTTCCTGGCCATGGGGCACCATGGCCTGTACGTCTGGTCGGCCTATGGCATCTGCCTGGCGGTGCTGGCGCTCAATGTCGCCGCGCCCCTGCTGGCCCGCCGTCGCTACCTGCAAGAAGAGGCGCGCCGTCTGCGCCGGGAGAGCAAACCGTGAATCCGCAGCGCAAGAAACGCCTGTTCATCATCCTCGGCCTGCTGGCCGGTGTCGGCGTGGCGGTGGGCTTTGCCCTCAGCGCCCTGCAGCAGAACATCAACCTGTTCTACACCCCGACCCAGATCGCCAACGGCGAGGCGCCGCTGGACACTCGCATCCGTGCCGGCGGCATGGTCGAGAAAGGCTCGGTGCAGCGCTCGGCCGACTCGCTGGACGTGCGTTTCGTGGTGACCGACTATACCAAGTCGGTGCCGATCACCTACCGCGGCATCCTCCCCGACCTGTTCCGTGAAGGGCAGGGCATCGTTGCCCTCGGCAAGCTCAATGCCGACGGCGTGGTGGTGGCCGACGAGGTGCTGGCCAAGCACGACGAGAAATACATGCCGCCTGAGGTCACCAAGGCCTTGAAGGAAAGCGGCCAGGCCGCCACGGGTGGGGAGGCCAAGCCATGAATGCAGCCCTGGTGATTCCCGAGCTGGGCCAGTTGGCGATGATCCTGGCGATCTGCTTCGCCGCCGTGCAGGCCACCGTGCCGCTGCTCGGCGCCTGGCGCGGCGACCGCCTGTGGATGAGCCTGGCGCGTCCGGCGGCGTGGGGCCAGTTCGCCTTCCTGGCGTTTGCCTTCGCCTGCCTGACCCACGCCTTCATGACCGACAACTTCTCGGTCGCCTATGTCGCCAGCAACTCCAACAGCGCCTTGCCCTGGTACTACAAGTTCAGCGCCGTGTGGGGCGCCCACGAGGGCTCGCTGCTGTTGTGGGCGATGATCCTGGGGGGCTGGACCTTCGCCGTGTCGATCTTCTCGCGCCAGTTGCCGCAGGTGATGCTGGCCCGGGTGCTGGCGGTGATGGGCATGATCAGCGTGGGTTTCCTGAGCTTCCTGATCATCACCTCCAACCCGTTCTCGCGCCTGCTGCCGCAGGTACCGGGCGATGGCCGCGACCTCAACCCGCTGTTGCAGGATTTTGGCCTGATCGTCCACCCACCCATGCTGTACATGGGCTATGTCGGCTTCTCGGTGGCCTTCGCCTTCGCCATCGCCGCGCTGCTCGGCGGGCGCCTGGACGCGGCCTGGGCACGCTGGTCGCGGCCCTGGACCATCGTCGCCTGGGCCTTCCTCGGCGTGGGCATCACCCTGGGCTCGTGGTGGGCCTACTACGAGCTGGGCTGGGGTGGCTGGTGGTTCTGGGACCCGGTGGAAAACGCCTCGTTCATGCCCTGGCTGGTGGGCACCGCGTTGATCCACTCGCTGGCGGTTACCGAAAAACGTGGCGTGTTCAAGAGCTGGACCGTGCTGCTGGCCATCGCCGCCTTCTCGCTGAGCCTGCTGGGCACCTTCCTGGTGCGCTCCGGCGTGTTGACCTCGGTGCACGCGTTTGCCGCCGACCCCTCGCGCGGCATCTTCATCCTGATCTTCCTGTTGTTCGTGGTCGGCGGCTCGCTGACCCTGTTCGCCTTGCGGGCGCCGGTGGTCAAGAGCCAGGTGGGCTTCGCCCTGTGGTCGCGCGAGACGCTGCTGCTGGCCAACAACCTGGTGCTGGTGGTGGCGGCGTCGATGATCCTGCTCGGCACCCTGTACCCGCTGGTGCTCGATGCCTTGACCGGGGCCAAGCTGTCGGTCGGCCCGCCTTACTTCGATGCGTTGTTCCTGCCGCTGATGGCGTTGCTGATGCTGGTGCTTGGCGTTGGCGTGGTGGTGCGCTGGAAGGACACCCCCGGCAAATGGCTGGCCGGCATGCTGACCCCGGTGCTGATCGGCAGCGCGGTACTGGCGCCGCTGGCCGGGCTGCTGGTCGACGACTTCGACTGGCCGGCCCTGAGCGTGTTCGCCTTGGCCGCCTGGGTGGTGCTCAGCGGTGTGCGCGACATCCTCGACAAGACCCGGCACAAGGGCCTGGCCAAGGGCCTCGGTGGCCTTTCGCGCAGCTACTGGGGCATGCAGCTGGCCCACCTGGGGCTGGTGGTGTGCGCCCTGGGCGTGGTGTTGTCGAGCAACAACAGCGCCGAGCGCGACCTGCGCATGGCGCCTGGCGAAACCGTCGAGCTGGGCGGTTATCACTTCCTGTTCGAAGGCGCCAAGCACTTCGAAGGTCCGAACTTCATTTCCGACAAGGGCACCATTCGTGTTTCGCGCGAGGGCCGTGAAGTGTCGGTGCTGCACCCGGAAAAACGCCTGTACACCGTGCAGCAGTCGATGATGACCGAGGCCGGCATCGATGCCGGTTTCACCCGCGACCTGTACGTCGCCCTGGGCGAGCCGCTGGAAAACGGTGCCTGGGCGGTGCGGGTACATATCAAACCCTATGTCCGCTGGATCTGGCTGGGCGGTCTGCTGACCGGCCTGGGCGGTTTGCTGGCGGCCCTCGACCGGCGCTACCGCGTCAAGGTCAAGACCCGGGTGCGTGAGGCCCTGGGCGTGTCTGGAGCAACTGCATGAAGCGTTGGATCATGGTAGTGCCACTGGCGGTGTTCCTGCTGGTGGCGGTCTTTCTCTACAAGGGGTTGTTCCTCAAGCCCGACGAGTTGCCCTCGGCGATGATCGGCAAGCCGTTCCCGGCGTTCTCGCTGGCCACGGTGCAGGGCGAGCGCAACCTGACCCAGGCCGAGCTGCTGGGGCGTCCGGCGCTGGTCAACGTGTGGGGCACCTGGTGCCCATCGTGCAAGGTCGAGCACCCTTACCTGAACCAGCTGGCTGAACAGGGCGTGGTGATCCATGGCGTCAACTACAAGGACGACAACGCCGCCGCGTTGAAATGGCTGGCCGAGTTCCACAACCCCTACCAGCTGAACATCGCCGATCCGCAGGGCACGCTGGGCCTGGACCTGGGCGTGTACGGCGCGCCGGAAACCTTCCTGATCGACGCCAAGGGCATCATCCGCTACAAGCATGTCGGGGTGGTCGATGCCACGGTGTGGCGTGAGCAGTTGGCGCCGCTGTACCAGGGCCTGGTCGACGAGGCCCGGCCATGAAGCGCTGGCTTGCCGCCCTGGTGTTGGGGTTGGGCCTGGCCGGGATGGCCAAGGCCGCCATCGATACCTATCAATTTCGCGACGAAGCCGAGCGTGAGCGCTACCAGCAGCTGACCAAGGAGCTGCGTTGCCCGAAATGCCAGAACCAGGACATCGCCGACTCCAACGCGCCGATCGCCGCCGACCTGCGCCGCGAGATCTTCCGCATGCTCGGCGAAGGCCAGAGCAACCAGCAGATCGTCGACTTCATGGTCGACCGCTATGGCGATTTCGTGCGCTACAAGCCGGCGCTCAGCGGCCGCACCTGGCTGCTCTGGTTCGGCCCCGGGATCCTCCTGGCCGGGGGCTTCGTGGTGCTCGCGGTGATCGTCCGCCGACGCCGCGGCCAAGCCGTGGCCGGCAACACCGAACTGTCCGCCGACGAACGCGAGCGTCTCGCCAAACTGCTGGAAAAAGAACGTACCCATGACTGAATTCTGGCTTAGCGCGGGCCTGCTGCTGCTCGCCGCCCTGGCTTTCCTGCTGTTGCCGATCCTGCGTGGCCATCGTCGCCAGCAGGCCGAACAGGACCGTACCGCGCTCAACGTGGCGCTGTACCAGGAGCGTGTCGCCGAACTGGCCGCCCAGCAGGCCGCCGGTGTGCTCGATGCACAACAGCTGGCCAAGGGCCGCGACGAGGCGGCTCGCGAACTGCTGGCCGATACCGAGCGCCACGACCTGGCCCGCCAGGGCCACCTGGGCAAGGTCATCCCGCTGCTGGCGGCGATCCTGGTGCCGGCCATGGCTTTGGGGCTGTACCTGCACTTCGGTGCCGCTGACAAGGTGGCACTGACCCAGGAGTTCGCCCGTGCGCCGCAATCGATGGAAGAGATGACCGCGCGCCTGGAGCGTGCGGTACAGGCGCAGCCGGATTCGGCAGAAGGGCTGTACTTCCTCGGTCGCGCCTACATGGCCGAACAGCGCCCGGCGGACGCGGCCAAGGCTTTCGAACGCGCGGTGAGCCTGGCCGGGCGCCAGCCCGAGCTGCTCGGGCAATGGGCCCAGGCACTGTACTTCGCCGCCGACAAGCAGTGGTCGACGCAGTTGCAGGCGCTCACCGACGAAGCCCTGAAGGCCGACCCGCGCGAAGTCACCAGCCTGGGCCTGCGCGGCATCGCCGCCTTCGAGGGCGAGCGTTTCCAGGAGGCCATCGACTACTGGCAGCGCCTGCTGGCGCAACTGCCCGAGGGTGACGCCTCGCGCGCCGCGCTGCAGGGTGGTATCGACCGCGCCGCCGACAGGCTCAAGGCCGGCGGCGGCAAGGTTGTCGAGGCGGCGCGCCTGAAAGTACGGGTCGAACTGGCCGCGGCGCTCAAGGACAAGGTGCGCCCGGACGACACCGTGTTCATCTTCGCCCGCGCGATCAAGGGCCCGCCCATGCCGTTGGCGGCCAAGCGGGTGACGGTGGCGCAGTTGCCGATCGAAGTGGAGCTGTCGGACGCCGACGCGATGATGGCCCAGATGAAACTGTCGGACTTCGCCGAAGTCCAACTGGTAGCCCGCGTCTCCCGCGCCGGGCAGCCTACCCAGGGTGAGTGGAAGGGCCAGAGCGCGCCGTTGGCCACTGCTACCCAGGGCACCCAGCATGTGACCATCGACAGCCCCGACTCATAAGAGAGCACCTCCATGAACAGCATCGTCCGCCTGACCCTGATTTCCCTGGCCCTGGGTCTTGGCGCGTGTACGGTGCAGCAGCCGGGCGAGCGCGAGCCGCTGCCGCCGATCGAGACCACGCCGCCCCCGCACCAGGGGCCGGTGGTCAAGCCCCTGCCGGGTGGGCAGCCCGGTAGCCAGCCTAGCAAGCCGGCGGCGATGCCCAAGCCGATGCCGCGCACCTCGGCCAGCTTCGCGCCGCCACCTGGCGGCGCCAGCCACTGGGACCCCAAGCTTGGGGTCTATGTGCTGGAGAAACAACCCAACACCTTCTACCGCCAGCGCACCTACTACCGTTGGAACAATGGCTGGAGCTGGTCGCTGAGCCCTGCCGGGCCGTGGCAGGACACCGACAGCAGTGGTGTGCCGGGTGGGCTGGGCAGGGCGTTCGGGCAATAATTATCGTTGGCCCCGCGACAGGGCCGGCGGCGCCAACAACTGGCATAATCCCCTTTCGCATTCGACCGGAGGGTGGCATGAGCAAGACAGTCCTGGTGCTGGTGGAAACCGTCGATGACTACCTACCGCTACTGGAGCAGGCCGGCTACCGGCTGATCCGCGCACCCTCGGCGCAGATGCGTGCCGAGGCCATCGCCCGGCATGCCAGCGAGATCGATGCGGTACTGACCCGTGGCCCGCTGGGCCTGAACGCCGCTGAAATCGCCACCCTGGTCAAGCTGCGAATCATCTGCGTGATCGGTGCCGGCTACGAGCAGGTCGACCTGGCCGCCGCCGCTGCCCGTGGCATCACTGTCACCAATGGCGCCGGCGCCAATGCTGGCCCTGTCGCCGACCATGCCATGGCCTTGTTGCTGGCGCTGTTGCGCGATATCCCCCGGGCCGACGCCAGCACCCGGCGTGGCCAGTGGAACCGGGTGATCAGCCCATCGGTGAGTGGCAAGCGCCTGGGTATCATCGGCCTGGGCGCGGTGGGCCAGGCCATTGCCCGGCGGGCTGCTCAGGGTTTCGACATGAGCGTCAGCTACCACAGCCGCACGCCGCGCGCCGAGGTGCCCTATACCTGGTACGACAGCCCGCTGCACCTGGCCGATGCAGTGGATATCTTGGTGGTGGCCACGCCGGGTGGCAACGGCACTCGGCACCTGGTCGATGCCGCGGTGCTGGAGGCGTTGGGTGCCGAGGGTTACCTGGTCAACATTGCCCGGGCCAGTGTGGTGGATACCGAGGCGTTGGTCGGCGCCTTGCGCGGCGGCGTGATCGCTGGGGCGGCGCTGGATGTATTCGATGACGAGCCGGCGGTGCCGGAGGCGCTCAAGGCGCTGGGCAACACGGTGCTCACGCCGCATGTGGCGGGGCAGTCGCCGGAGGCGGCGCGTGACACGGTGGGCCTGGTGCTGCGTAACCTGCAGGCGTTCTTCGCCGGCGAGCCGGTGCTGACGCCGGTTTGTGCGTGATTGTTCGCGGGGCAGGCCGTTTACTTATGTGGTCTTTGATTGCTTGCGTGGCGGGTTCCGGGGTTGATCGCGCTGGCTTTATTAAGTAGCGATGTGTGGTGTTGGTTTTAGATCGCTGTTTTGTCAGCAAGAGTCGGTTGGCGTTGATTTTTTTTCGTGTGTAAACCTGGTCAATTTTTCACGACTACAGCAGCTTGCTATCGTTGTGCCGTAGAGCAAGGGATAGCGTTTTTTTGATCTGTTTTTGATCTGTTTTTGATCTGTTTTTGATCTGTTTTTGATCTGTTTTTGATCTGTTTTTGATTTTGCTTCTAAGCGCGCGATAGTTCAGGCGACACTCATTGCGACTTCAGGAGGCCGAGCGGAGTTCTTGCGTAG
>NZ_JAMYBV010000047.1:0-16298 GCF_024126635.1 Pseudomonas sp. VA159-2 | reverse complement strand
AACTCGCCGTAAAGGCGAAAAGGTGACTACGCGTCGATATAGCCAATGAATGCGCTTACATCTGTGAATACCCACGCCGATTGACTTTGATTTTGTACAACTGATAGCCCCCCAATGACTTCACCTCGCCCGCGCGGCTGAAGATGTTATTGGGGGGTGAACGCCATCGCAGGCTTGCCCCGCGATGGCAGGCGCTTACAACTCGGCAGCCAACCGCGACCCTTGGTTGATCGCCCGCTTGGCATCCAGCTCGGCGGCCACGTCGGCGCCGCCGATCAGGTGCACCGACTGCCCGGCCGCCAGCAGGCCCTCCTGCAGCTCGCGCAGCGGCTCCTGGCCTGCACAGACGACGATGTTGTCCACCGCCAGCAACTGCGGCTCACCCTCGCCGATCCGCACATGCAGGCCGGCGTCGTCCACACCCAGGTACTCGACGCTGTTGAGCATCTGCACCTGCTTGTTCTTCAACCCCGTGCGGTGGATCCAACCAGTGGTCTTGCCCAGGCCATCACCCACCTTGCTCTTCTTGCGCTGCAGCAGGTAGACCTGGCGCGCCGGGGCGTGGGGCTCGGCCTTGATCCCGGCCACGCCGCCGCGGGCCTCAAGCTGGGAGTCGATCCCCCACTCCTTCCAGAACGCCTCGCGGTCCTGGCTGGTGGCCACACCCTTGTGCACCAGGTACTCGGACACGTCGAAACCAATACCCCCCGCGCCGATTACCGCCACCCGCTCACCCACCGGCTTGCGTTCGAGCAGCACGTCCAGGTAGCTGAGCACCTTGGGGTTGTCGATGCCTGGAATGGCCGGCGTGCGCGGGGCGATACCGGTGGCCAGGATGATTTCGTCAAAGCCCCCCGCCACCAAGGCCGCCACATCGACACGGGTTTCCAGCCGCAGGTCGACGCCAGTGCTGTGCAGCTTGTTGCGGAAGTAGCGCAGGGTCTCGAAGAATTCCTCCTTGCCCGGCACTCGCTTGGCGACGTTGAACTGCCCGCCGATTTCACTGGCGCCATCGAACAGCGTCACCTGGTGGCCACGCTCGGCGGCCACGGTGGCGGCGGCCAGGCCCGCGGGGCCAGCCCCAACCACGGCAATGCGCTTGACGTGTTGCACCGGCAGGTAATTGAGCTCGGTCTCATGGCACGCGCGCGGATTGACCAGGCAACTGGTCAGCTTGCCACCGAAGGTATGGTCCAGGCAGGCCTGGTTGCAGCCGATGCAGGTGTTGATCTGGTCGCCATGCCCGGCGGCGGCCTTGTTGACGAAGTCCGGGTCGGCGAGGAATGGCCGGGCCATGGAGACCATGTCGGCGTCGCCCTCGGCCAACACCGCTTCGGCCACCTCCGGGGTGTTGATGCGGTTGGTGGTGATCAGCGGGATCTGCACGGCGCCGCGCAGCTTGGCGGTGACCTTGCTGAACGCCGCCCGCGGCACCTTGGTGGCGATGGTCGGTATGCGTGCCTCGTGCCAGCCGATACCGGTGTTGATCAGGGTTGCGCCAGCCTGTTCGATGGCCTTGGCCAACAGCACGATCTCGTCCCAAGTGCTGCCGCCCTCGACCAGGTCGAGCATCGACAGGCGGAAGATGATGATGAACTCGCGGCCCACCGCCTCGCGTACCCGGCGCACGATCTCCACCGCCAGGCGCATGCGGTTGTCGTAGCTGCCCCCCCAGCGGTCAGTGCGATGGTTGGTGTGGGCGGCCAGGAACTGGTTGATGAAGTAGCCTTCCGAACCCATGATCTCGACGCCGTCGTAGCCGGCGCGCTGGGCCAGGCTGGCGCAGGTGACGAAGTCGCGGATCTGCTTCTCGATGCCCTCCTCGTCCAGCTCCTTGGGCTTGAACGGGTTGATCGGCGCCTGGATGGCGCTCGGCGCCACCTGCCGGGGGCTGTAGGCGTAGCGCCCGGCATGGAGGATCTGCAGGCAGATCTTGCCACCGGCGGCATGCACCGCCTCGGTGACGATGCGGTGCTTGTCGGCTTCCTCTTCGCAGCTCAACTTCGCAGCGCCCGAGTACACCCCGCCCTCGTCGTTCGGCGCGATGCCACCGGTGACCATCAGGCCGACACCGCCCCGGGCGCGCTCGGCGAAGTACGCCGCCATGCGTTCGAAGCCGCCGGGACGCTCCTCCAGGCCGGTGTGCATCGAGCCCATCAGGGTGCGGTTGCGCAAGGTGGTGAAGCCCAGGTCGAGGGGGGCCAGCAGGTGTGGGTAGGGGGCGTTTGCCATGGAGGGGCTCCACAGGTGGCGTGATCACGGGATGCGGGCGCCTCTTCCTGTGCGGCGGGGCCCGTCGTTTGTCTGTGGTTGACATTAAACAGGCGTTTGAACGCGCTCAATGATCGAAAGTTACAAGTTGATGATCATGGCGTGCATGGGCTTGGCTGAAGATTCGCGCTGGCGCGCCTATCGAGGGCCGCGCGGGCGGCGCTCGATCTCACAGGCACTGAAAACCTCACGGCAAACACCTGGCAACCCAATCGCCCCAAGCCACAAAAAATTCAGGCCTGCCGGATAGCAACCGAGCAGGCCTGCAAGAGGGAAACCATTGGACGCCGCGAACCTCAGAGATTCTCGTCGAGGAACTTGACCACCGTGCCCATGCACGCCACGCGCTCTTCCACATGGGGCATGTGGCTGGAATTCTCGAACAAGGCCCAGCGGATCCCCGGGATCAGGTCCAGGTACGGCTTGACCACCAGCGGCGTGGCTTCGTCGTAGCGCCCGGAAATCAACAGGCTGGGCACGTTGATCTGGCCCAGGCGGTCGACGATGGTCCAGTCCTTGGTGGTGCCGATGATATGAAACTCGTTGGGCCCGGTCATGGCGTGGTACACGGTCGGGTCTGCCTCCACCTGGGCGAAGGTTCGCGCCACCTCGTCAGGCCAGGGCTGCAGCCGGCACACATGGCGGTCGTAGAACACCCGGGTGGCGGCGATGTAGTCGGCGGCGGTGTAGTCCTCGACCGCCTCGTGGCGCAACAAGGTGTCCTGGACGTCCTTGGGCAGCGCCTCGCGCAGGCGGTTGGCCTCCTGCACCCAGGTGCGCATGTCGGCCGGCGAGTTGGCGATCACCAGGCAACGCAACCCCGCCGGCCGCCGCACCGCGTGCTCGCTGGCGAGCATGCCGCCCCAGGACTGGCCCAGCAGCGCATAGCGATCGCCAATGCCCAGGTGCTCGAGCAGGTTGTCGAGCTCTTCCAGGAACAGCTTCACGGTCCAGAACGCGGCCGGCTTGTGCGGCAGGTGGGTCGAGCGGCCATTGCCCAGCTGGTCGTAGTGGATGACCGGGTAGCCGCCGGCCGCGACGTCCTTGTAGGCATCGACATAGTCGTAGGTGCAGCCCGGGCCGCCGTGCAGGATGACCAGCGGGGTGCGGCCACAGGCCAGGTCACCGGTGACGCGATACCAGGTCTGGTACTCGCCGAACGGGGCGAAACCTTCACGCGATTTGATGAGTTCCATTTCATCGGGCTCCGTGCGAATCATGGGGCACACCTTAGCCCTATGCGCGGCGGGGCATAACTAGTGACTTCTCTAGGTTTTGCTTTTCACCGATCAGCGGTCGAGCAAGCGGTAGTGCACCGCCCTGGCCACCGCCTGGACCCGGTTCTTCGCCCCCAGCTTGTGCATCGCCGAGGTCAGGTGCAGCGACACCGTGGCCAGCGAGCGGCACAGTTTCTCGGCGATTTCCCCGGCAGTCAGGCCCTCGGCGGCCCAGCGCAGGCACTCGACCTCGCGCCGGGTCAGGCGGATGACGCGACTGGCGGCTTCCTTGTCGAGCAGGGGGTAGGCGGCCTCCTGCAGGGCATGGGCGATCAGGCTGAAGTCGGCGAGGCTGTGCCGGGCCGCCTCCAGGTCCGCCGGGTTGGCCTGGGGGCGCAACCCGGTGAGGGTCGCCAGGCCGCCGCGGGGCAGGTGGATCGGCACGGTCACGCCACAGGCCAGGTGCGCATCGAGCAGGTAGCCGACCACCGGGGCATGGCGTTGGTCGATCATGCGCTGCAGGACAGTCTCGCCCTTGGGCAGGTACGACCAGGTGAACGGCGCGACCGAAGAAACGGCCAACTGCTGCACCGGGTCGATCTGGTAGAAGCCCTCGGTGCACCACAGCTCCTGCCAGTCCCGCGGGGTCTGGCGCAAACGCACAACGCTGGGGGTGATCAGCTCGCCGACGTGATCCAGCGGCACCGGGCTGTAGTCGTACACCAGGGCATCGAAGCCCAGTTGCGCCGCGGCGGCGGCGACGCTGTCCATCTGTTCGTCCAGGCTGCTGTCCGAGGCCAGACGGGTATTGAGGTCAGCCAGCTTGGCCTGCATTCCTTGCACTCCCTGTGAACACCCTGTTGGATTTCCATCTTGAAATCCGCCACGTAGAATGCCACGGCTCGGCGCGGGACTGCCAGACAAAACCTATAGGAACCACTAGCTTGTAGGCAGAGCATTCTCCTGCGCTAGGTATAGCTGTAAACCATTGCCAACAGGAGAGTAGCGATGTGGCGTGAGATGCAACCTGACCAGCAGTTCAACGTATCGGTCGATGGCCACAATCTCGTGGTGTACAGCTTTGGCGCAGGGGACGAGGTCCTGCTGTGCCTCAACGGTGGGCCTGGGCTGCCCTGCGATTACCTGCGCGATGCCCATGCCTGGCTCAAGGACCAGGGCATCCGCGTGGTCGCCTTCGACCAACTGGGCACCGGCGCCTCCGACCGCCCCGACGACGCCAGCCTGTGGGACATCACCCGCTACGTGGCCGAGGTCGAGCAGGTGCGCCAGGCCCTGGACCTGGGGCGCGTGCACATGCTGGGGCATTCCTGGGGCGGCTGGCTGGCCATCGAGTACGCCATCCATCATCCGCAGGCGCTGAAAAGCCTGATCCTGGAAAACACTGTCGGCGACATCCCGCACCTGATCACCGAACTGCAACGCCTGCGCGGCGCGCTGGGCAGCGAAACCGTGGCGATGATGCAGCGCCACGAGGCCCTGGGCACCCTCGACCACCCGCAGTACCAGGCGGCCATCACCCTGCTCAACTACCGCCACGTGTGCCGGCTGGACGAGTGGCCAGCGCCGGTCAAGCGCTCGCTGGACGACTGGAACATGGCGCCCTACACCGCCATGCAAGGCCCCAACGAGTTCCTCTACATCGGCAACCTCAAGGACTGGAACCGCCTCGAGCAGATGGCCGCGTTCAACATGCCAGTGCTGATCACCACCGGCCAGCACGATGAGCTGACCCCGGCGTGCGCCATGCGCATGAAACAGGCGCTGCACGACCGGGCCGAACTGCACGTGTTCCCCAACAGCAGCCACATGCCCTTCTACGAGGAACCCCAGGCCTACTTCCCGGTGTTGCTGGACTTCCTGCAACGCAACCGGGGCTGAGCGATGAACCTGGCGCGCTATCGCTTCGTCCTGATCCGCCCGTTGCAACTGCTGCCGGTGCTGTTTGGCATCAGCCTGATCACCTTCGTGCTGGTCCGCTCGATCCCGGGCGATCCGGCCCGGGTGCTGCTGGGCGCCCGCAGCACGCCGGACGCGATCCTCAAGATCCGCGCCCAGTTCGGCCTGGACGAGCCGCTGTGGCTGCAATACCTGTACTTCCTGAAGAACCTGCTCAACGGCGACCTGGGCAAGTCACTGCTGTACAAGATCGACGCCCTGCCCTTGATCGCCAGCCGTATCGAACCGACCTTGATGCTGGTGCTGGGCAGCGTGCTGCTGGCGCTGCTCATTGCCGTGCCGCTGGCGGTGCTCGCCGCCCGCCACAAGGGCGGCTGGGCCGACCACCTGATCCGCCTGTTCACCACCGCAGGTTTGGGCCTGCCGGCGTTCTGGCTGGGCCTGATGCTGATCTTGCTGTTCAGCGTGCACTGGGGCCTGTTCCCGGTGTCCGGCTATGGCCGCACCTGGCCAGACAAACTGCACCACCTGGTGCTGCCGTGCCTGACCATCGCCCTGGCGCTGTCGGCGGTGCTGGTGCGCAACCTGCGCGCCAGCATCCTGCTCGAGCTGCAGGCCGACCACGTCACCGCCGCCCGCGCCCGTGGCCTGGGCGAAGGGGCGTTGCTGCGCCGCCATGTGCTGCCCAACGCCATGGTGCCGACCATCAACCTGCTGGCGGTCAACATCGGCTGGCTGATCAGCGGCAGCGTGGTGATCGAGAGCCTGTTTTCCCTGCCCGGCATCGGCCAGTTGCTGGTCCGCGGGATCTTCACCCGCGACTACATGGTGGTCCAGGGCGTGGCCATGGTGCTGGCCTGCGCCACGGTGGCGGTGAACTTCATCGCCGATGTGGCGAGCGCGACCCTCGATCCGCGAGTGAACATCCGATGAGCCTCAGCCCGCCCGTGGCGCTGGCCCGGCCCTGGCGCCTGCGCATCCCCCTGGGCCAAGGCCGCCTGACCCTGTATGGCGGCCTCGCCATCGTTTTCGGCTGGTGCCTGCTGGCCTTGTGCGCGCCCTGGGTCGCGCCGTTCGACCCACTGCTGCAGAACGCCGAGCTGCGCCTGGCCGCCCCGAGCCTGGCGCACCCCTTCGGCACCGATAATTTTGGCCGCGACATCCTCTCGCGGGTGATCTGGGGCGCACGCATCGACCTGCAGATGGCCCTGATCGGGGTGATCTTCCCATTCCTGCTCGGCACCAGCCTCGGCGCACTGGCCGGCTACCTCGGCGGCTGGCTGGACAACGCCTGCATGCGTTTGGTGGATATCGTCCTGGCGTTCCCGTTCCTGGTGCTGATGCTGGCGATCATGGCCATCCTCGGCCCCGGCCTGGGCAGTTTCTATATCGCCATGGCCCTGGTCGGCTGGGTGTCCTATGCGCGCCTGATCCGCTCGCAGATCCTGGTGCTCAAGCACAGCGACTTCGCCCTGGCGGCCCGCAGCCTGGGATTTGGCCATCGGCGCATCCTGTTCGGCCACCTGCTGCCCAATGCCCTGTTCGGCTCGGTGGTGTTCTGCATGTCGGACGCCGTGCTGGTGCTGCTCAACGGCGCCGCCGTCAGCTACCTGGGCCTGGGCGTGCAACCGCCAACCGCGGAGTGGGGCACCATGGTCGCCGAGGGGCAGAGCTTCATCACCAGTGCCTGGTGGATCTGCACCTTCCCGGGCCTGGCCGTGGTGACCCTGGCCATGGGCTTTAGCCTGCTCGCCGATGGCGTCGCCGACCGCCTGGGAGACCGCTCATGAGCAGCGCACTGCTGCAGGTGCGCGGGCTGAGCGTGATCGCCCGGGCCGCCCATGGCGATATCACCCTGGTCGATCGGCTGTCGTTCGACCTGGGCCCCGGCGAAATCCTCGGCCTGGTCGGCGAAAGCGGCTCGGGCAAGACCCTGGCCTGCCGGGCACTGATGCGCCTGCTGCCGTCAGCCAACCTGCGCGCCGAAGGCGAGGCCGTGCGCCTGGCCGGCCAGGACCTGCTGCGCCTGGACGAAGCCGGCATGCGCCGTCTGCGCGGGCACGGCCTGGGGATGATCTTCCAGAACCCCAGCAGCCACCTGGACCCGCTGATGCGCATCGGCGCGCAGATCGCCGAGGGCGTGCGCCTGCACCAGGGCGCCTCGCGCCGCGAGGCGCGGGCCGAGGCCATCGAAATCCTGCGCCAGGTGGGCATCCCCGATCCACAGACCCGGGTCGACAACTACCCCCACGAGTTCTCCGGCGGCATGCGCCAGCGGGCGATGATCGCGGTGGCGCTGGGCTGCAACCCGCAGGTGCTGATCGCCGACGAGCCGACCACGGCCCTGGACGTCACCGTGCAGGCGCAGATACTGCGCCTGCTGCTTGAGCTGCGCGACCGCCGGGGGCTGTCGATGATCCTCATCAGCCACGACCTGGGCGTGGTCGCGCAAACCTGCGACAGCATCGCCGTGATGTATGCCGGGCGCCTTTGCGAACACGCCAGCAAGCCTGCGCTGCTGGCGCAGCCGCACCATCCCTACAGTGCCGGGCTGCTGGCCTGTCACCCGGCCGTCCAGGGGCAGGGGCGACGCATGAACAGCATTGCCGGGCAACCGCCCTTGCTCGACGCCCCGCCCCCCGGCTGTCGCTTCGAACCGCGCTGCAACCAGGCCAGGCCGATCTGTCGCGAACAACCACCGGCCCTGCGCGACATCGGCGCAGGCCAGCGCCTGGCCTGCCATCTGCCATTGCTCGACGGAGGTTCGGCATGACCCCGCTGTTGCAGGTCAAGCACCTGCAGGTGCAGTTTGCCGTCGCCGGCAGCGGCCTGTTCAACCTGCGCCCGCGCCAACTGAACGCGGTCAACGGCGCCTCGCTGACCCTGGCCGCCGGCCAGACCCTCGGCCTGGTGGGCGAATCGGGCTGCGGCAAGAGCACCCTGGCCAGGGCCGTCCTGCAACTGACCCCGGCCACTGGCGGGCAGGTGCTGTTCGACGGCCTCGATATCGGCCAGGGTGACAAACAGGCGGTCGCGCGCCTGCGCCGCGAAGCCGCGATGATCTTCCAGGATCCCTACACGGCGCTCAATCCGCGCCAGCGCGTTGGCCAGATCCTCGCCGAGGTGCTGCAGGTGCAGCGCAAGGTGCCGGCCGCACAGATCCCCGCGCGGGTCGTCGAACTGCTCGAGCTGGTCGGCCTGCGCGCCGAGCTGGCCGAGCGCAAGCCCGGCGCGCTAAGCGGTGGCCAGTGCCAGCGGGTCGGCATCGCCCGGGCCCTGGCCATCGAACCCAGGCTGATCGTCGCCGACGAATGCGTCGCCGCCTTGGACGTGTCGATCCAGGGGCAGATCATCAACTTGCTGCTGGAACTGCGCGAGCGCATGGGCCTGGCGCTGCTGTTCATCACCCACGACCTGGGCGTGGTGCGCCAGCTGTGCGACCGGGTGGCAGTGATGTACCTGGGCCAGATCGTCGAGGAAGGCCCGGTGCATGAGGTCTTCGACAACCCGCGCCACCCTTACACCGCAGCGCTGGTCCAGGCCATTGCCGACATCGACCCGGCCCGCGGCCTGCCCGCGCAGCCGTTGGCCGGCGAGCCACCGAGCCCGTTGCAACTGCCTGCCGGCTGCGCGTTCCACCCACGCTGCCCGCACGCGCTGCCCCAGTGTCGCGACAGCGCGCCCCCCAGCCACACCCAGGGTGCCCGGCGCCATGCCTGCATCCACCCGCAGTTGCCGTATTGACATCCCATCATGACCATCAAACGGAGATTGAGCATGAAGCCCGCAGCATTGAAGTTACTCACCGCCGCCGTGCTGGCCGCCAGCACCCTGGCCAGTGGCATGGCCCAGGCCGCCGGCGTGCTGACCATCGGCTGTCGCGAGGAGAGCACCACCTTCGACCCGATCAAGAGCGCGCAGAACCGCGACAGCTGGGTCTTCGCCAACGTCTACGACGTGCTGATCCGCGTGGACAACAGCGGCACCCAACTGCTGCCGGGCCTGGCCGAAAGCTGGAAGATCTCCGACGACGGCCTGACCTACACCTTCAAGGTGCGCGAAGCCAAGTTCTCCGACGGCTCGCCGCTGACCGCCGGCGATGCCGCCTTCTCCTTGCTGCGCATCCGCGACAACCCGGGCTCGCTGTGGGCCGACTCCTACAAGATCATCGACAAGGCCGAGGCGCCGGACGACCGTACCCTGGTGGTGACCCTGAAGAACAAGTCGGTGCCGTTCCTCGCGCAACTGGCCACCGCCAACGTCTCGATCCTGTCGAAAAAAGCCATGGACGCCATCGGCGAGGACGCCTACGCCCAGGAGCCGGTGACATCCGGCGCCTTCAAGGTCAAGGAGTGGCTGCGCGGCGACCGGGTGATCCTGGAGAAGAACCCCTACTTCTGGCAGGCCGACAAGGTCAGCCTGGATGGCGTGGAATGGATCTCGATCCCCGACGACAACACCCGCATGCTCAAGGTCCAGGCCGGCGAGCTGGACTCGGCGATCTTCGTGCCCTTCTCCCGGGTCGACGCCTTGCAGAAAGACCCGAACCTGACCATCCACATCGACCCGTCGACCCGTGAGGACCACCTGCTCATCAACCATGAGAAAGGCCTGCTGGGCAAGGCCGAGGTGCGCCAGGCCATCGACCTGGCGATCGACAAGAAGGCGCTGGTCGACACCGTCACCTTCGGCCATGGCGAAGTCGCCTATTCGTACATTCCCAAGGGCGCGCTGTACCACAACGCCGACAACCCGCAGCGCCCGTTCGACCCGGCCAAGGCCCGCGCGCTGCTGAAACAAGCCGGCGCCGAGGGGCTGAAGATCAACTATGTGGTCAACGCCGGCAACGAGGCCGACGAGCAGATCGCCGTGCTGGTGCAAAAGCAGCTGGCCGATGTCGGCATCACCGCCAACCTGCAGAAGGTCGACCCGACCCAAAGCTGGCAGATGCTGGTAGACGGCGACTACGACCTGTCGGTGATGTACTGGACCAACGACGTGCTCGACCCGGACCAGAAGACCACCTTCGTGCTCGGCCACGACACCAACATGAACTACATGACCCGCTACCACAACGACAAGGTCAAGGACCTGGTGGCCGCGGCCCGGGTGGAAACCGACGCCGGCAAGCGCAAGCAGATGTACCAGGACCTGCAGCAACTGGCCAAGCAGGACGTGCACTGGATCGACCTCTACTACAGCCCGTACATCAATATTTCGCGCAGCAACATCCAGCACTTCCTGCAGAACCCTCTGGGGCGTTTCACCCTCGAGGAAACGGTGAAGCTCGACGCGGCGCAGAAAACCGCGCAGAACTGAAACCGCCAAAGGCCGAGGCCGCCCCGCGTGGCGGCCTTGAGCGCAAGCACTGCAGTGGGGGTGAAATCCGCCGCCTCGGCAAGCGGCAGCTTTGATATGATCCGGGCAGCCGCGTGTGCTCACTGAGTCAAATCGCGCGCCCCCTTGATGCTGCCCATGGCCATTTCATGCCTGCGAAAACCCACGCCATGCGAAAATTGCTAACCGGTGCCTTCGCGCTGGTCCTCATCGCCGCCCTGTGCGGCTACGGCTTCTGGACCCTGCAACGGCCAGAAGGCCATTACCTGTCCGACCTGCGCATCGAGCTGGCGCTCAACCAGGGCGTGCCGGGCGAGCACGGCAACCTGCTGGGGGTCGAACCGCTGCTCTACCCGGTCGACTACCAGAACCTCACACGCCTGCACCGCAAGCTCTCGGCCTACCTGCAACAGGCTCGCGACCAGGGCTTGATCAATCCACGCACCGTGGTGGTGTTGCCGGAGCACATTGGCACCTGGCTGTGGGCCCGCGGCGAAAAACGCGAGCTGTACCAGGTGACCCAGCGCCGCGAGGCCTGGCAATGGCTGGAGCTGAGCAACCCGCTGCGCTATGGCCTGGCGATGCTCAGCGCCAGTGGCGACGACCGCCGCTCGGATGCGCACTTGCGCATGAAGGCGGCACAGATGGCCGCCGACTACCAGCAGTTGTTCGGCAACCTGGCCCGCGAATTCGGTGTCACCCTGGTGGCCGGCTCCATCGTCCTGCCGGCCCCCTATGTGCAGGACGGCGTGTTGCGCACCGGCCATGGCCCGCTGTTCAACAGCAGCCTGGTGTTCGCTGGCGACGGCTCGTTGCTGGGCCAGCCGCAGCATCAGCAATACCCCGACAGCGAGAACCGCCGCTACATCCACGACGGGCGCGCGCACCCCTTGCAGGTGCTGCAGACCCCGGCCGGGCGCCTGGGCGTGCTGGTTGGCAGCGATGGCTGGTACCCAGGCAATTACCAGCAGTTGGCCAGGCAATCGGTGGAGCTGATCGCCAACCCGGCGTTCCTCAGCGGCAAGCACAGCTGGCAAACCCCCTGGCGCGGCAATCGCCATCAGGCGCAAAGCAACGGCCTGGCGCTGCAACGTGGCCAGGTCAGCGAACAGAGCGCCTGGCAGCAACTGACCCAGGCCGGTGCCGCTGGCATCACCAGCATGAGCGTGTTCATGCGCGGCCAGTTCTGGGAGCTGGGCAGCGATGGCCAGGGCTTTGCCAGCCAGGCCGGCACGCTGTGGGTCGGCAACCCCAGCCAGGGCGCCCGCCTGCTCAACCTGTGGTTGTAGGGCCATGCCCCGCCCCCGCGTGCGCCTGGGTGACCTGTCGGTAGGCTTCATCCAGCCGCTGGCCGAAGCCTTGCAGGCGCTGGGCCATGACCCACACCCCCTGCTGCTGCGCTACGGCCTGGATGCGCCACGCCTGGCCGAGGCCGGCGCGCGCTTGTCGATCCCGCGCTACATGCACCTGGGCCATGCGGCCATCACCCTGTGCGGCGAGCCGGCACTGGGCCTGCATATCGGTCGCCTGAGCCGCCTGGCCCAGGCCGGGTTGGCCGGGGTCACCGCGGCCCAGGCGCCGACCCTGGGCGATGCCGCCCGTACCTTGCTGCGCTTCGAGCCCCTGTACGCCGGCAATTACCGTGGACAATCGCAGTTCATCGAAGACCGCCAGGGCGCCTGGCTGCGGTTCTACTCCATCAGCCCCTACAACCACTACAACCGCTTCGTGGTCGACTCGCTGCTCAGCGGCTGGCTGACACAGCTCGCCAGCCTGGCGGGCCAGGCCGTGCAGGCCGAACGCCTGGAAATCGAATTCGAGCCTCCCCCCTATGCCGCGCAGTACCAGGGCCTGTGCGCCGGCCCGGTGCAGTTCGGCGCCGCCGCCAACCAGTTGCGCCTGGGCCGGGCCACCCTGGCCCTGGCCAACCCGCAGCACTGCCCGAGCACCTGGCAACACCTGGTGCAACTGTGCGAAGCGCAGCTGACCCAACGCACCCGCATCCGCAGCCTGGGCGAGCGTATCACCCACCTGCTGGGGCCCTTGCTCAACGGCGGGCGCGAGCCGGACCTGGAGGAAGTGGCGCGGTACCTGCAAATGCCGCCCTGGACCTTGCGCCGCAAGCTGGCCGAGGAAGGCACCGGTTTTCGCGACCTGCTCAACGACACGCGCCGCGACCTGGCCGAGGCCTACATTCGCGACACGGCGCTGGCCTTTGGCGAAATTGCCTACCTATTGGGCTTTGCGTCGGCCGAGGCCTTCCAGCGCGCGTTCAAGCGCTGGACCGGGCTGACCCCAGGGGCATTCCGCCGCCAGCGGCTACCCTAGTTGCCCGGCCCGTAGCCAGCTGGATGGCGAACCAGGCGACGCGGAGGATGGCACCGGCTACGCCGGTGTTCGCCGGCAAGCCGGCTCCTACAACGTTCGCGACCCGGCTGGCACCCGTAGGAGCCAGCCTTGCTGGCGAACCAGGCGCCGCGGAGGATGGCACCGGCTATGCCGGTGTTCGCCGGCAAGCCGGCTCCTACAACGTTCGCGACCCGGCTGGCACCCGTAGGAGCCAGCCACAGGGGCTATTGCGCGACGGGCACGGGTGCTTCCTGTTGCACCTGAATCGGGGCGGCCTCGATGGGTGGGGCGATGGGTTGCGAACCCTTGCTGTCATCCACCAGCGGCGCGGCAGGTGCCTCGCTGACCGGCGCCGGGGCCGGCTCGCTGGGTACAGGTGCTGGCGTGCCCTGGGCCGCGGGCGCCGACTGCTCGGGCGCCAGGGCACTGGGGGCAGGCTCCGGCAGGCCCAGGTCGGCTGCCGGCTTGTCCACCTTCGGCGCGACAGCCTCGGTTTTTTCCGGCTGCTTGGGCTTAGGCTTGGGCAGGTAGCTTTCCACCAAGGCAAAATAACGGTCATAGAACTGCGTGGCGGTGACCGTCTCGCTGGCGACCTTGACCATCGAGTCATCGGTGGAGCCAATCGGCATCGACACCGAACCCAGCACCCCCACGCCCAGGCTGGCAGAGGTGTTGGACTTCTTCAGCGCGTAACGGTCCTGCAGGGCATTGGCGAACATGGTCGAGCGTTGCTTGTCGCCCATGTCCGGCACGCAAGTGATGTTGAAGCTGATCTGCAGGTGGTTTTCGGCGTTCTGCTGGAAGCTCTTGTTGCCGGCGACCTGGTTGGCATCGCTGCTGGTGATGATATAGCCCTGGCTGAGCAAGGCACGACGCGCGGCCTCGCAAGTGCCGGCTTCGCTGGCCGCAAAGGTGCGCGAAAAGGTACCTGAGTCGTCGAAGTTCTCGTGTTCGTACACAGCAGTCTTTTTCGACGAGCAACCGGCCACGCCCGCCAGCACTAGGGCCAGCCCGAGCGCACCGTAGACGGTAGATCTGGACATCGTGGATTCCGGGTAAATCGAAGGGTGTCTATTGTGCAACACATCCATGAGGCACCGAAACCTCGACGGTGAAAGGTTCATGTAAAGCCCGGCTGTGCAGCCTGGGAACAGGACTACATCTACAGGAGATCCTTCCTACTGACTTCACAAAAATGGCCTAACTGAGCAACTGATATTCCACCGCTAGACTCGTGCGCCCCCACGTATGAACGTTCAAGGAACTCGCGGTGAAAAATCTCTCGGTACGCCTGAAACTACTCCTGAGCCTCACCCCGCTGGTGGTCCTGGTCGCCTTGCTCGCCCTTACCGCCACCCTCAGCCTGGGCAGCCTGACCCACCGCGCCGAACGCCTGGTATCGGTGAACTACATCCTTGATAACCTCAACGATATTCGCGCCGCCCAGCTGGCCTATGCCCTCGACCACGCCCCTGCCGACCTGGCCAGCCTGCGCCAGGCCTACCGGCAGATGGACACGCTGATCGATGAAAACCTGGCGAAAATGCCCTTCCCACAGGCCCAGGCCGCCCTGGGCGCCACCCGTACCCTGATGCGCGAATACCTGCAAAACCTTGACCGGCGCCTGCAGGCTGGCAGCGAACAACTGGCCGGGGCGGCTGGCAGGCAGCAACTGCAGCAGGTGCTGCTGGCGATAGGGCAAATCAATACCCTGATCACCGAGCAGAACGCGGTCAGCGCCCATGAGTTCAGCCAGCGCCGTGCCCTGATGCTCGGCCTGTTCTGCCTGACGCTGCTGCTGGCATGCCTGGTGGCCTGGTTGCTGATCCGACAGATCTGCACTCCCTTGCTGCAAGCCGTCGACATGGCCCGCCGCATCGGCGAAGGCGACTTGCGCGCCACCAGCCTGCCTGCCCGCCAGGACGAATTCGGCTTGCTGCTGCGTGCGCTGGAGCGCAGTAGCGGCAACCTGCGTGGCATCCTGCAAGGCATCGGCCAGGTCAGCGCCCGGCTGGCCGGCGCTTCCACGGCACTGGCCAGCGTGATCGAGCGCACCAGCCATGGCGCCATCAGCCAGCGCGGCGAAACCCATCAGGTGGCGACCGCCATGAGCCAGATGGCCTGCGCTGTGCAGGAAGTCGCCCAGAACAGCTCACTGGCCAGCGCAGCCACTCGCGAGGCCAGCGACCAGGCCGCGCTGAGCCAGCAGGTGGTGATCGATACCCAACGCCAGGTCATCCAGTTGGCCGAGGACATCGATCACAGCACCGAGGCCGTGCAGCAACTGTCGGCCGCCACCGAACAGATCGGCAGCATCATGAGCGTGATCCATTCGGTGGCCGAGCAGACCAACCTGCTGGCGCTCAATGCCGCCATCGAAGCCGCGCGCGCCGGTGAGGCCGGGCGCGGCTTCGCGGTGGTCGCCGACGAGGTGCGCGGCCTGGCCCAGCGCACCCAGCGTTCCACCGCCGAGATCGAGACCCTGGTCGCCACCTTGCAGACCGGTGCCCGTCGCGCCGTCGAACGCATGCATGGCAGCCGCGATGTGGCCGGCGACACCGTGCAACTGGCCAACCAGGCCGGCGCGGCGTTGCAAGTCATCACCCGCAGCGTCGATGACATCCAGGGCATGAACCAGCAGATTGCCGCCAGCACCGAGCAGCAGAACGCCGTGGTCGAGACCATTCGCGGCAATGTCGATAATGTGCGGGATGTGGCCGAACACTCGCTCGACGCCACCCGGGAAATCGAAACGGCTTCGACCGGGCTCAAGCGTCTGGGCGATGAACTGCAAGGCCTGGTCGGTAACTTCCGCCTGTGAACAGGCGGCGCGGCAAATGCCAGGCACAAAAAAAGCGACCCGCAGGTCGCTTTTTTTGCAGCTTCGAGGTGTTCAAGGGCCTCGAGGCGAAGATGGCGCAGCGGACGGGACTCGAACCCGCGACCCCCGGCGTGACAGGCCGGTATTCTAACCGACTGAACTACCGCTGCGTATCGTTCGGGCTTGCACCCGATTGAAACTGGGATCTGAGCTTTCAAGCGCGGGAGCGCGAAAGCCAGGCAACAAAAAAGGCGACTTGTCATCGCCTTTTCTGGTTTGCTACGAGCTGTTCAAGGGGCTCGTGGCAGAAGATGGCGCAGCGGACGGGACTCGAACCCGCGACCCCCGGCGTGACAGGCCGGTATTCTAACCGACTGAACTACCGC
>NZ_JAMYBV010000046.1:0-17450 GCF_024126635.1 Pseudomonas sp. VA159-2 | reverse complement strand
CTACGGTCTGTACTGCGCTAACAGTCAGAAGCCAACTTTGTCCCTCCTCCTCCCTTCAAGTCCTACCATACAAGCCAGCTTTGCTGGCGAACCAGGCACCGCGGTGCCTGGCACCGGCTTTGCCGGTGTTCGCCGGCAAGGCCGGCTCCTACGGCGATCGCGTCAGCTTAGAAATCCAGGCTCAATGCCAGGCTCAGCCCCTGCTGAGTCAACTCGTCACTCTTGCGCCAGTTGTAGTTCCCTCGCAGGGTTAACCCAGCCACCAGTTCATGACTCACCCCCAGGCTGGCGCGGGTCAGGTTGCTGTGCGGCGTGTAGCCGGTCAGGGTGAATTCGTTGGCCGGCAGGCGGGTCAAGTGCAGGGTCAGGTCCTGCTGGTCATCCTCGAACTCATGCTCGCGGGCCACCTCGGCGAACAGCCGGGTGCTGGCCAACACCTGCACGCTGCCCTGCAGGCCCACGCCCAGGCGCCGCGACTTGCGCGTCTGGTCGTCGAAGCCAAGCGCTGTCGAGCGCCCGCTCTTCTCGTCATAGCCATCGACCTTGACCCGCGCATAGTCGCCACTGACGAACGGCGCCAGTTGCCAGGCACTGCCCTCGCTCGCCAGGTTGTAGCCCAGCCGGGCGCTGATGGCCCAGGCCTCGCCGTCGGTATCGCCTTTTTCGCTGCGCTCGTTCACGCCAAGGGCGAAGCTGCGCTTGAGGTCGCGGTAGTCCAGGTGGCCGGCGGTCAACGCCGCATCCGCCCACCAGCGGTCCTGGCGGAACTGGGCGAAGGCACTGGCCAGGTAACTGTCGAGCTTGTAGTCCGAGTCGTGCTGGCCTGCTTCGAGTTTCTGCCGGTAGACTCCGGCGGCCAGGCCCAGGCGCCAGGCCTCATCCAGCCGGTAGCTGCCGCCGAGGGTCAGGTTGTAGCCGCGCCCGTCGCCACTGGCGGCGCTGCGCTGGCTGCCGAAGTCCAGGTCCTGGCCGCCAGTGGCGACGAACGCCTGCCACTGGCCGACGGCCTGCCAGGGTGTCTGCCACTGGTTGCGCAGTTCGTCCTGGTGGGCGCGCAGGCTGGCGTGGGCGATTTCCGGCAGCAGTGTCAGTTCCCACGGTGCGGCCAGGATCGAAAAGCCGTAGTCGGCGATCAGTTGCTGGCCGGCGACGGTCGGATGCACCGAGTCGTTGAACAGCAGCCGGGTCGGATCCGGGCTGCTGCCGTTGGCGCCGTAGACCGGGTTGCCCACGCAGCCGTCGCCGCTGTAGCAGGTGCCGACCAGGTTCTGGTCGCTGGCCAGGCCGAACTGGCCGGGGCTGGCGAGGGCTTCGCGCAGCAGCAGGGGCACGTTGAGCGGGATGATCTGGGCGTCGATCTGCCCGAGTTGGCCGACCAGCGCCTGGTTGAATACGCCGGAGAGCTGCGACAGCGGGCCTTGCTGGGGCGTGCCGCTGAAGTTCGGGGTTTGGCCCAGGTCCGGCAGCAGCCAGACCATGATGTAGCGCGCGCCCCCCTGTTGCAGGGCCTGGGCGCTGGCGGCCAGGCGTGCTCCGGCCGCTGCCGCGTCGGCCGGGCTGTTGACCAGGCCCTGGAGGAAGTCGTTGCCGCCGCCGGTCAGGTAGTACAGCGCGTTGGGGTCGGCGCGCAGGCCGTTGGCCAGGTAGCCGTCACGCTCGCGCAGGACCACGCCGGCACCGGGGCGCCCAGGCGGGATCACGGCTTTCGAGGTGTCGGTGATCGAGTCGAGGATCTGCTGCGTGGTGTAGCCACCCACCGCCCAGTTGTTGCCGTCGGGGGTGCCCTGCAACTGGTTGGTCAGCGAGGTGGAGGGGCCCAGTGCCGCGCCGGAGAAACCCAGCCTGGCGCCGAGGATCATCGGTGAGACCGGCGCATAGTTGCCGTTGGCGTCGCGGTTGGTGAAACGCATGCCGGGGGTGCCACCGGTCAGGTCGGGAAACTGCCCGGCGTCGCTGAGGCTGTCACCGAAGACGATCATCGACGAATAGGGCGAGGGCGCGGCCATGGCCTGGCTGCAGGCGAGGGCGAGGATGCCGAGGGCGGAACGCAGGAAGGGTGCCGTGTGCATGCATGAATGTCCTTTTCGTTGTTTTTATCGAAGCAAGCGGCATGACCATAGCAAATCACCGCGCATTGCCTGTCATTGCATTCGTTTCCCCGTGTTTACCGGCATATTGCGCCCGCCGCGCCGGTAGGCTACTGTGCCGTGACGTATGAACGAGACCTACCCTGTGTTGATCGTCAGCAAACTCTTGATGCGCGTTATCAAGGCCCACGCCCGTTGGCGTTGGCGCGCCTGACTTTATCTCCTGCCGGCTAGCCCGGCCCGCTCCTGTTTGCCTTCCTTTCGCTTCACCGGCCGCTCAATGCGGGTTTGCCCGCATCCATGCCGGTAGGGGAAGGCTCGAATCAAAAGTCAGTATTCAAGAGGTTCGTTGCAGATGTTACTGATGATCGACAACTACGACTCCTTCACCTACAACGTGGTGCAGTACCTCGGCGAGCTGGGTGCCGAGGTCAAGGTTATTCGCAATGACGAAATGACCATCGCCCAGATCGAAGCCCTGAACCCCGAGCGCATCGTCGTTTCTCCCGGCCCTTGCACCCCGAGCGAAGCGGGTGTGTCCATCGAGGCCATCCTGCACTTTGCCGGCAAGTTGCCGATCCTTGGCGTATGCCTGGGCCACCAGTCCATCGGCCAGGCCTACGGCGGCGAGGTGGTGCGCGCGCGCCAGGTGATGCACGGCAAGACCAGCCCGGTGCTGCACCGCGACCTGGGGGTGTTCGCCGGCCTGAACAACCCGCTCACCGTCACCCGCTACCACTCGCTGGTGGTCAAGCGCGATACCCTGCCTGATTGCCTCGAAGTGACCGCCTGGACCGCCCATGAAGATGGCTCGGTCGACGAGATCATGGGCCTGCGTCATAAAACCCTGAACGTCGAAGGGGTACAGTTCCACCCCGAGTCCATTCTCACCGAGCAGGGTCACGAGCTGTTCGCCAACTTCCTCAAGCAGACCGGCGGACGCCGTTAAGGAGCGATCATGCAGATCAAGAACGCATTGAGCCGCATCGTCGGCCACCTGGACCTGAGCACCGAGGAAATGCGCGACGTCATGCGCCAGATCATGACCGGCCAATGCAGCGAGGCGCAGATCGGCGCCTTCCTGATGGGCATGCGCATGAAGAGCGAGAGCATCGACGAGATCGTCGGCGCGGTGTCGGTGATGCGTGAGCTGGCCGACAAGGTCGAGCTCAAGACCCTCGACGGCGTGGTCGACATCGTCGGTACCGGCGGCGATGGCGCCAATATCTTCAACGTGTCCACCGCCTCGGCGTTCGTCATCGCGGCGGCCGGTTGCACCGTGGCCAAGCACGGCAACCGCGCGGTGTCTGGCAAGAGCGGCAGTGCCGACCTGCTGGAAGCCGCGGGCATCTACCTGAACCTGACGCCGGTGCAGGTGGGCCGTTGCATCGACAGCCTGGGCATCGGCTTCATGTTCGCCCAGACCCACCACAGCGCCATGAAGCATGCCGCCGGCCCGCGTCGCGAGCTGGGGTTGCGTACCCTGTTCAACATGCTCGGCCCGCTTACGAATCCGGCCGGTGTGAAGCACCAGGTGGTCGGGGTGTTCACCCAGGCCCTGTGCCGCCCATTGGCCGAAGTGCTGCAGCGCATGGGCAGCAAGCATGTGCTGGTGGTGCACTCCAAGGATGGCCTGGACGAGTTCAGCCTGGCTGCGCCAACCTTTGTCGCTGAACTGAAGAACGACCAGATCACCGAGTATTGGGTCGAGCCGGAAGACCTCGGCATGAAGAGCCAGAGCCTGCATGGCCTGGCGGTCGACGGCCCGCAGGCATCGCTGGAGCTGATCCGCGATGCACTGGGCCGGCGCAAGACCGAGAACGGCCAGAAGGCCGCCGAGATGATCGTGCTCAATGCCGGCGCCGCGCTGTACGCCGCCGATCACGCCATGACCCTGGCCCAGGGCGTGGAGCTGGCCCACGATGTGCTGCACACCGGCCTGGCCTGGGAAAAACTGCAGGAGTTGGGCGCCTTTACCGCGGTATTCAAGGTGGAGAACCAAGCATGAGCGTACCGACGGTGCTGGAAAGGATCATCGCCCGCAAGTTCCAGGAAGTGGCCGAGCGCAGTGCGCGGGTCAGCCTGGGTGAACTGGAACAACTGGCCAAGGCAGCCGAGGCCCCGCGCGGGTTCGCCAATGCGTTGATCAAACAGGCCAGGCTCAAGAAGCCAGCGGTGATCGCCGAAATCAAGAAAGCGTCGCCGAGCAAGGGGGTGATCCGCGAGCACTTCGTGCCGGCGGAAATCGCCGTCAGCTACGAGAAGGGCGGGGCGACCTGCCTGTCGGTGCTCACCGACGTGGACTACTTCCAGGGTGCCGACCTTTACTTGCAGCAGGCCCGCGCCGCGGTGTCGCTGCCGGTGATCCGCAAGGACTTCATGGTCGATCCGTACCAGATCGTCGAGGCCCGTGCCCTGGGCGCCGACTGCGTGCTGTTGATCGTCTCGGCGCTGGATGACGTGAAGATGGCCGAGCTGGCGGCCACCGCCAAGGACGTCGGCCTCGACGTGCTGGTCGAGGTGCATGATGGCGATGAGCTGGAGCGCGCGTTGACGACCCTCGACACGCCGTTGGTCGGGGTCAACAACCGCAACCTGCACACCTTCGAGGTCAGCCTGGATACCACCCTCGACCTGCTGCCACGCATCCCTCGTGATCGCCTGGCGATTACCGAGAGCGGGATCTTCAACCGGGCCGATGTCGAGCTGATGGAAATCAACGAGGTGTACTCGTTCCTGGTCGGCGAGGCGTTCATGCGCGCCGAGCAGCCGGGGCTGGAACTGCAACGCTTGTTCTTCCCGGACCAGGTGAAGAAAACCGTTCAGCAACTGGACTGATCGAACAGAAGGCCGGCATCGTTTGCCGGCTTTTTTGTATTCGAGGGCTTCATCACATCAAAGGTGGATCAATGACCGATCAACCCCTGGCCCTGACTGTCGAGCAGGGCCTGCACGCCGAACAGGAGCTGTTGGCCGCCGTCTGCCGTGGCGAGCGCGATGCCGGCGTGCTGTTCTGGCGGCCGACCGACCACGCCCTGGTGATGCCACGGCGCATGAGCCGGCTGGACAACTTCGAGGCCGCCTGCGCCGAGCTGGCCATCGCCGGCTGGCCGGTGCTACTGCGTGAAACCGGCGGCGAGCCGGTGCCGCAGTCCCATGCCACGGTGAATATTGCCCTGGTGTACGTAGCGCCCCGCAGCGAAGGCGACCATGGCCGCATCGAGAGCGCCTACGAACGGCTGTGCCTGCCCTTGTGCGATGTCTTGCGCGAGTGGGGCGGGGTGGCCTCGGTTGGGGAAATCGACGGGGCATTCTGCGACGGTCGCTACAACGTCAACCTCAACGGCCGCAAACTGGTAGGCACCGCCCAGCGCTGGCGCCAGGGCCTGGGCGGCAAGCGCCCGGTGGTGCTGGTGCATGGCGCGCTGTTGCTGGACAACGAGCGCGAATCGATGGTCGCCGCGGTCAACCGCTTCAACGAGTGTTGCGATCTTGAGCAGCGCTGCCGGGCCGACAGCCATATCGCCCTGCACGAAGTGGCGCCGGCCGTGCCCTGGTTCGAACGCTTGAGCCAGGCGTATGCCGAGGTGATCGCGGCGTTGCCGAAGGACTAACGGGTGCCGTAGACCACCATGGTCTTGCCCTTGACCTGCACCAGGCTGCGCTCCTCGAGGTCCTTGAGGACACGGCCGACCATTTCCCGCGAACAACCGACGATGCGGCCGATCTCCTGGCGGGTGATCTTGATCTGCATGCCGTCGGGGTGGGTCATGGCATCGGGTTGCTTGCACAGGTCGAGCAGGCAGCGGGCGACCCGCCCGGTGACATCGAAGAACGCCAGGTCGCCCACCTTGCGCGTGGTGTTGCGCAGGCGCTGGGCCATCTGGCTGCCGAGGGCATAGAGAATTTCCGGGTCCTGGCGGGCCAGCTCGCGAAACTTGTCGTAGCTGATCTCGGCCACTTCGCATTCGGTCTTGGCCCGCACCCAGGCGCTGCGTTGTTGTTCCTGGCCGGCTGGCTCGAACAGGCCCAGCTCGCCGAAGAAATCACCGTTGTTGAGGTAGGCGATGATCATTTCGTGACCGTCGTCGTCCTCGATCAGGATGGTCACCGAGCCCTTGACGATGAACGACAGCGTCTCGGCCCGATCACCGGCGCAGATGATGCTGCTCTTGGCGGCATAGCGACGGCGTTGGCAGTGGGCCAGCAACTTGTCGATGTTCTTGATCTTGGGTGGCAGGGCTGAGGAGACCATCACGAAATCCTGTTCGATGCTACGCATTGGCTTTTTATAGATTGCCTGGCGGCAAGCGCCAGTGGTTTGGCGCCAGCTTATCAGACACTTCCTTCTGCATCGGCACAAAAGCGCCACGGCTTGAGCTTTTCCGACGGCGCCGCAAGGTCTAAGCTGACACCCTTTTACGTATTTGGAGTCCGGATAGATGAAGGCACGCATCCAGTGGGCCGGTGAAGCGATGTTCCTCGGCGAGTCGGGGAGCGGCCATGTCGTGGTCATGGACGGCCCGCCCGAAGCCGGCGGCCGCAACCTCGGTGTGCGCCCGATGGAAATGTTGCTCCTGGGCCTGGGCGGCTGCAGCAGCTTCGATGTGGTGAGCATCCTGAAGAAGTCGCGCCAGGCGGTGGAAAGCTGCGAAGCCTTCCTCGAGGCCGAGCGCGCCAGTGAAGACCCGAAGGTATTCACCAAGATCCACATGAACTTCGTGGTCAAAGGCCGTGGGCTGAAAGAGGCGCAGGTCAAGCGTGCGGTAGAGCTGTCGGCCGAGAAGTACTGCTCGGCGTCGATCATGCTCGAGCGTGCCGGTGTGGAAATCAGCCACGGCTACGAGATTGTCGAACTGGGTTGAAACGAACGCAGGGCAAGCCCGCTCCCACGCTGCCTACGGCAGGGGCATTCGTGGGCGCGGGCCCTTGCTACCTCGCGATGGCATCTATCCGCGACGCAATGCCGGCAACGCTGCCTGTAGCCACTGCGGCAGCTTTGCCTGCAGTGATGCGCTGAGCCGTTCGCGGCGCTTCTGGTACTGCAACCCCAGCACGATCACGCCCACGCCGATCAGGGTCAGCACGACGGGGAACAGCAGCGAATCGGCGAACACCTCGTACGACAGATAGCCCAGATAAGCCGCCACCCCTATCGCCCCGAACACCATGAACACCGGCCGGCGCAGCAGTACCGCCAGGCCCATCAGCCCCAGGTTGATCAGGCAATACAGGAACTTGCCCCACTCGCTGGCGCTGTCGAGCAAGGTCAGCCCGCCCCAGAACGCCGCGAGCCCGGCGAGATAGCCCCAGAAGGCATAGTCCCGCTCGGTGCGCCCGTCGATCACGACGAATACCAGCAGCAGGCCAAGGCCGAACCACAGCGACACCGTGCGGCGTTGCTCCCAACTGAACACATCGCCGTAGAACCATTCGCTCAGGTCCATGGACATGAACCAGAGTGCCACGGCAATCGGCATGACGACGAAGGGGAAGGGAATGAGCCGCAGCATCAGCAGGCCGGCCAGTACCGTCGCCGCTTCCATCGCCAGCCAGCCGCCCTGCACGTAGGTGTAGTACTGGTGATAATCACCCTGTGCATCCTCCAGCGGCCACCAGCCGGCCAATCGCTCGATGGCGAACACCGCCAGCGGCACGATGCTCACCACCACGGCGGCCAGCACCCCGGCAGCGATGGGTTGGCCGCGGCGTTGCATCGACAGGGCGAACAGGGTGATGCCGCCTATATAGAGCATGGCGATGGCCAATAGCGCGCCGTCGCCGAGGGACACCCAGGCTTCGGTGAGCAGCCAGCCCATGGCCCCCATGATCAGCAAGGCGCCGAAGTAGAAGGCGACATGGGCCAGTTGGAAGCTGCCGCCAGCCTCGGGTTGGCGGCGCAGGAAGTCCAGCAGGGCCTGGTCCTGGCCGGGCTGCAGAATGCCTGCGCTTACGGCGCGTGCCAGGTCCCTGGCGTCGAAGCGCTCCATCGGTGGTTCCTCAGATACGGTAGGTGCTCTTGGTCATGACCTTGGCCAGCAGGCTCATGCCAAAGCGCACCGGCGCCGGGAAGCGGTAGCCACCGGCTTCAAGCGCGGATTCGGCGTGGTGCTCTTCGTCGACGCGCATCTGCTCGAGGATCGCGCGCGACTTGCCGTCGCTCTCCGGGATTTGTTCCAGGTGTTCGTCCAGGTGCTTGCAGACCTGGTGCTCGGTCGCCGCGACGAAGCCCAGGCTGACCTTGTCGCTGACCAGGCCGGCGAGGGCGCCGATGCCGAACGACATGCCGTAGAACAGCGGGTTGAGCACGCTGGGATGGCTGTTGAGCTGGCGGATGCGTTGTTCGCACCAGGCCAGGTGGTCGATTTCCTCTTCCGCCGCATGCTCCATGGCCTTGCGCACCTGGGGCAGCTTGGCGGTCAGGGCCTGACCCTGGTACAGCGCCTGGGCGCAGACCTCGCCGGTATGGTTGATGCGCATCAGGCCGGCGACATGGCGGGCCTGTTGTTCGTCGAGCTCGGCGTCCGGCTGGACGATGGCCGGCGAGGGACGGGCGGGTTGGCCGCTGAAGGGCAGCAAGGTGCGCATGGCGGTATCGGCCTGCAGCAACAAGCGGTCGAGCGGCGAGTAGTGACGTTCGGTAGCCATCGGGCACCTCCGCTGAAGTGATGCCCGACAGTCTACCTCAATCGTCCGGGTGGAGCTTGCCTTGGGTCAGCCCGGTGGCCAGTTCATCTGGCGCTGGCCAAGCACGTGCATGTGGATGTGGTAGACGGTCTGGCCGCCTTTGGGGTTGCAGTTCATGACCACACGAAAGCCTTCCTCGCAGCCTTGTTCGACGGCCAGGCGCTGGGCGGTGAACAGGATGTGCCCGGCCAGGGCCTTGTCCTCTTCGGTCAGGTCGTTGAGGGTGGGGATATGTTTCTTCGGGATGACCAGGAAATGAACCGGCGCCGCGGGGGCGATATCCTTGAAGGCGAGAATCTGTTCGTCTTCGTAGATGATATCTGCCGGGATTTCCCGGTTGATGATTTTGAGGAATAGATCGTCCACAGCACGTGCTCCATGGTGAGTGTGGGCCCGAGTGTACTGAGGCGGGGGGCGCTCGCCCAGTGCTTATTCCAGGCCGTCAGGGCAGTAGCGGCGGTGGATCGCCCCGGCCAGCTTGCGCGTCAGCCAGCGCGGCAGCAGGCGTGGGGCGAAGGCTAGCCAGCGATTGCCGCGCCCAGGCAGGATCAACGCGCGGTTCTTGTCCAGCGCCCGCACGGTGTACAGGGCTATCTCCTCGGGGCTGGGGCTGCTGGCGTCGAGGCGGGGGATGGGGCGCTTCGCGGAGCGTACCGGGCCCGGACACAGCACCGAGACCTTGATGCCGGTGCGGCGCAGTTCTTCACGCAGTGCCTCGGAAAAGCTCAGCACATAGGCCTTGCTGGCAGCATAGGCGGCCATCCACGGCCCAGGAGCGACACCGGCCAGGCCGGCGACATTGAGGATCTGCCCGCCCCCCTGGATTGCCATCAGGTTGCCGATGGCGTGGCACAGCCGGCTCAGGGCCAGGATGTTGACCTCCAGCAGGTCCTGCTCGTCGGCCCACTCATGGGCCAGGAACGGCCCATAAGTGCGTTGCCCGGCGCAGTTGACCAGCAGGTCGATGCGCCGTTCGCCTTCCTCCAGCTCCAGGACGAAGCCCGACAGGCGCAGGGGTTGGCTGAGGTCGCAGGCCCTGAACAGCACCTCCACGCCGAAGCGCTGGGTCAGTTCGATGGCCACCGGCTCTAGCGTCTCGCGCTGGCGCGCCACCAGGATCAAGTTGCGCCCGCGCCGTGCCAGCGCTTCCGCCAGGGCCAGGCCCAGGCCGCTGGAAGCACCAGTGATCATGGCGTAACGGGTCATGCAAGGCTCCTGGGGCGTGAGGGGCGCCTAGTGTACAGCCTGGCCGCTTTGCTACAAGACGTTGCTGCGCAGCTGCTGGGTACGCTCCAGTGCCGCGCGATACTCGCCGCTCAGGCGCTCGACCAGCTCGGCGATGCTGGGCAGGTCGTTGATTTCACCAACCCCCTGGCCCGCCGACCAGATGGTCTTCCAGGCCTTGGCCTCGTCGCCGATCGGCTTGAGCTTGCCGGCCTCGTGACTACCCTTGAGCGTCGCCTGGTCGTAGCCGGCCTGTTCCAGGCTCTGGCGCAGGAAGCTGGCGGGAATGCCGGAGACCGCCGGGGTCAGTACCACATCGGCGGCTTTGGCGCCGAGGATCATCTGTTTGTACGCATCCTGGGCCTGGCTTTCGCGGGTGGCGATCAGGCGCGTGCCCATGTAGCCGAGGTCGGCCCCCAGAACCTGGGCAGCCAGCAGCTCATGGCCGTGGTTGAGGCAGCCCGACAGCAGCACGGTCTTGTCGAAGAACTGACGGATCTCGGCCAGCAGCGCCAACGGGCTCCAGCTACCGGCATGGCCGCCTGCGCCCGCCGCCACGGCGATCAGGCCGTCGACGCCAGCTTCGGCGGCCTTCTCGGCGTGCCGGCGGGTGGTCACGTCGTGGAACACCAGGCCGCCATAGCCGTGCACCGCATCGACCACTTCCTTCACCGCGCCCAGGCTGGTGATGACGATCGGTACCCGGTGTTCGACGCACAAGGCCAAGTCGGCCTGCAGGCGGGGGTTGCTCGCATGCACGATCAGGTTCACGGCGTAGGGCGCTGGCTGGTCCAGTTTCGCCAGCCCTGCCTCGATCTCTTCGAGCCAGGCCTTGAAACCAGCACTGTCGCGCTGGTTGAGGGCCGGGAAACTTCCAACCACGCCGTTGGCGCAGCAGGCCAGTACCAGCTCGGGGTTGGAGATCAGGAACATCGGCGCGGCCACCAGGGGCAGGCGCAGATGCTGCAGCGACGCGGGCAGAGACATGGTGAAACTCCTTGTAAAGAACGGGTTACCCTTAGAACGGCTTGACCACCACCAGAATTGCGATGCCCAGCAAAATCAGCACCGGGGCTTCGTTGAACCAGCGGTAGTAGACATGGCTGCGGGTATTGCTGCCAGCGGCGAAGCGTTTGCGCTGGGCGCCGCACATGTGATGGTAAACGGTAAGCACGGCGACCAGGGTCAGCTTGGCATGCAGCCAGCCTTGGCTCAGCCAGCCCGGGTTGAGGTACAGCATCCAGCCGCCGAATACATAGGTGGCGATCATTGCCGGATTCATGATGCCGCGGTACAGCTTGCGCTCCATGGTGATGAAGCGCTCGAGGCTGATGCTGTCCTGGCTCTGGGCGTGATAGACGAACAGGCGTGGCAGGTAGAACAGGCCGGCGAACCAGCAGACCACGCTGACGATATGCAGCGCCTTGATCCATAGATAGAGCATGGAGGGTTCCTTCAGGTTTTCACGGTCGTCAGATAGTAGAGGCCAAGGGCCCGAAGGGTCATCCGAAGAGTTGTTACAGGCGCTCGGCACCCCTATTATCGTGCGCTTTCCAGTGGTCTGGTTGATAAGGGGCAAGTGTCATGATCAAGGTCGGTATCGTCGGCGGCACGGGGTACACCGGTGTCGAACTGCTGCGTCTGCTGGCGCAGCACCCACAGGCCGAGGTGGCGGTGATCACCTCGCGCTCCGAGGCGGGCGTGGCGGTTGCCGACATGTACCCGAACCTGCGCGGGCACTATGACGGCCTGGCCTTCAGCGTGCCGGACAGCAAGGCCCTCGCCGCCTGCGACGTGGTGTTCTTCGCCACCCCCCATGGCGTGGCCCATGCCCTGGCCGGTGAGCTGCTGGCCGCTGGCACCAAGGTCATCGACCTGTCGGCGGACTTCCGCCTGCAGGACGCCAACGAATGGGGCAAGTGGTACGGCCAGCCCCACGGCGCGCCTGAGCTGCTCAAGGACGCGGTCTACGGCCTGCCGGAAGTGAACCGCGAGAAGATCCGCCAGGCGCGTCTGATCGCCGTCCCTGGCTGCTACCCCACCGCCACCCAGCTGGGCTTCCTGCCGCTGCTGGAAGCAGGCCTGGCTGACCCGTCCCGGCTGATCGCCGACTGCAAGTCGGGTGTCAGCGGCGCTGGCCGCGGCGCCGCGGTCGGCTCGCTGTTCTGCGAAGCTGGCGAAAGCATGAAGGCCTATGCGGTCAAAGGGCATCGGCACCTGCCGGAAATCAGCCAGGGCCTGCGCCTGGCCGCAGGCAAGGACATCGGCCTGACCTTCGTGCCGCACCTGACCCCGATGATCCGCGGCATCCATGCCACCCTCTACGCCACCGTCGCCGACACCTCGGTCGACCTGCAGGCACTGTTCGAGAAGCGTTACGCCGACGAACCGTTCGTCGACGTGATGCCGGCCGGCAGCCACCCGGAAACCCGCAGCGTGCGCGGTGCCAACGTTTGCCGTATCGCCGTGCACCGGCCCCAGGGCGGTGACCTGGTGGTGGTGCTGTCGGTCATCGACAACCTGGTCAAGGGCGCGTCGGGCCAGGCCGTGCAGAACCTCAACATCCTGTTCGGCCTGGATGAACGCATGGGGCTGTCCCACGCCGGCCTGTTGCCATAACCGCACGCTGGATGAACAGGCCCGCCTTGTGCGGGCCTTTTTCATGGGCACGACTAAAGCCGCACAATTCTTGACCGATTTTCTCGGACAAGCGGATAATACGCCCCATCGAGTTTTATGGCGGCATTGCGCCGGGAGAATCAACATGAGCGTCGAAACCTTCACCCCCACGGCCTTGGAGTTCACCCCCGGGGCCGCGCACAAGGTCAAGACCTTGGTCAGTGAAGAGGGCAACGACCGGCTGAAGCTGCGTGTATTCGTGACAGGCGGTGGCTGCTCGGGCTTCCAGTACGGCTTCACCTTCGATGAAGACGTCGCCGATGACGACACCATCGTCGAGCGCGAAGGCGTGGCGCTGGTGGTCGATCCGATGAGCTACCAGTACCTGGCTGGCGCCGAAGTGGACTACCAGGAAGGCCTGGAAGGTTCGCGCTTCGTGATCAAGAACCCGAACGCCACCACCACCTGCGGTTGCGGTTCGTCGTTCTCGATCTGATCCGGATCCTGTAGTGAAAACGCCGCGCGATTGCGCGGCGTTTTGCATTCTGCGGGGTGCTCAGGCGGGGTAGATCGCGCCGAGGACGCGCAAGCCCTTGGCGGCGGTCACGCTCGGGCGGTTGGCGGGAATGCCTTCCAGGCAGCAGTGGGCGAGCCAGGCGAAGGCCATGGCCTCGACCCAGTCCGCGTCGATACCTTGCGCCGCGGTGCTCGACACCTGGGCGCCGGGCAGCAACTGCGCCAGGCGCGCCATCAGCGCAGCATTGCGCGCGCCACCGCCGCAGACCAGCAAGGCTTCGGTGCCCTGCTGCGCCTGGCGCAGCGAATCGATGATGCTGCGTGCCGTCAGCTCCAGCAGGGTGGCTTGGACGTCTTCGTCGCGGTAGCCGGGAAGGGCGCCCAGGTGGCTGTCCAGCCAGGCCAGGTTGAACACTTCGCGGCCGGTGCTCTTTGGGCCGCTGCCGGCGAAGAAGGGGTCGCCGAGCAGGGCATTGAGCAGGTCGGGCTGCACCACGCCGCTGGCCGCCCAGGCGCCATCGGCATCGAAGGGCTGGCCGCGCTTGCGCTCGATCCAGGCGTCCAGCAGCACATTGCCCGGCCCGCAGTCGAAACCATGTACCGGAGTGTCCCGGGCGATCAGGCTCAGGTTGCTGAAACCGCCTACATTGAGCACTGCCAGGCGCTGGCCAAGGTGGCCGAACAGCGCCTCATGGAAAGCGGGTACCAGCGGCGCGCCCTGGCCCCCGGCCGCGACATCACGCCGACGGAAATCACCGACCACGCAGATCCCGGTCAACTCGGCCAGCAAGGCTGGGTTGCCGATCTGCACGGTAAAGCCGCGGGCGGGTTCGTGGCGGATGGTTTGGCCGTGGCTGCCGATGGCGCGGATGGCGGCGGGCGCGAGCCCCTGGCTGGCCAGCAGGTGCTCGATGCCTTGGGCGGCGAGGGTCGCCCAGCGATTCTCGGCCAGTGCCGCCCGGGCGATCTCGTCTGGGCCGCTGGCGCACAGCCCGAGCAGGTCCTGGCGCAGGTCGACGGGCATGGGGATGTAATGGGTGGCGAGCAGCCGGGGCTGCTCGTGTTGTTCGATCAAGGCGATGTCCAGGCCATCGAGGCTGGTCCCGGACATCACTCCCAGATAGAGGGCCACCGGCTCAGCGCTTGTTGGCGGCGAGCAGGGTGGCTTTTTCCTGATCCATGCGGGCGATCAGGGGTTGGCTCTGCTGGTTGAAACGCTGGCGCTCGGCCTTGGCGATCGGGTCTGCCATCGGCACCTTCTGGCTCAGCGGGTCGACGTGCACGCCGTTGACCTGGAACTCGTAGTGCAGGTGTGGGCCGGTGGACAGGCCAGTGGTGCCGATATAGCCGATGATCTGGCCCTGCTTCACCGAGCTGCCGGTCTTGATGCCTTTGGCAAAGCCCTGCATGTGGCCGTACAGCGTCTTGTAGGCGTTGCCGTGGGCGATGATCACCGTGTTGCCGTAGCCACCGCGGCGGCCGGCCAGCTCGATGCGGCCATCGCCGGCGGCCTTGATCGGCGTGCCACGTGGGGCGGCATAGTCGACACCCTTGTGGGCGCGGATCTTGTTCAGGATCGGGTGCTTGCGCCCGGCCGAGAAGCGCGAGCTGATGCGGGCGAAGTCCACCGGGGTGCGGATGAACGCCTTGCGCAGGCTGTTGCCGTCGGCGGTGTAGTAGTTGGTGTTGCCCTGCTTGTTGGTGTAGCGCACGGCGGTGTAGGTCTTGCCGCGATTGGTGAAGCGGGCGGAGAGGATGTTGCCGGTGCCGACCACCTTGCCGTCCATCATCTTCTGTTCGTAGACCACGTCGAATTCGTCGCCGGGGCGGATGTCCTGGGCGAAGTCAATGTCGTAACCGAGGATGCGCGCCATGTCCATGGTCATGCTGTGGGACAGGCCGGCGCGCTGGGCCGAGGCCGACAGCGAGCTTTTGATCACGCCATGGGCGTAGGCGGTGCGCACCACTGGCTTGCTGATCTCGCGATCGAAGCTGAAGCCCTTGTCGGTACGGGTCAGGCGGATGGTCTCGAGGTTGCTGACCTTGCTGTGCAGGCTGCTCAGCTGGCCGTCCTTGTCCAGTTCGAACTGCAGTACCTGGCCATGCTTGAGCTGGCTGAACTGCTTGGCCTGCTTGTTGCTGGCCAGCAGGTCGTGGACCACGTTGGCCGGCAGGCCGACCTTGTTGAACAGGGTGGAAAGGGTGTCGCCGCGGGCCACGACCACTTCGCGGTGGCCGGGGGCTTTTTCTTCCTGCTTGGCGACAGCGGCTGGTGCGGCCTTGGTCTCGGCGGTGGCGGCCTGTTCGCCTTCGATCTGGGCGAAAGGCGAGTCGCTGTTCTGCTCGGCCTGCACCAGCGGCGCGGCGCGGGACTCGTCCTTCAGCTGTTCGGCCGGGCTTTCCAGCTCGAGGCTGAGGGTGGTTTTCTTGGCTTCGACTTCGCTGGAAGGAAAGACCAGCAAGGCCAGGCTGAGAAGGGCGGCGATGCCGCTGGCGGCCAACAGATGGCTTTTCGGATAAAGCGGGGGCGCTTTAGGCGGTTCGTTGGTCATAGGTAAAGTGACTTTGAAAAGTGAATGAAAAATGAAATGGAAAAGATGAATGACATGATGAAGATGAAATAACTGTATAAAATATAACCAAATCCATTCTCGCGCAAGGGCGCGTAGACGCCGCGGTACGCCGTTCGGGTCACATTCCTTTGCCAAACTTGTATTTGATGGCCGATCTTGTATGGTTGGCTCCCCTTGAATCTGAGCCTTGCGGGTCTGTCTATGAAGTCGGTTGAAGAGCAGCTGGCGCTTATCAAGCGCGGTGCGGAAGAGGTATTGGTCGAGTCGGAACTGGTGGAGAAGCTCAAGCGCGGCCAGCCGCTGCGCATTAAAGCGGGCTTCGACCCAACCGCGCCCGACCTGCACCTGGGGCACACGGTGCTGATCAACAAGCTGCGCCAGTTCCAGGAGCTGGGCCACCAGGTCATCTTCCTGATCGGTGACTTCACCGGCATGATCGGCGACCCGAGCGGTAAGAGTGCTACCCGTCCGCCGCTGACCCGTGAGCAGGTGCTGGACAACGCCGAGACCTACAAGCAACAGGTGTTCAAGATTCTCGACCCGGCCAAGACCGAGGTCGCGTTCAACTCCACCTGGATGGACCAGCTGACCCCCGCGGACTTCATTCGCCTGGCCTCGCAGTACACGGTTGCGCGCATGCTCGAGCGTGACGACTTCGACAAGCGTTACAGCAGCAACCAGCCGATCGCGATCCATGAGTTCCTTTATCCGCTGGTGCAGGGCTATGACTCCGTGGCGCTCAAGGCCGATGTCGAGCTGGGCGGTACCGACCAGAAGTTCAACCTGCTGATGGGGCGTGAGTTGCAGCGCTCCTACGGCCAGGAGGCGCAGAACATCGTCACCATGCCCCTGCTCGAGGGCTTGGATGGTGTGAAGAAGATGTCCAAGTCGCTGGGTAATTATGTCGGTATCCAGGAAGCGCCTGGGGTGATGTACAGCAAGCTGGTATCGATTCCGGACACGCTGATGTGGCGTTACTTCGAGCTGCTGAGCTTCCGCTCCATGGAGGAGATCGAGCAGTTCCGTGCGGATGTCGAGAAGGGCGCCAACCCGCGGGATATCAAGATCAAGCTGGCCGAAGAGATCGTGGCGCGCTTCCATGGTGAAGAGGCGGCGGCCAATGCGCACCGTGCCGCGGGCAACCGCATGAAGGAAGGCGAGCTGCCGGAGGACCTGCCGGAGATTGAGGTCACTGCGGTTGAAAGCCTGCCGATCGCTGCGGTGTTGAACCGGGCTGGCCTGGTGAAGAACTCGGCGCAGGCGCGGGATCTGCTGGCGGGTGGTGCGGTGAAGGTTGACGGTGCTGTGGTTGATCGCGACTTCATGTTCGTTCTGGGTGCGACCCATGTGTGCCAGGCGGGCAAGAAGGCGTTTGGCCGGGTTACGCTGAAGGCTGAGTGATTGGTTGGTGGTGTAGCTATATAGAAGCGGGGAGGCCGATAGGCCTCCCCGTTTTGTTTTTGGGGTTGGTTGCCTATATAGAGTTGTTTGGCGGGGGCGAGGGGTGTCCGCCTGGAGGTTGTGTTGGTGTTGAGGGTGTTCGCCGTTAGGCATTCAGCGCCTGGTAGATCGAGCGCCGCCCGCGCGGCGTTCGATCTCATAGGCGCTGCAAAGCGTGCGGCGGGCCCCTGGCGCCTCTGACGCGGCTCTCCCTAAATATTTCAATTTCTTGAAATTAAAGGTTGACGCGCTTTCAGATCCCCTTATAATGCGCCCCACTTCCAGCGACAACGGAACGCAAAAC
>NZ_JAMYBV010000045.1:0-17844 GCF_024126635.1 Pseudomonas sp. VA159-2 | reverse complement strand
CGCTAACAGTCAGAAGCCAACTTTGTCCCTCCTCCTCCCTTCAAGTCCTACCATACAAGCCAGCCTTGCTGGCGAACCAAGCGCCGGTGTTCGCCGGCAAGCCGGCTCCTACGCGATCACCCATTACGCATGCCGTAAACTGTTACCGCCCCGCCGAACCACCCCCGCCGTGTTACTTGTTTCCACCTTACGTGAGCGTCAACGCGCACCAGCACGATGCATCTGCGCGTTATCACGCACTAAAAAAGCGCGTGCTTATTCCGCTTTCTTCGTCTGGATCACGATGAACGGCGAAACCACTACCGCCCAGATCTCTGGATCGCGGGTTTGCAGCTCGAGCGCCTGCTCGGCAGAGACCGGCCCGACACTGCCATCATTGCGCCACTTGGCGAAGATCTCGCGGCGATTCTCGGCCATCGCCTCGGCAACGGTGATCAGGTCGAGGGAGGGGTCGACCCAAATCAGGTCACCCTTGGCCCAGAAACGCTCCAAGGCTTTCCACTCGATGACGGCGGTCTCGCCGAGCAATTTGGCATAGAGGGTGCTTACTTGATCAGTCATGGGTTACCTGCGCAAAGATCGTCCAACAAAAAAGGCCGGCATTTTTGCAGAAAAACCTGGTTTCAAATACGTAATTTGGTCGATCAGGCCCGAACTCGTGGGGGCGGGACACGGATACAGGCAAAGTGATGGCGCTTTTCTGTATCTTTATGTCGACCAGGCGACACCCCTGGAAACAGACGCTTTTCGCCCGCTTTTCAAGCGCTCGGGCAGCGCTCTACACTGTACCGGTACAGTTCCGGGACATGTTCCGGGGGAAGGTGGGGTTGGCGCATTGGCGTAGCCTGCGCAGCCCCGCCCGGTCTGTAGCCCTGACCTCAGGTCTATAAGAATTACAACAGAATGAGTGGAGCACTATGATCAAGATTTCCAAGCTGTTCGCCGCAATGGTTCTGGCCGGGGTTGCCAGCCATTCGTTTGCCGCCGATACCATCAAGATCGGTATCGCAGGTCCCAAGACCGGCCCGGTCACGCAATACGGCGACATGCAGTTCACCGGCGCCAAACAGGCCATCAAGGACATCAACGCCAAGGGCGGCGTCGATGGCAAGATGCTCGAAGCCAAGGAATACGACGACGCGTGCGACCCTAAACAGGCCGTGGCCGTCGCCAACAAAGTGGTCAACGACGGCGTCAAGTTCGTCATCGGCCACCTGTGCTCCAGCTCCACCCAGCCGGCGTCCGACATCTACGAAGACGAAGGCGTGATCATGATCACCCCCGCCGCCACCTCCCCGGAAATCACCAGCCGTGGCTACAAGCTGATCTTCCGCACCATCGGCCTGGACAGCGCCCAGGGCCCGGCCGCCGGCAACTACATCGCCGACCACGTCAAGCCGAAAGTGGTCGCCGTGCTGCACGACAAGCAGCAATACGGTGAAGGCATCGCCACCGCGGTGAAGACCACCCTGGAAGGCAAAGGCGTCAAGGTGGCCGTGTTCGAAGGCCTGAACGCCGGTGATAAGGACTTCTCCTCGATCATCCAGAAACTCAAGCAGAACAACGTCGACTTCGTCTACTACGGCGGCTACCACCCGGAACTGGGCCTGATCCTGCGCCAGGCGCAAGAGAAAGGCCTGAAAGCCAAGTTCATGGGCCCGGAAGGCGTGGGTAACGACTCCATCTCGCAGATCGCCCAAGGCGCTTCCGAAGGCCTGCTGGTGACCCTGCCCAAGTCCTTCGACGCCGCCCCAGAGAACAAGGCCATCGTCGATGCCATCAAGGCCGACGGCAAGGACCCGAGCGGTCCGTTCGTGTTCCCGGCCTACTCGGCTGTCGAACTGATCGCCCAGGGCATCAAGGCTGCTGGCTCCGAGGACACCGACAAGGTGGCCGCGGCCATTCACAAAGGCACCTTCAAGACCCCGACCGGCGACCTGTCGTATGACGACAAGGGCGACCTGAAGAACTTCAAGTTCGTGGTCTACGAATGGCACTTCGGCAAGCCGAAGACCGAAGTTTCCCCTCAGTAACTGCGTGACTAAATAGCTGACCGAGAAGCCCACTGTGCGAGCAGTGGGCTTTGTTTTACGAGGTTCTATGGGCCCGATCCCCGTGATCCGGGGGCCGGCTCACCTGAAAATCTTAAAACCGTCACCCGCGGTTTCCTGGCTGTGCCCGCACAACGATCACGTGGCGAAGACCGCGAGAACAAGGGCCCGGGTCACCCCCGCCAGCGAAATGCAAATCAGGTTTTTAGGAGCGCTGTAATGCCTGAGATCTACCATTTCCTACAACAACTGGTTAACGGATTGACCATCGGCAGTACCTACGCGCTGATCGCCATCGGTTACACGATGGTGTACGGCATCATCGGCATGATCAACTTCGCCCACGGCGAGGTGTACATGATCGGTAGCTACGTGGCCTTCATCGCCCTGGCCGGGCTGGCCATGATGGGTATCCATTCGTTGCCGATCCTGATGACCGTGGCCTTCGTCGCCACCATCTGTGTCACCAGTGCCTACGGCTACAGCATCGAACGGGTCGCCTACCGGCCGCTGCGCAACAGCAACCGGCTGATCCCGCTGATCTCCGCCATCGGCATGTCGATCTTCCTGCAGAACACCGTCCTGTTGTCGCAGGACTCCAAGGACAAGTCCATCCCCAACCTGATCCCCGGCAGCTTCTCGTTCGGCCCGGGCGGTGCGGAGGAAGTGCTGGTCTCGTACATGCAGATCCTGGTGTTCGTGGTGACCCTCATCGCCATGACCTGCCTGACCCTGTTCATCTCCCGTTCCCGCCTGGGCCGCGCCTGCCGTGCCTGCGCCGAGGACATCAAGATGGCCAACCTGCTGGGCATCAACACCAATAACATCATCGCCCTGACCTTCGTCATCGGTGCCGCCCTGGCGGCGGTGGCGGCCGTGCTGCTGAGCATGCAGTACGGGGTGATCAACCCCAACGCCGGTTTCCTGGTAGGCCTGAAAGCCTTCACCGCGGCGGTGCTGGGCGGCATCGGCAGCATTCCGGGCGCCATGCTCGGCGGGCTGGTGCTGGGCGTGGCCGAAGCGTTCGGCGCCGATATCTTCGGCGACCAGTACAAGGACGTGGTGGCATTCGGTCTTTTGGTTCTTGTCCTGCTGTTCCGGCCGACCGGCATCCTGGGCCGCCCGGAGGTTGAAAAAGTATGAACAGAAATCTCAAACAGGCGTTCTTCAGCGCCTTGCTGGTCTGGGCCGTGGCCTTCCCGGTGCTGGGCCTGAAACTCAGCATCGACGGCATCAGCCTGATCGTGCACAGCCAGGGTTCGTTCACCATCAGCATCATCGCCGCGTGCTCGGTGCTGATGTTCCTGCGCGTGCTGTTCGACAAGCAGTGGAGCGCAGTGATGGGCCGCCGCTCGGAGCGCAAGCTGGTACCGCCTTCGGTGAGCAACTTCCTGACCCTGCCGAAAACCCAGCGCTGGGTGATCATGGGGCTGATCGTGGCGGCGCTGATCTGGCCGTTCTTCGGCTCGCGCGGCGCGGTCGACATCGCCACGCTGATCCTGATCTACGTGCTGCTGGGCCTGGGCCTGAACATCGTGGTCGGCCTGGCCGGGTTGCTCGACCTGGGTTATGTCGGCTTCTATGCCGTCGGCGCCTACAGCTATGCGATGCTCTCGCATTACCTGGGCTGGAGCTTCTGGGTGTGCCTGCCGATCGCCGGCTTGATGGCCGCCACCTTTGGCTTCCTGCTCGGTTTCCCGGTGCTGCGCCTGCGCGGCGACTACCTGGCGATCGTGACCCTGGGCTTTGGCGAAATCATCCGCCTGTTCCTGCGTAACCTCACCGACTGGACCGGTGGCCCCAACGGCATCAGCAACATCCCCAAGCCTGAGTTCTTCGGCCTGACCTTCGAACGCAAGGCCGCCGAGGGGATGCAGACCTTCCACGAGTTCTTCGGGCTGCAGTACAACTCGATCAACAAGGTGATCTTCCTCTACCTGGTGGCCCTGCTGCTGGCCTTGCTGGCGCTGTTCGTGATCAACCGCCTGCTGCGCATGCCGATCGGCCGTGCCTGGGAAGCGCTGCGCGAAGACGAGATCGCCTGCCGCGCGCTGGGCCTGAACCCTACCGTGATCAAGCTCTCGGCCTTCACCCTGGGTGCCTGCTTCGCCGGTTTCGCCGGCAGCTTCTTTGCCGCCCGCCAGGGCCTGGTGACACCGGAGTCGTTCACCTTCATCGAGTCGGCGATCATCCTCGCCATCGTCGTGCTGGGCGGCATGGGCTCGCAATTGGGCGTGATTCTCGCGGCCATCGTGATGATCCTGCTGCCGGAGATGATGCGTGAGTTCAGCGAGTACCGGATGCTGATGTTCGGGGCGCTGATGGTGTTGATGATGATCTGGCGTCCGCAGGGCCTGCTGCCCATGCAACGTCCACACATGGAGCTGCGTCGATGAGCCGCGAAATTCTGCAAGTCAGCGGCCTGAGCATGCGCTTCGGCGGCTTGTTGGCGGTCAACGGCGTGGGCCTGACCGTCAAGGAAAAACAGGTGGTGGCCTTGATCGGCCCCAACGGCGCCGGCAAGACCACGGTGTTCAACTGCCTGACCGGCTTCTACAAGCCCAGCGGCGGTACCATCCTGCTCGACGGCCAGCCGATCCAGGGCCTGGCCGGCCACCAGATCGCCCGCAAGGGCGTGGTGCGGACCTTCCAGAACGTGCGCCTGTTCAAGGAGATGACCGCGCTGGAGAACCTGCTGATCGCCCAGCACCGCCACCTCAATACCAACTTCTTCGCCGGCCTGTTCAAGACCCCGAGCTTCCGCCGCAGCGAAAAAGAGGCCATGGAGCGCGCCCAGTACTGGCTGGAGAAGGTCAACCTGACCGAGTTCGCCAACCGTACCGCCGGCACCCTCGCCTACGGCCAGCAACGGCGCCTGGAAATCGCCCGCTGCATGATGACCCAACCGCGGATCATCATGCTCGACGAACCGGCAGCCGGCCTGAACCCCAAGGAGACCGAGGACCTCAAGGCCCTCATTGGCTACCTGCGCGAATCGCACAACGTGACCGTGCTGCTGATCGAGCACGACATGAAACTGGTGATGAGCATTTCCGACCACATCGTGGTGATCAACCAGGGCACGCCCCTGGCCGACGGCACGCCGGAAGAGATTCGCGGCAACCCGGATGTGATCAAGGCCTACCTGGGGGAGGCGTAAATGCTGAAGTTCGAGAACGTTTCCACCTTCTACGGCAAGATCCAGGCGCTGCACAGCGTCAACGTCGAGATCAACCAGGGCGAGATCGTCACCCTGATCGGCGCCAACGGCGCCGGCAAGTCGACCTTGCTGATGACCCTGTGCGGCTCGCCCCAGGCGAGCAGCGGCAGCATCAAGTACCTGGGAGAGGAGCTGGTCGGCCAGCCGTCCTCGCACATCATGCGCAAGAGCATCGCGGTGGTGCCGGAAGGCCGCCGCGTGTTCGCCCGCCTGACCGTCGAGGAAAACCTGGCCATGGGCGGTTTCTTCACCAACAAGGGCGACTACCAGGAGCAACTGGACAAGGTCCTGCAGTTGTTCCCGCGCCTGAAGGAGCGCTACATCCAGCGTGGCGGCACCATGTCCGGCGGCGAGCAGCAGATGCTGGCCATCGGCCGGGCGCTGATGAGCAAGCCCAAGTTGCTGCTGCTCGACGAACCGTCGCTGGGCCTGGCGCCGATCATCATCCAGCAGATCTTCGACATCATCGAACAGTTGCGCCGCGATGGCGTGACCGTGTTCCTGGTCGAGCAGAACGCCAACCAGGCGCTGAAGATCGCCGACCGCGCCTACGTGCTGGAAAACGGCAAGGTGGTGATGCAGGGCAGCGGTGAAGCGCTGTTGACCGACCCGAAGGTGCGCGACGCCTACCTGGGAGGTTGATCGATCAAAGGGCCTTCGGGCCCTTTTTTCTGCCTGTTGAATTTGCTGTTGGCATGACCCGTTTAGGAGCCGGCCTTGCCGGCGAACACCGGCGTAGCCGGTGCCATCCACCGAGGCGCCTGATTCGCCAGCAAGGCTGGCTCCTACGCCACGACGCGTACAGTGCTCTTGTCCCCCTTGTAGACACCCCACAGGCTCGGTAACGTGGCCGGCACTTTTTGCCCGAACACCGGAGCCCGCCCCATGCGCCTCACCCCTTCCCTGCTGCTCACCGCCCTGCTGCCGCTGTTCGCCGGCTGCCAGGTGCTGGCCGAAAAACCAGTCGACCCAAACCTCGGCAGCACCCGCCTGCAGGGCGAACTGAGCGCAGCCGGCGGCCACCTGCTGTTCAAGCCATGCCGCGAAAGCCGCCGCTTCATCATCAAGGACGCCGCCGGCACCGGCATTCTCCAGGAAGCCGCCAACCTGGCCGATGACGCCGGTGACAAACTGTTCGCCGATGTGCGAGGGCGCATGACCGGCAGCCAGCAAGCCGGCAGCGATGGCCAACTCGAGGTGACTCGCCTGTACCGCCTGGAAACCTCCGAATACAGCGGCTGCGAAGACCCCAACTTCAAGCAGCTGACCCTGCGCGCCGGTGGCAACGAGCCGGACTGGGACATCAAGGCCAGCGGCAAGGGCATGGTCCTCAACCGCGTCGGCGAGCCGCCGCTGCCACTGCCCTACCTGGAAGAAGCACTGCCCGGTGGCGGCCTGAGCCTGTCCAGCGAAGCCAACGGCCAGCGCGTCGAGTTGTGGGTCGCGCCGCAGCGCTGCGTCGACGGCGCCACGGGTGCCATCCGCCACCTCAAGGCCGAACTGCGCATGGACGGCAAGACCCTGCAAGGCTGCGCCTACTACGGCGGTGCCCGCGATCTCTGACCGCTGGGTGCTTTTATCCTGCCAGTCTGGGTGGCGAACAGCTTATACTTGGCGGTTTGTGTAAAGCCGCCGGCCGCCCATGGCCGGGATACTGGACCCTGCCATGCTACGAATCACCGAACTGAAGCTGCCCCTGGACCACTCCGACGACGAGCTGCGCGCGGCCATCGTCCAGCGCCTGGGCATCGACGACGCGCAACTGCTCGGCTTCACCCTGTTCAAGCGCAGCTACGACGCCCGCAAGAAGAACAGCGAATTGCTGTTCATCTACACCATCGACCTGCAGACCAGCAACGAAGCCGAACTGCTACGCCGTTTCGCAGATGACAGCAAGGTCGGCGTCGCCCCGGACGTCAGCTACAAGTTCGTCGGCCAGGCCCCGGCCGTGCTGCAGGAGCGCCCGCTCGTGGTCGGCTTCGGCCCTTGTGGCATCTTCGCCGGCCTGCTGCTGGCTCAGATGGGCTTCAAGCCGATCGTGCTCGAGCGCGGCAAGGAAGTGCGCCAGCGCACCAAGGACACCTGGGGCCTGTGGCGCAAGAGCGTGCTCAACCCCGAGTCCAACGTGCAGTTTGGCGAAGGCGGCGCCGGGACCTTCTCCGACGGCAAGCTGTACAGCCAGATCAAGGACCCGCAGCACCACGGCCGCAAGGTTCTGGAAGAGTTCGTCAAGGCTGGCGCGCCGGAGGAAATCCTCTACATCAACAAGCCGCACATCGGCACCTTCCGCTTGACCAGCATGGTCGAGAAGATGCGCGAGGAAATCATCAACCTGGGCGGCGAGGTACGCTTCGAGCAGAAAGTCACCGACCTGCTGGTGGACGGCGAGCAGCTTACCGGCGTAGTCCTGGAAAGCGGCGAACAGCTGCAATCCCGGCACGTAGTGCTGGCCCTGGGCCACAGCGCCCGCGATACCTTCCGCATGCTGCATGCCAAGGGTGTGTTCATGGAGGCCAAGCCGTTCTCGGTGGGGTTCCGTATCGAACACCCGCAGTCGCTGATCGACAAGGCGCGCCTGGGCAAGTATGCCGGCCACCCGAAACTCGGCGCCGCCGACTACAAGCTGGTGCACCACGCCAAGAACGGTCGTTCGGTGTACAGCTTCTGCATGTGCCCGGGCGGCACCGTGGTCGCCGCCACCAGCGAGCCGGGCCGGGTGGTCACCAACGGCATGAGCCAGTACTCGCGTAACGAACGCAACGCCAACTCCGGCATCGTCGTCGGCATCGACCCCGAGCGCGACTACCCAGGCGGCCCATTGGCCGGTATCGAGTTGCAGGAGCGCCTGGAGGCGCACGCCTACGTGATGGGCGGCAGCAACTACCAGGCCCCCGCGCAGCTGGTCGGCGACTTTGTCGCCGGGCGTGCGTCCACCGCGCTGGGCAGTGTCGAGCCTTCGTACAAACCAGGGGTCACCCTGGGCGACCTGGCGCCGAGCCTGCCGGACTTCGCCATCGAGGCGATCCGCGAAGCGCTGCCAGCGTTCGATCGCCAGATCAAGGGCTACAACCTGCATGACGCGGTGTTAACCGGCATCGAGACGCGCACCTCCTCGCCACTGCGCATCACCCGTGGCGCCGACTACCAGAGCCTGAACCTCAAGGGGCTGTTCCCCGCCGGTGAAGGCGCAGGCTATGCCGGCGGCATCCTGTCGGCAGGCGTCGACGGCATTCGCATCGCCGAAGCCGTGGCGCGGGACATGCTCGGGCTGAACGACTGACTCGACAGCCCACCTGGGGACAAAAAGAAACCCCGACACGGCTAGGCCGGTCGGGGTTTGTTTTTGCGCGCAAGATCAGTGAGTGACGCGGCTGGTGCCATCGACCGTCATGATGCGCACACGCTCGCCGACGCGGAAGATCTCGTTCTGCTGCACCTGCTGCACATAGGCACGCATGCTGCCGTCGTCTTCGCGCACGGTGATTTCCACGCCCTGGGTGCGGGTCAGGCCTTCTTCGGCGGCCGAGCCGGCCAGGCCGCCGGCCACGGCACCGATGACCGCGGCAACGATGCTGCCACGGCCACCGCCCACGGCGCTGCCGGCGACGCCACCGACGATGGCACCAGCGCCACCGCCGATCGGGGTCTTGGTGCCTTCGATCTTCACCGGGCGCAAGGATTCGATGGTGCCCATGCGCACGGTCTGCACGCGGCGGGCCTCATCACGGGAGTAGCTGTCGCCGGTCAGCGACGATTGGCAGCCGCCCAGCAGCAGCGACACGGTGGTGAAGCTGGCCAGCAGCAAAGCGGATTTACGCATGAGGAGCATCTCCAGTAAGTCAGGTAAGCATTAGACTCTTCGCCTTGACGGGTGTCACGGCGCAAAGGTTATAAAATTGTTTTCATTCAGCTCAGGTACAGCCACCGTTGGCTGTGCAGCGGGGCTACAGGTGAGACCAAGGATAGCCATGGATTACTTCATCGTCGTCGTCGTGACCATCGCCGGCCTGTATTTTCACGGCTGGCTGTATATGCGCATGCGCCGCTGGATGGACCGCGACCTGGCGTTGTCGCTGGCCGGGGATGACCCACACCGGCGGGCATGCATGCTGGCGTTGCTCGAGCGGGCACGCAAGGAGAAGGTCAAGCGCAAGGCGCTGGGGGAATGGTTGCAGCGGGAGGCGGCGAAAACGCCTAAGGCTCTGCACGAAAAGCCTTGATACTCGTTCAGGCTGCGTTGAACTACAGCGCCTAGGCAGCGGCGTGGCAGCGGGCTTGCCCCGCTCCCACGATTATTCCACCGTGCCGCACCGGCAAATCACGGCGCCAGGCGCTCGCGCAACCACTGCCCATCCACCAGCCGGTAATTGAGCCGGTCATGCAAGCGGCTCGCTCGCCCCTGCCAGAACTCCACGCGCTCCGGCAACAGGCGGTAGCCCCCCCAATGTTCCGGGCAATCGGGCTGGGTATCGCTGAAGCGTGCCTCGGTGGCCTTCACCAGGCCTTCAAGCTCGGCGCGATCGGCTATCACCCGGCTTTGCGGCGACGCCCAGGCCCCCAGTCGGCTGCCCAACGGGCGCACTTGGTAGTAGTCGTCCGACTCCTTGGCCGTGACCTTTTCCACTCGCCCTTCAATGCGCACCTGACGCTCCAGCGCCGGCCAGAAGAAGGTCATCGCGGCAAAGGGATTGGCCGCAATGTGCTGGCCCTTGGCGCTTTGGTAGTTGGTGAAAAAGGTGAACCCGCGCGTATCCAGGGCCTTGAGCAACAGCACCCGGCAATGCGGGCGGCCGTCGGCATCGACGGTCGCCAGGGTCATGGCATTGGCTTCCACCGGTAGCTGCTCGGTCTTCAGCGCATCGGCGAACCAGTGGTGAAACAGCGCGAACGGCTCCCCCGGGGCCTGGGCTTCGGCCAGGCCATCACGGGTGTAGTCGCGGCGCATATCGGCCAGGGATTGGGTCATGACTGCGTTTCCTTGACGATCAGTTGGTCTTCGCAGGGCTGTTGGCGGCGACTTTCTTGTCGGTGGCAGCCTTCTTCGCGGCGGGTTTGGCCGCAGTGGCTTTCTTCTTCGCGGTGGTGCTGGCCTTGGCCGGGGCCTTGGCTTTGGCCGGTTTCTTCGCCGCAGGCTTGGCGGCGGCCTTGGCGGCTGGTTTGGCGGTAGCGGCCTTGGCTGCCGGGGCCTTGGCGTCTTGCACCGCGACCATGGCGGCCGGCGTCGGCGCGGCCTGCTGGTACTTGGCCAGCAGCGCGACCATGGTGTTCTGCGGGGTCAGCAGCAGTTCGACGCGACGGTTCAGGGCACGGCCCTCGGCGCTGTCGTTGGCAGCACGCGGCATCACCGAGCCCATGCCCTTGAGCATCAGGCGGTCACGCTGCAGGCCGCTGAGGCGGAAAATCGCCGACACCGAGGCGGCGCGCTCGAGGCTGAGCTTCTGGTTGGCGGCGGTGGCACCGCTGCTGTCGGCGTGGCCGAGCACCAGTACGGCGGTCTTGCTGTCGGTCTCGACGACCTTGGCCACCTGGGTGATCGGGCCAAGGGTGACCGGCAGCAGCATGTTCGGACGGTCCGGGTTGTAAGAGCTGTCCACCGGGATGGTCACGGCCAACACGTCCTCGCGGCGCTCCAGTTCGAACTTGCTGCCCTTGATGGCCTCGCGGACCTTGGGTTCGTACTGGTCAAGCCAGGCCTGGGTGGCTTTCTGGTCGATCTTCGGCACGGCCGCGACCTTGCCCTGCTTGGCGTCGCCACCAAATGGCCACCACCAGCGGCTGCTGCTCTCGGACTTGGCATCGGCCTTGGCGACCTTCTCGACCACGGCCTCTTTCACTTCCTGGTCGGCCACCTTGTCCGCGCCGAACGGCCACCAGTTGAGCGCGCTGTCCTTGGACGAGTCCTGCGAATGGCTGGCGCAGCCGGTCATGGCCAGGCACAGGGCGAGTGCTAAGGTTTTATGTGAAGACATCAGCGATACACCATGAAATAGAAAGAAATTTTGCCCATACGCGTCAGGCGTTGGCATTGAGGATAGTCAAAGGGTTCGGGCAATACCCGCGTTACCCGATCAAAGGCAAGTGCCAAGGGTACGCACCAGCCGCTGCGCGCGCGGATCCATCAGCACGTAGGGGCCCAGGGTATTGGTGACGAAGCCGAAGGCAACGTCGTGTTCGGGGTCGGCGAAACCGACCGAGCCACCCGCGCCAGGGTGGCCGAAGGCGCGGGCGCCCAGGCCGAAGGTGGCATTGGCCACATCCGGCTGGTCGAGCATGCAGCCCAGGCCGAAGCGGGTCTGGGTCAGCAGGGTGCGGTCCTGGCCGAGGCTGTGCTCGCGGGTCAACTCGTCAAGCAGTTCGGACTCGAGCAGGCTGCCGTCGAGCAGGCCGGCGTAGAAACCCGCCAGGCTGCGGGCATTGCCGTGGCCATTGGCCGCCGGCTGCTGCATGCGCCGCCACTCAGGCTTGTTGGTGCTGGTGAGGATGGCCGGCGGGTTGGTGAAGGCCCGGGTCGACAACGCCTCGGGTTCGCGCATCGTGACCTGCAGCAGGCGCTGGGCCGCGGCATCGCCAGGGTTACCCTTGCCGCGGGCGATATGCGCCACGCGGTGGAACTCTTCATCCGCCAGGCCGACATGGAAGTCCAGGCCCAGCGGCTTGGCAGTACGGGCGACGATGGAGTCACCCGGGCCACGGCCATCGGCGCGACGAATCAGCTCGCCAATCAGCCAGCCATAGGTGATGGCGGCGTAGCCATGCTCGCTACCGGGGCGCCACCAGGGGGCTTCGGCGGCCAGGGCGTCGACCATCGCCTGCCAGTCGTACAGGGCCTCGGCCGGCAGCAGCTGGCGAATGGCTGGTAGGCCTGCGCGGTGGCTGAGCAGTTGGCGCAAGGTGATCTGCTCCTTGCCGGCCTGGGCGAACTCGGGCCAATAGCGCGCCACGGGCGCGTCGAGGGCCAGCTTGCCCTCGCCCACCAGTTGCAGGGCGGTGACGGCGGTGAAGGCCTTGGTGCAGGAGAACAGGTTGGCGATGGTGTCGCTGTGCCAGGCCTCGCGGCCATCCTTGTCGGCGCTGCCGGCCCAGAGGTCGACCACGGTTTGCCCGCCGACCTGGATGCACAGCGCGGCACCGCGCTCCTGCGGGTCCTCGAACAACGCGGCGAAGGCTTCGCGCACCGCCTCGAACTTCAGCTCATAGTGACCCTGGATCTGCACCCGACTACCTCTCTGCACGGCCTGGCTTGCAAAAGCGTGCATTGTTTCAGTAGTTGGCCGATTTGCCTACTGGAGATGGCTGGGTGGTTGTGGGGCAGGGCTGGCGCCTACAGGTTTCGTGCGGATCTCGCTGTTGTAGGAACCAGCCTTGCTGGCGAATGGGCCCAAGCGCCGCTAGGGTGCGGGCTTGCTGAACGCTGCGAGCGCTTGTCGGTTGCTGCGACGCACCGCTTCGATGAAACCCGCATAGGGCACATCGGTGATCGCCACCAGCCCCAGGTGCCCATTCTCGCCATCGAGCAGGCGCCCGCTGGCAGGTTGATCCAGGTACTGGAACCAGTGCGCGCCGACGATCATCGGCTGGGCCAATGCGGCCTTGAGGAAATTGCCATACGCCGGGCCGCGGTCTTCCTCGCGGGCCACTTCCAGCGGGCCAGGCCAGAACGGGCCACGGTCGCGGGAACCGAACTGGAACTCGGACACCAGCACCGGCTTGTCCAGCTCGGCCAGGCGGGCGAAATCGTAGCCGTCCTCGGGCCTGAGGGTATAGAAGTTGAAACTCAGCACGTCGCAGAACTCGGCGCAGGCCTTGACCGCCTCGGGCGTGCTCACCGCGTAACGGCCACCCAGCAGCAAGTGATTGGGCGCATGCCACTTCAGCGCATCGGAAATGGTCTTGAAGTAGGTTTCGGCGAACACCTGCTGGAAATACTGGTAGTCACGCTCGATTTCCGGGTGCTCGGGGTTGGGCAGGGGCGCCTCGAAACCTGGGTCTTCCATCAGTTCCCAGGCGGTCAATTCGATACCCCAGGCCTTGGACAAGCCGGCCTGGTTGCGGTACTTGTCACGCAACTGCTTGAGGAAGGCGCGCTTGGCCGGCACGTCGGTGGTCAGGCGCAAGGTGCCGTAGGCCAGGCCATAGCGGGCCTTGGGCTCGTCGCCCGGCGCGGCCCAGGCCAGCTCATTGTCGGCAAAGTAGCCGATCAGCCAGGGGTCGTCGCGGTGATCGCGGGCGGCGATGGCCACGGCGCGCTCGGTGGCCATGGCGAAACGCGGGTCGAATGGGTCGGGCATGCGGCCCCACCAATCCATGCCGGTGCTGATGCTGGTGTAATCGCCGACGATCGACAGCGCCAAGGTGTAGGGCATGCGCTTGGCCTGGCCCAGCGCCGGGTCGCTCCAGTTGCCCAGGGTATTGAAGCCCCAGGCTTGCAGGCGATCGAGGGTATGGGCCTGCCAGCGGGACGCATCCACCACCAAGGGTGGGCAGACCGCGGCCTGGTCACCTTGCGCGCAGGGTTTGCCGTAGGTGCGCTGGAGATTGCCGGCATAGAAGTCGAACCAGCGCCCCTGCTTGAAACCACGGCCCTGGGACGAAGCATTGCCATCGTCATTGTTGCCCTGGCCATAAAACGCCGCCAGCGCGTCGCCTTCACCCGGCAGGGTCTTGAACATGCCTTCGCGCCCGGCGACATAGGTGCGCCCGCCGTCGGCGGCCACGGCGTTGACGCCCAGCGAATAGAACGCGTGCCCGTCCGGGGTCACCAGGTACCAGCGGCCCTCGCGCTTCTCGCTGCGGAAGAAGCCCTTGGCCTCGAACACCGGGCCCGCCAGCACGCCGCCGTAGGCATCCAGCTTGAGCGTGTCGCGCTCGGCCAGCCAGGCCTTGAGCTGTACCTGCTCGCGGCTGTCGGCAGCCTTGAGCTGCTCGTCGTTGACGATCTTTTCTGGCCAGCGCCCACGGGTTGACTGGCCGTAGCCATCGATCAGCTCGGCATAGGCGGCCTTGAAGGCCAGATCGTCATCCTGCACCCCGACTTTCTCGATCAGCAGGCTCTGTGCCACCTTCGGCCCCGGGATGCTCAGGCTGAGCGACGTGACCTGCGCCAGGTCCACCGCCCCTTCACTACTGGCCAGCAGCAGGCGTTGGCCTTCGAAAACCCAGGGCATCGGCGGCCCGGCGCGCATGCCCTGGCTCAGCGGCGAGCGGGCCTGGAGCGGGATCATTACCGTCTGCGCCGGGCCGGCCGGCAGGTCGATGCGGCTGGTGAGGGTACGCCCGTCACTGCTCTGTATCGTCACGTTGACGGTCAGGGCCCAATCCATGCCGCTTTGCAGGCGCAGGGTCAGGGCCTGCCCGGCCGACCAGTCCCAGGCTCCGCTCTGCGGGGCCAGGCGCAAGGTCGGCTGCGCCACCGGGTTGAATACCACCCGTCGCAATACCTCGCCTTCGGCTGTCTGTTCCGCGTTGTACTGCGGCAGCGTGGCGTCCTGGGTGACTACGTTCACCACCGAGGCCGGGCGCACGAAACTGAACAGCGTCTGTTGCCCGGCGAGCAAGGGCGCGCTGAACAACAGGGAAAACAGCACAGGCAGGGTACGGCGGAGCATAGGGCGGAGGCTCTCCTTCAGAGCCCGTCACGGGCTCCAGATCGAGTAATGGACAACGGGTGGCGCATCTTGCTCCGGCAATCAGCCGATTTCCCGTCGGAAGGGCGGCAGTGCATTGAGGATAGCCTTGCCGTAGCGTTGGGTGACCAGGCGGCGGTCGAGCAAGGTGATCACCCCGCGGTCCTGTTCGGTACGCAACAGGCGACCGCAGGCCTGGATCAGGCGCAGCGAGGCGTCGGGCACGGCGATTTCCATGAACGGATTGCCGCCGCGGGCCTCGATCCACTCGGCCAGGGCCGCCTCGACCGGGTCGTCTGGCACGGCGAAGGGGATCTTGGCGATCACCACGTGCTCGCAGTAAGCGCCCGGCAAGTCGACGCCTTCGGCGAAGCTGGCCAGGCCGAACAGCACGCTGTGCTGGCCATCATCGACCCGCGCCTTGTGCTTGTTGAGGGTCTCCTGCTTGGACAGGTTGCCCTGGATCAGCACCAGCTTGCGCCAGTCGCGGTCCAGGCCGTCGAATACGTCTTGCATCTGCTTGCGCGAGGAGAACAGCACCAATGCGCCACGGGCGTCCTCGACGATGGCCGGCAGCTCACGGATGATCGCCGCGGTGTGGGCGGCGGCATCACGTGGGTCGGCGCCCAGGTCGGGCACCCGCAGCAGGCCGGCGTCGCCGTGCACGAATGGGCTGGGTACCACGCACTGCACGGCATCGCGGGGCAGCCCCGAGCGCATGCGGAAGCGGTCGAACTTGCCCAGCGCGGTCAAGGTCGCCGAGGTCACCAAGGCACCATGGGCGACGTTCCACAGGCTCTTGCGCAGCATCTCGGCGGCCAGGATGGGGCTTGCGTTGACCTCGATGTCGAACAGCGCGCCGCTCTCGGCCAGGGTCAGCCAGCGCGCCATGGGCGGGTTGTCCTCGGGGTCTTCGGCGGTGAAGGCGGTCCACAGCTCCCAGTTGCCCTGGGCACGGGTCACCAGGCTGCCGAACAGCGGGTACCACTCCTCGGCCTGGTGGCTGGCGATGCCGATGTTGTTCTCACCGTCCATGCCTTCCTTGAGCAGGTCGGCCAGGCGGGTGAACAGGTCGTTGAGGCGGGCGAAGCCCTTCTTGAGTTCGATGCCGACTTCGCGGATCTGCTCGGGCACCACGCCGCCTTCGAAACGGTAGCGCGGGCGGTCGCGGCCTTCCATGTCCTCGCCGACGCGGAAGTCGGCGACCTGCTCGCACAGGGTGAACATGAACTGCTGCTGGGTACGCACCTCGCGGGCCAGCTCCGGCACCTGCTCGATGTACTTGCCCAGGTCGCCCGGCAGCGGGTGCTGGGCCAGCAGCTTGGTCAGGTTCTTGGCGGTCTGCTCCAGCCAGTCGGCGGTGGAGCGCAGGCGCGAGTAATGGGCGAAGTGGCCAATGGCTTTGTCCGGCAGGTGGTGGCCTTCGTCGAACACGTACATGGTTTCGCGTGGGTCGGGCAGCACCGCGCCGCCGCCCAGCGCCAGGTCGGCCAGGACCATGTCGTGGTTGGTGACGATCACGTCGACCTTGCCCATGCCTTCACGGGCCTTGTAGAACACGCACTGCTGGAAATTCGGGCAATGGCGGCCGGTGCACTGGCTGTGGTCGGTGGTCAGGCGCGCCCAGTCCTGGTCCTCGATGGCCTCCGACCAGCTGTCGCGGTCGCCGTCCCAGCGGTTGCCGGCGAGCTTCTCGATCATGCTGTTGAACAGCTTCTGGCTGCGCTCGTCGACTTCGATATGGAAGCCTTCTTCCTCGAACAACTGCGCGGTGGCCGACTGGGCGTGGCCTTCCTGCAGCAGGATGTCGAGCTTGGACAGGCACAGGTAGCGGCCCCGCCCCTTGGCCAGGGCGAAGCTGAAGTTCAGCCCGCTGTTGCGCATCAGGTCGGGCAGGTCCTTGAAGACGATCTGCTCCTGCAGCGCGACGGTGGCGGTGGCGATCACCAGGCGCTTGCCGGCGGCCTTGGCGGCGGGGATCGCGGCGAGGCTGTAGGCGACGGTCTTGCCGGTACCGGTGCCGGCCTCGACCGCCACCACGGCGGGCTCGCCCGCGCGGCGGCCTTCGTCGTCGCAGGCGATGTCGCCGAGCACCTTGGCCACTTCGGCGATCATCAGGCGCTGGCCATAGCGTGGCTTGAGGCTTTTGGCTTCGAGGAAACGCGAATAGGCGCCCTGGATGGTGGCTTTGAGTTCGTTGCTGATCATGGTCTGCGGGCGCCCGGAGGGCTGGATATATTTTCAGTGTTTCGCATGGGCCGGCTATCATACCCCGCTATTGCCCTTTGTGCCCCATGGAGATCCGGATGCTTGCCTTTGCCCTGCCCTACACCTTGCATGTCCTGGCCGCCCTGGTGTGGGTCGGTGGGATGTTCTTCGCCTGGCTGGTGCTGCGCCCGGCCACGGTTGCCGCCCTCGAAGGGCCGGCGCGGCTGCGCTTGTGGGTGGAGGTTTTCCAGCGGTTCTTCAGATGGGTCTGGCTGGCGGTGGCGGTGCTGGCTGTCAGCGGGGTCGGCATGATCCACCTGCGCTTTGCCGGGTTCGAGACTGCGCCTCGCTACGTGCAGGTGATGATTGGCGGGGGGATCGTCATGTTTGCGTTGTTCATGCGGGTTCAGGGGTTGTTGTTGCCCGAGCTGCGGGCGGCGGTGCAGGCCGAGGATTGGGCTACCGGCGCTGGGGTGCTGGGGCGGATTCGGCGGTTGGTGGGGGTTAACTTGTTGATTGGGGGGTTGGTGGTGGGGGTGGCCAGTTCTCGGGTTTGGGTTTGAGAGGGCGGGTTCGGGTTCGGGCTCGGGCTCGGGCTCGGGCTCGGGCTCGGTAGTGATGGTTTTGATTTTTGTATGCGCATTCGTAGATGATGTCGACATTTAGTCACCTTTTCGCCCTTACGGCGACCTACTTTTGCACGCGGGCAAAAGTAGGCAAAAACCGCTGGCTCCATTCATCC
>NZ_JAMYBV010000044.1:0-20160 GCF_024126635.1 Pseudomonas sp. VA159-2 | reverse complement strand
CGGCCTGAGTCCCGTGGCATACAGGAATCAGACCGCAGCAGCCTAATCAAAGATTGTCCAACAAATGGGGCGCACCTCATCCCTGTAGGAGCGGCCTTGTGTCGCGAAAGGGCCGCAAAGCGGCCCCGGCAATCTTTGCATCAACGCTGAAATCCTGGGGCTGCTGCGCAGCCCTTTCGCGACACAAGGCCGCTCCTACAGGGTCCGCGTAAGGCGCAAGCCAAACGTCAGGACTTGAACCGCCCCACCAGCCCATTCAACTCATCCGACAGCTGCGCCAGCCTGCCGGAGTCGGCCTGGGCCGAGCTGGCCAGCCCTTCCACCAGGCGCGCCTCGTCGTAGATCTGCTGGATATGCCGGTTGATCTCCTCGGCCACGCTGTGCTGCTCCTCGGCGGCGGCGGAAATCTGCAGGTTCTGGTCGCGGATCTCGTTCACCGACAGCTGGATACCCTCGAAGCTGTCCCGCGCGCTTTCGATCGAGGTCACGCTGGCGCGCGACAGGTCCAGGCAGCTCTCCATCTTCTGCGACACTTCCTGGGTCTTGTCGCCCAGGGTGCCGAGCAACTGGTCGATCTCGCCGGTGGAGTCGGCGGTGCGCTTGGCCAGCGCCCGCACTTCATCGGCCACCACGGCGAAGCCGCGGCCCTGGTCGCCGGCCCGGGCCGCCTCGATGGCGGCGTTGAGCGCCAGCAGGTTGGTCTGCTCGGCGATGGCGCGGATGGTGCCGAGGATCTGGTTGATGCTGCGGCTGCCTTCTTCCAGCTCGACCATGGCCTGGGACGACTCGCCCAGGCGCCGGCCCAGGCGGTTGACGTTGTCGGTGGTCGCCTCGATCTGCTGCTTGCCTTCGGCCACCCGACGGTGGCCGTGCTCGGCGGCGTCGGCGGCGCTGCTGCACGAGCGTGCCACCTCGTTGGCGGTGGCGACCATCTGGTTGAACGCGGTGGACACCAGCTCCACCGCCTCGCGCTGGCGCCCGGCGGCCTGGTTCATGTTGCCGGCCATCTCGCTGTTGCTGCGCGAGGCCTCGTGCAGGTTGGTCGAGGCCGCGCCGATGCGCTGGATCAGCTGGCGGATGGCGGCGAGGAACTTGTTGAACCAGCCGGCCAGCTCGGCGGTTTCGTCCTTGCCTTGTACCTGCAGGTCGCGGCGCAGGTCGCCTTCGCCCTCGGCGATCGACTGCAAGCCGACGCTGACCTGGCCGATGGGCTTGACGATGACCCGCGAGAACGCCGCGGCCACCAGGGCAAAGACCAGCGCCAGCACCACCACGATCAGCGCGGTGACATAGGTCATGCGGGTGGCGGCGGCCATCACCTCGTCGTATTCGATCAGGCCGACGAAGCGCCAGCCCAGGCCAGGCGAGGTCCAGACATTGGCCATGTAGCGCTTGCCGTCGATCTGCACCTCGGTGGCGCCCTGGGCGGTGGCTGCCAGTTGCGCGTAGGGCGCGCCAAGGTCCTTGAGCTGCTTGAAACCGTGGCTGGCGTCACGCGGGTCGACCAGCACGGTGCCATTCTCGATCAGCATCACGTAGCCGCTGTCGCCGAGCTTGATGCTCTTGACCAGCTCGGTGAGGTTCTTCAGCGACACGCTGACCACCAACACGCCCCTGGCCTTGCCGCTGGCGTCGAGCAGCGCGCGGGCGGTGCCCACCAGGGCCACGTCGTCCTTGTCGTAGTAGTAGGCGGCAGTACGCACGGTCTTGTCCGGGCTGGCCATCGCATCCTTGTACCAGGGGCGGCTGCGCGGGTCGTACTTGGCCAGTTGCGGGTCATCCGGCCACTTGGCGTAGCTGCCGTCCTCCAGGCCGATGGACAGGATCGCCGCCGCCGGGTGGGTGGTGCCATAGCGGGCAAAGGCGTCGATCACCTGCTGCGCCTGGGCGGGCATGGGCTGGCTGGCGGCATCGGCGCCGGTGTAGTCCTTGAGCGAGGTGACGGCGCTGTACAGCGGGTCCTTGGCCATCTGGTCGACGTTCTGCAGGGTGCCATCGAAGAACTGGCGCATGTTGCCGTCGATCTGGCGGATCTCCCGGGTGCTGCCGTCGATGAACTGTTCCACCGCCTCGTTGCGAATATTCAGCACCGAGATGCCGCCGACCAGCGCCACCGGAATGAAGGCCACCAGGACGAAGGCCAGCACCAGTTTGTTTTTTATTTTCATCGTAACGCCCAATCCATGAGGGTGAAGGTGCGCGCAGCCGCTTCGACACGATACTGGCTATGCGCCATCTTTTCTGTTTCGGCCGGCGGAATATAAACCTTTAGCCCATGGGTTGTGTACAAAATGGCAATCGATTGTCGTTGTTCATGGGGTGTGCCGTAGGAAATTGCGCTTTGATCGGCAGGCGATCTGGACGTGCAGCAGGGCCTTCTCAAGTTTCATGTACGCTGGTCCGTGTTTAATTGACGCCACACTAGTGGCTATTTAGCATCGCGCATTTTGCCCCTTGCAGCTTATGGTTTCGAAGGATCGAACATGTACTTTTCCGCCCCTGGCGCACGCCTGCGCGCCGCCCTGGCCGGGCTTTGCCTGGTCGCCGCCGTGCATCCGGCCATGGCCGCCTCGCCGATCCTGCCGGGTGACCAGGACCTGATCCGCGACCGGCAGAATCGCCTGCTGGAAGAACAGCAACGGCGCCTTGAAGAACTCAAGGACCTGCCTGGCGAGCGGGCCGCGCCGGTAGCGCCCAAGGCGCCGAACGAGAGCCGCTGCTTCCCGATCCAGACCATCGAGCTCAAAGGCGCCGAGGCCTTGTCGAGCGCCGAGCAGGCCCGCCTGCTCGCGCCCTATATCGGCCAGTGCCTGGGGGTGGCCCAGCTCAATGAACTGCTCAAGGTCATCACCGACCGCTATATCGCCAAGGGCCTGGTCACCAGTCGCGCCTACCTGCCCCAGCAGGACCTGTCGTCCGGCCATCTGCAGGTGTTGGTGGTCGAGGGCCGCCTCGAAGGGCTCAAGGCCGGCGAGGGCAGCACACTCAGCGCCCGCGAACTGGATATGGCGTTCCCCGGCCGGGCCGGCGACTTGCTCAACCTGCGTGAGATCGAGCAGATGGTCGACCAGCTCAATCGCCTGCCGTCCAACCAGGCCCGCATGCAACTGACCCCCGGCAAGGCCGTGGGTGGCAGCGAGGTACAGGTCGCCAACACCCCGCAGAAGCCCTGGCGCGTCGGCCTGTCACGCAGCAACGAAGGGCAGAAGAGCACCGGCGAGCAGCAGTGGGGCAGCAGTTTCGAATGGGACAGCCCGCTGGGCCTGGCCGACCAGTTGGTGCTGCGCGGCGGCCACGACGCCATCAGCGATCACCAGAAGACCTCACGCAACGCCGCGCTCTACTACAACCTGCCGCTTGGCTGGTGGAACCTCAGCTACAGCTACAGCCAGAGCGAGTACCGTGCCCTGGGCGAGGCGGCGGGCTTCGACTTCAAGCAGACCGGCGACAGCCAGAACCACCAGTTGCGCCTCGAACGGGTCATCCACCGCGACTCGCTGAGCAAGACCTCGCTCAACAGCGGCCTGAGCTACCTGCGCACCAACAACTACATCGAAGACAGCCGCCTGGCCAACAGCAGCCATCGCCTCAGCGAAGCCCAGGTCGGCATCAACCATGGCCGGCGCATCGGTGGCGCCTTTCTCAACATCGACCTGGGCCTGCAAGAGGGCATCGGCGCTTTCGACGCCCAGCGTGAGCGTGAGCGCGATGACAATGGCAACCGCTTGCCCAGTGCTCGATATCGCAAGTACACCGCCACCGCCAGCTACCTGCAGCCGTTCAAGGTGCTGGGCGAGTCGCTGGTGTTCAGCAGCCTGGTCACCGGTCAGCGCAGCGAGGATCGACTGTTCAGCCCCCAGCGCATGAGCCTGGGCAGCCAGTCCTCGGTGCGTGGCTACAAGGACCAGAGCCTGAACGGCGACAGCGGCTACTACTGGCGCAACGACCTGCGCTGGAGCCGCCCGGTGGGCTGGGACTGGTTGCGACCGGTGCTGGCCGAATACGGCCTGGGCCTGGGCTACGACGTCGGCGCGATCAGCCACGACCGCTACAGCGGCGCGCAGCACGGTCGGGTGTCCAGCGATTCGCTCGAACTGTTCGCCCGTGGTCGCAACCTGTCCGCCAGCGTGACCTTCGCCCACTCCCTTGAGCGCCCCGACGGGCTGCTCGAGCGCGAGGCGCCGGTCTACTTTCGCCTGGACTTCTTCCTTTAACACCGTTTTCCGATAGAGATGCCCGACATGGATGTTCGTCAGTTCGCCTTCCTGGTGCGCCAGCCTTCGGCTGCCTTGCAATCCCGTGACACTTTCTGGGGCCTGTCCAAGCGCGGCTTGGCGTTCATGCTGGCCAACATGATGTTCTGGCAGCCGCTGGTGGCCATGGCCGACGGCATCGTGGTCAACGGCAGCGGCACCAACCTCGGCCAGGCCGGTAACGGCGTGCCTATCGTCAATATCGCCGCGCCCAGCGGCTCGGGCCTCTCACACAACACCTTCAGCGACTACAACGTCGGCCAGCAGGGAGTCATCCTCAACAACGCCACCAACCGTACCCAGTCCACCCAGCTGGGCGGGATCATCCTGGGCAACAGCAACCTGGCCGGGCGCTCGGCCAGCGTGATCCTCAACGAGGTCAACGGCGCCAACCCCAGCCAGCTCAAGGGCTATACCGAAGTGGCGGGGCAGGCGGCGCATGTCATCGTCGCCAACCCCTACGGTGTAACCTGCAATGGTTGCGGTTTCATCAACACCCCGCGAGCGACCCTGACCACCGGCAAGCCGGTGATCGAGAACGGCCAGCTGCAGCGCTACCAGGTGGAGCAGGGCAGTGTCGCCATCGAAGGCGCGGGCCTCAACGCTAGCAACATCGACCAGTTCGAGATCATCACCCGTAGCGCCAAGATCAACGCGCAGATCCAGGCTCGCCAGCTGGCGGTGGTCGCCGGTGCCAACGATGTCGACGCGCAGACGCTCAAGGCCACGGCGCGGGCGGCCAATCCGGCGACCGCGCCGCAGTTGGCCATCGACTCCTCGGCACTGGGCGGCATGTATGCCGGCGCCATCACCCTGGTGGGCACCGAAGCGGGGGTCGGGGTGAAGCTCGACGGCAAGCTGATTGCCAGCGGCGGGGATATCCAGCTCGACGCCAACGGCCAGTTGCGCATGGTCGAGGCGACCGCCGACAAGGGCGCGGTAGCGATCAACGCTGGCCAGCTCGATGCCCAGGGCGCGGTGTACGCCGGCACCGAGCTCAAGGTCAAGACCCGGGGTGACCTGGACAACCGCAACAACCTGGCCGCCGGTGAGCGCATCGACCTCGACAGCGGTGGCCGCCTGACCAACTACGGCATCATCGAGGCCGGGGTCAACCCCGACAACAGCCGCAACGCCAGCGGCGATGTACGCCTGAACGCGCAGCATATCGATAACCGCGGCCAGAGCGTGGTGGCCAGCCGCATCCTGAGCGCCAGCGCCGCGCAGACCCTGAGCAACCAGGGCGGTACCCTGAGCGCCCAACGCCAGCTGAGCGCCAGCGCCGACACCCTGGACAACCACGACAAGGGCCGCCTGCTCAGCGCCGGCCAGGCCAACCTGCAAGCGGGCCGCCTGTTGAACGGCCAGGGCGGTTTGATCAAGGCCGACCAGGCCATCGAAGCCCACGCCGGGCACCTCGACAACCATGCTGGCGAGCTGACCAGCCAAGGCCGGCTGAGTGCGCAGGTCGCTACCCTGGACAACCAGGCCGGCACCCTCAACGCCGGCCAGCACCTGGACATCAACGCCAGCGCTACCGTGGACAACCGCGGCGGCCAGCTCACCAGCGTGCAGACCCTCGACCTCAAGGCCGGCCAGGTGAACAACAGTGGCGCCGGCCGCATTGCCAGCAACCAGGCGCTGACCGCCAATGTGCGCGGGCTCGACCAGCAGGATGGCGGCCGCCTGACCAGCCTCGGCGAACTGACCCTGGACCTCAACAAGGGCCACCTGAACAACCAGGGCGGCCTGATCAACGCCCCACGCCTGACCCTGAACAACCTCGACAGCGTCGACAACCACAACGGCGAGATCTCCAGCGCCCAGGCCTTCGCCCTGGTGGCGCGCAACCTGGACAACAGCCTCGGCAAGCTGCTGGGCAACCAGGGCTTACTGTGCAGTTGCAGCAGACCTTGAACAACGCCGGTGGCCTGGTTTCGGCCAACGGCGTCACGCTGAGCGCGGCCAGCCTCGACAACCGTGAAGGCACCGTCACCAGCCGTGGCGACCTCGGCCTGACGCTGGCCGGGGCCAGCGACAACCAGGACGGCGAGATCTCCAGCGCCGGCACCACCACCCTCAAGGGCCAGAGCCTGGACAACCGCAAGGGCCAGGTCACCGGTGACGGCAGGTTGAACGTCGCCCTGGGCGCTGCCCTGGACAACCGTGCCGGCCTGCTCGGCTCGGCCGGAACGATCGACCTCGAGGCGGCTAGCCTGGACAACCGCGAGGCCGGCAACCTGGTCGGCGATGCCGACCTGAAGGCCCGCATCCAGGGCCTGCTGGATAACCAGCAAGGCGCAATCATCGCCAAGGGCGGTGTCGACCTGCGCGCCGCCAAGCTGGACAACCGTGGCGGCAAGCTGCGCGCCGACCACCAGGCCGTGCTCGCCGTCGACCAGCTGGACAACCGCCAGCAAGGGTTGCTCAACAGCCTGGCGGCGCTGACCTATACCGGCAGCCACCTGGACAACCGCGGCGGCCTGCTCAATGCCGTCGGCCCTGTACGCCTGGAAAGCGCCAGCCTGGACAACAGCGGTGGGCGCATCTCCAGCCAACGCGCGCTGGTGGCCCAGATCACCCAGGTGACCAACCACAAGGGGGCGCTGGTCGCCGACGGCGACCTGACCGTGACCGGTGCCAGCCTGGACAACCGCAATGGTGGCCAGGTCGGTGCCAAGCAGGCGTTGAAGCTCGAGGTGGCCGAGGTCGACAACCGGGGCGGCGAGCTATCCAGCAAGACCGGTCTGACGGTCAAGGGCGCCAAGCTCGACAACAGCGACAGCGGCAAGCTGCTTGCCGGCAGCGACCTGGACCTGCAGGTGGCCGAGGTGCTCAACCGCAACCAGGGCCTGCTGTCGGGCAAGGGCGCGGTGAACGTCGTCGGCCAGCGCCTGGACAATGGCCAGGGTCGCCTGGTCGCGCGCCAGGCGCTGGACATCCGCCTCGATGCCGGCCTGGACAACCTGCTGGGCGTGATCAGCGCCGATGGCCGCCTGAGCGCCACGGTCGGCCGCCTGGACAACAGCACCGGCAAGCTGTCGAGCGCCGATGACCTGGTTCTGACCAGCCAGGGCGCGCTGCTCAACCGCAAGGGTTCGATCATCGGCGACGCCGGCCTGACCCTGACCAGCCAGAGCTTGGACAACAGCGACGCCGGCCTGCTCAGTGGCCAGGGCGCGGTCAAGGTCGCTACCGGCAGCTTCGACAACGGCGCGGGTGCGCGCCTGGTCAGTGGCGACCGCCTCGACCTCACCGCCGGTCAGCTCAACAACGGCCAGGGCAGCCGCATTGCCAGTGAAAAGGCTCTGGTGGCCAGTGTCAGCGGCCTGACCCAGGAGGGGGGGGAGCTGTTCAGCAAGAGCGCCCTGACCCTCGACCTGAACCAGGGTCGCCTGAGCAACCACAAGGGGCTGATCAACGCCCCGTTGCTGGTGCTGAAGAACCTCGCCGACGTCGACAACCAGCACGGCGAGATCTCCAGTGCCCAGGCCTTCAGCCTGGCGGCCCGCAGCCTGGACAACAGCAACGGCAAGCTGATCGGCCAGCAGGGCCTGACCCTGCGCATCGAGCAGGCGCTGAACAACCTCAATGGCCTGGTCTCGGCCAATGGCCTGGACCTGCACAGCCACAGCCTGGACAACAGCCAGGGGATGATCAGCAGCCGTGGCACCCAGAAAGTCGTGGTCGACACCGAGCTGCGCAACCAGGGCGGCACGCTGATCGCCGACCAACGCCTGGACCTGCAGGCGGCAAGCCTGGCCAACCAGCAAGGGCTGGTATCCGGCAAGACCGCGCTGGTGGCCAAGGTCGGCAACCTCGACAACCAGGCCGGCCAACTGCTGGCCGGTGACGACCTGAGCCTCAGCGGCGACGTGCTCGACAACCGCCAGGCTGGCCAGGTGGCGGCGACCCAGGGACTGGACGTGCAAGTGGCCAAGGTGGACAACCGTGGCGGCGAGCTGTCGGGCAAGGTCGGCGTGACCCTGGGCGGTGCACGCCTGGACAACAGCGATGGCGGCAAGGTCCTGGCCGAGGGCCGGTTGCAACTGACCGTGGCCGAAGTGATCAACCGCAACAAGGGCCTGCTCTCGGGCAAGACCGGGCTGACCCTGACCGGCGACAGCCTGGACAACGCGGGCGGCCTGCTGCAATCCCGACAGGCGCTCACTGCCAACCTGCGCGGCAAACTCGACAACCGCGCGGGCCAGATCGATGCCGAAGGCACCCTGGGCCTGGCCAGCGACACCCTCGACAACCGCGCTGGCAGCATCTCCAGCGGCGGCGCGCTGACCCTCGAACACGAGGGCGACATCCTCAACCAGGGCGGTGAACTGCTCACCGACGGCGCACTGCTGCTCAGCGGTGCCCACCTCGACAACAACGACCAGGGCATCATCAGCGCCAAGGGGCCGGCCAGCCTCACCAGCGCCAGCCTGGACAACAGCCGCAAGGGCCGGATCGACAGCGACGCCAGCCTGAACCTGATCAGCGGTCAACTGACCAACCGCGACGCGGGCCGCATCGGCAGCAACGGTGCGGTGGATGTTCGCGTCAGCGGCCTGGATCAGCAGGGTGGCCAGCTGTTCAGCAACAGCGCGCTGACCCTGGACGTCGAGTATGGCCTGCTGGACAACCGCCAGGGCCTGATCAACGCGCCTGTGCTGGTGCTCAAAAATCTCGAGCGGGTGAACAACCAGGGGGGCGAGATCTCCTCGGCCCAGGCTTTCACCCTGGCCGCGCGCAGCCTGGACAACGACAACGGCAAGCTGCTGAGCAACCAGGGCCTGGTCCTGCGCATCGACCAGGCCCTGAGTAACATCAAGGGCCTGGTCGCCGCGGCGTCCCTCGACACCCGTGCCGCCAGCCTGGACAACCGTGGCGGCATCCTGACCAGTCGCGGCGACCTTGACCTGCAACTGGCCGACAATCTCGACAACAGCCAGCAAGGGCTGATCAATGCGGCCGGCAAGCTGCAAGTCAGCGGCCGTGGCATCGACAACCGCGCGGGCTCGCTGCTCGGCGGCGCCATCGCCCTCGACCTGGGTAGCGCCATGGGCGACCTGAACAACGACGGCGGCCTGATCAAGACCGACGGCGCGTTGACCGTCGAGCATTTGCGCGACCTGAGCAACCAGGGCGGCGAGCTATCCACCCAGCAGGCCCTGGCGCTCAAGGCGCGCACCGTGGACAACGTCGGCGGCAAGCTGATCAGCAGCGGCCAACTGACGCTCGATGCCCAGCGCCTGCTCAACCAGGCTGGCCTGGTCTCGGGCTGGCAGGGGGTGGACGTTACCCTCGACAGCCTCGACAACCGCAACCAAGGTACCCTGTCCAGTCGCAGCGGCGCGCTGCAGGCGACGGTGAGCGGCGATGTGCTGAACAGTGGCGGCGCCCTGGTCAGTCAGCAGGCGCTGACCGTCAAGGCGGCGAACCTGGACAACAGCGGCAAGGGCATTCTTTCCAGCGCCGCTGGCCAGCGCCTGGATATCACCGGCCTGCTCAACAATGGCCAAGGCGGCCTGATCGACAGCGGCGCGGCCCTGACCCTCAACGCCATGACCCTGGGCAACGTGGCCGGTGGCATCAACGCTCAGCAGGCCGTGACGCTCAACGCCACCACCCTGGACAACAGCGGCGGCACCCTGGTCGGCAATGGCGCGGTCACCCTTGACTTGCTCGGCGCCTTGACCAACACCCAAGGCAAGCTGGCCAGTGCGGGCCCCTTGCGCATCGAGCGTGCCACCCAGGTCGGCAACCAGGGTGGGCAGATCGTCAGCCAGGGCCTGCTGAGCCTGCTCGCCGGCAGCCTGGACAACCGCAACCGCGGCACTGTCGCGGCCGGCCAGCCATTGACCCTGGCCGTGGACGGCGTGCTGCAGAACAGCGCCGACGGCCTGATCTACAGCCAGGACGGCAACCTCGATGTGCGTGCCGCCAGTCTGGAAAACGGCAAGGGCACCCTGCAGGGCCAGGGCGCCCTCAAGCTGGTGACCGGCGACATCGACAACCAGAGCGGTCGCATCCTTGCCGACAACGGCAACCTCGATGTCAGCGCCGTCAACCTGGACAACCGCGGCGGGATGCTCGCCAGCCTCAAGGGCGGCGTGAACGCCGATCTGCGCGGCGTGTTGCGCAACGGTTATGACCTCAACAACAACCGCCAGGGCGGCACTACCCAGGGCCAGTTCCTGACCCTCAAGGCGCTTGGCGGCATCGACAACTACGGTGGGCGGATCGCCGCGCAGGCCGGCGACGCCCAGGTCACCACCGCCGATTTCGACAACCGCAACGGCGGCCTGTACGCCAAGGGCCTGGTCAAGGTCAGCGGCGCCAACTTCGACAACAGCGGCGACAACGATGGCCAGATCGCCGGCCAGCGCATCGACCTTGACCTCAGTGGCGCGCTGAACAACCGCCTGGGCATTATCGAAAGCGACAGCACCCTGGCGATCAAGGCGGCCAGCCTCGACAACCAGACCGGCCAGCTGCGCGCCCTGGGCACCAGTGGCGCGACCCGCCTGCAGATCGGCGGCCAGTTAGACAATCGCAACGGCACCCTGGAAACCGCCAACACCGACCTCAGCCTGGGCGTCGGCAGCTTCCTCAACGGCGGCGGCAGCCTGCTGCACGTGGGCAACGGCACCTTCGATATCTCCACCGCCAACGTCACCGGAGCCGGCGGCAGCATCGTCACCCGAGGCGGCCTGACCCTCAACGCCGGCAGCTGGCGCAACAGCAACGTCATCCAGGCCGGGCGCCTGACGGTCAATGTCGGCGACTTCAGCCAGACCGCCAGCGGCCAGTTGCTGGCCAGCGATACGCTGGTGGGCACTGGCGGCAACTGGAGCAACGATGGCCTGATCGCCAGTGACGGCAGCCTCAGCCTGAACCTGGGCGGCACCTACACTGGCAACGGTCGCCTGAGCAGTCGTGGCACCCTGGGCCTGGGCGCCTCGCAGGTCAACCTGAGCGGCAGTGGCAGCATCGCCGGGGGCGGCGCCACCAGCGTTTCGGTGGCCGGCCAGTTGAACAATGCCGGACGCCTGACCTCCGCGGCCGGCCTCAGCGTCGCGGCAGGTGCCGTCAACAACCAGGGCACCCTGGGCGCCGCGCAGAACCTGACCCTGACCACCGGCGCCCTGATCAACGACCATGGCCTGGTGTTCAGCGGCGCCGACATGGGCCTGCGCGTCGACAGCCTGACCAACAGCTATGCCGACGTCTACAGCCTGGGCAACCTGACCATTGACCGCGACGGCCAGGGCACCCTGGCCAGCAGCATCGTCAACAGCTCCGGCTCGCTGCAGAGCGACGGCTCGATGAGCCTGGCCGCCAGCACCGTGCAGAACGTGCGCGCGGTGCTCAAGACCGACAACAAGGGCGTGTACACCGCCCGCATCGGCGAAGTCGCCTGTATCGAGGGCTACAACGCCGGCGACTGCGGTGGCAAGCGCAACCACGTCTGGGAAATCGTCCAGCGCGACAAGTTCGATGTCACCGAGGCCAGCACCGCGTCGAGCATCACCACGGGCGCCAACCTCACGATCCGCGGCGGCGACCTGCTCAACAGCAGCAGCACCATCGCTGCCGCCGGCAGCCTGGTGGCGTCGGTGAACAACCTCACCAACAGCGGCGTGGAGACCGGCGAGACCGAGACCACCCGTATCTTCCGCTCGGCGCGCACCAAGAACGCCGGCGGCTGGTACAGCGTCGCCAACTCGGTCACCAGCAAGTACTGGTACGAGAGCGCGGGCTACAACCCCAACGACCTGGGCGGCCTGCAAGGCGCCCTGGCCGGCTTCATCGGCATGACCGAAGCGGAGCTGGTATCGCTGGGCAGCAGCCGCAAGCTCGCAGGCGGCGACCAGAGCTACGCCGGCGTGATGCAGGCCGGCGGCGCCGTGAGCATCACCGCCGGCAACGGCATCAGCAACAGCGTGGTGCGTCCGGGCTACGACTACATCGGCAGTGGCGCGCGTACCGACACCTCGGCGCCGGGCACCGCGTTCTCCACCCGTATCAACCTGAACCAGCAGCTGCCGCCGGACCTGGCCAAGCAGCAGGTCAACCCGCTGGCGCTGCCGGGCTTCAGCCTGCCCAGCGGCCAGCACGGCTTGTTCCGCCTGAGCACCGACGCCGGCAGCACGCCGGCCAACAGCGGCCCGCAAAGCTGGACCATGGGCGGCGCCAGCCTGAGCGCCGTGCAGCGCCAGCAGCCGCTGCCGCAGGTGCTGGCGCGCGACATCAACCTGGGTGACGTCACCCAGGCGGCCGGCCGCAGTACCGAGCTAAGTACCGCCAGCCGTGGCCAGGCCACCGTTGTCGGCGATGCCAGCGCCATCGACACCGCCTTGCCGGGCGCAGGCAGCGGCCCGCTGCTGCCGGGTCGCTCGCAGGTGAACGACGGTATCACCCAGGCCGCCGCGCTGAACGCCCAGGGCCCGGCGCCGGTCACCATCGACCGCGTACAGGGCCTGCCCGACAGCAGCGTGCGCAGCAACCCGCACAAGTACCTGATCGAAACCAACCCGGTACTCACCGACCTCAAGCAGTTCATGAGTTCGGACTACCTGCTGGCGAACCTCGGCTACGACCCCGACCTGAGCGCCAAGCGCCTGGGTGACGGTTTCTATGAGCAGAAACTGGTGCAGCAGGCCGTGGTCGCCCGTACCGGCCAGCGCTTCATCGACGGCCAGGACACCGACGAGAAGCTGTTCAAGTACCTGATGGACAACGCCATCCAGAGCAAGCAGCAGCTCAACCTGGCGGTGGGCGTGAGCCTGACCGCCGAGCAGGTGGCGGCCCTGACCCACGACATCGTCTGGCTGGAAAACGCCGAGGTCAATGGCGAGCAGGTGTTGGTGCCGGTGCTCTACCTGGCCCACTCCAATGACCGCCTGGCGCCCAACGGCGCGTTGATCGCCGGCAGCGACGTCAACCTGATCGCCGGGCAGAACCTCGACAACGTCGGTACCCTGCGCGCGACCCACAACCTGTCGGCCCAGGCTGGCAACAACCTGGTCAACAGCGGCCTGGTCCAGGCCGGCGACCGCCTCGACCTGCTGGCGGGCAACAACCTGTCGAACAAGGCCGGTGGCATCATCGCCGGGCGTGACGTGACCCTCACCGCCACCCGCGACGTGACCAACGAGCGCAGCGCGACCTCGCACCAGAGCAGCAACGGCAGCTATGCCCAGCAGCGCGACTTCGTCGACAGCGCGGCCAGGGTCGAGGCGGCCAACAACCTGGCGATCAACGCCGGGCGCGACCTGCTCAACAGCGGTGGCGTGCTCACCAGTGGCGCCGACACCAACCTCAAGGCCGGGCGCGACGTCAAGCTGACCTCGGTGCAGCAGGTGGTCAGCAATGACCAGGGCGTGCGCCACAGCGACTACAGCGTGACCCAGAACGGCTCCAGCCTGCAGGCTGGGCGCGACCTGACCGTCAGCGCCGGACGCGACATCAATGCGGTGGCCAGCGCGATCGAGGCCAAGCGCGATGTGGCAATGACCGCGACCGGCGACCTGAGCCTGGTGTCCGCCGCCAATGAGCAGCATTCGGCGAGCAAGACCAGGAAGGTCACCAGCCAGGAAGATCACGTCCAGCAGGTGTCCAGCACGGTGGCGGCCGGCGGTAACGTGGCGCTCAAGGCCGGGGACGACCTGAGCCTGAGTGCCAGCAAGGTGACCGCGGGCAAAGAGGCCTATCTCTATGCCGGCGGTGACGTGAACCTGGTCGCCGAGGAAAACAGCGACTACAGCTACTACCGCAAGACCAAGACCAGCCGCTCCGGACTCTCCAGCAGCCAGAAGACCCGTATCGACAGCACGCATGCCGTCACCCAGGAAAGCTCGTCGGTCAGCGGCGACACGGTAGCGATCCGCGCCGGGCAGGATATTGGCGTATCGGGCAGCAACATCGTGTCCACCAACGACACGAGCCTGCTGGCCGGGGGCAACATCCAGATCGAGAGTGCCACGGAAACCTTCGAGGAAAGCCACTCGAGTTCGAAGAAGAAGTCCGGCTTGCTCAGCAGCGGCGGGATCGGCTTCACCCTGGGCTCGACCAGCCTGGAGAACACCTCCACCAGCAAGGGCGAGAGCGGCAAGGCCAGCACCGTCGGCAGCGTGCTCGGCAACGTGTCCATCGAGGCCGGCAAGGACCTGGGGGTGAAGGGCTCCGAGCTGATCGCCGGCAAGGACATCACCCTGGTCGGGCAGAACGTCGAGATCGTCGCGGCCGAGCACCACAACAGCAGCGAGCAGACCGCCAAGAGCAAGAGCAGCGGCCTGACCCTGGCCTTGTCCGGCACTGTCGGCAGCGCCATGGATGCCGCCTACCAGATCACCAGGCAAGCCACCCAGGAAGAAGACAGCCGACTCTCGGCCCTGCAAGGCATCAAGGCTGGCCTGACCGGTGTGCAGGCCTGGCAGGCCGCGCAGGACAACGGCGGCATGAACGCCGGCAACGTCGGCCAGTTCGTCGGCGTTTCCGTCTCGCTCGGCGGGCAGAAGTCCAGCTCGCGGCAGACCCAGGAGCAGACCGTCAGCCAGGGCAGCAGCCTGACCAGCGGCAACGACCTGACCATCGTCGCCAAGGGCAAGGACGCCGACGGCACGGGCGGTGATATCCGCGTGCAGGGCAGCCAGCTCAAGGCCGCCAACGACCTCACCTTGTCGGCGGGGCGCGATATCCACCTCGAGGCCGCGGCCAACACGCAAAAGCTGGACGGCAAGAACAGCAGCAGCGGCGGCGCCATCGGCGCCAGCATCGGGGTCAGCGATGATGGCTTCGGCCTGAGCATCTTCGCCAATGCCAACAAAGGCAGCGGCAAGGAGAAGGGCAACGGCACCACCTGGACTGAAACCACCCTGGATGCCGGGAACCAGGCCAGCTTGCTCAGCGGGCGGGACACCACGCTCAAGGGCGCGCAGGTCAACGGCGACAAGGTGGTCGCCGACGTTGGCCGCGACCTGACGCTGCAGAGCCTGCAGGACACCGACGACTACAAGTCCAAGCAGAGCAACGTCAGCGGCGGCGCGAGCGTCACCATCATTGGTGCCGGTGGGGCCAGTGGCAACCTCAGCGTCAGCCAGAGCAAGCTCGACTCCACCTACAAGAGCGTGCAGGAGCAGACCGGGCTGTTTGCCGGCAAGGGCGGTTACCAGGTCGAGGTGGGCAAGCACACCCAGCTCGACGGCAGCGTCATCGCCAGCACCGCCGAGGCCGGCAAGAACCGCCTGAGCACCGGCACCCTGGGCTGGAGCGATATCAAGAACAAGGCCGAGTTCAAGAGCCAGATGGCCAGCGCCAGCATCAGCGGTGGCAACAACGGCGCGAGCGGTTTCACCAGCAACATGCCGACCGGCACGCTGATCGCCTTCAACCACAGTGGCAGCGCCAGCGGCACCACCTCCACGGCGGTGTCCGCAGGCACCCTGGAGATCCGCGATCCTGGCCAGCAGAAGCAGGACGTGGCGACCCTGAGCCATGATGTGGCGCATGCCAACGACAGCATCAGCCCGATCTTCGACAAGGAGAAAGAGCAGCGGCGCCTGCAGCAGGTGCAGTTGATCGCGGATATCGGCAACCAGGTGTCGGACATTGTGCGCACCCAGGGCCAGCTCAAGGCCAAGGAGGAAGGCCGTGCCGAGCTGAAGGCGCGGGGGATCGAGGAGCCGGGGAAAGGCGCGAGCCAAGAGGCGGTACAGGAGTACCAGAGGAAGCTGGCGGGTACCGATGCTTACCAGAGGATCATGGGTAAGTACGGTACCGGAAGCGATTATCAGAAGGCGACTCAGGCGGTCACCGCGGCGCTACAGGGCCTTGCCGGGGGCAACATCGGTGGTGCGCTGGCGGGCGCCTCGGCGCCATACCTTGCCGGGGTGATCAAGAGGGTTGCTGGCGATAACGATACCGCGCGGATCATGGCACATGCGGTGCTGGGTGCGGTTGTCGCCCAGGCGCAGGGGAATTCTGCGGCGGCGGGGGCAGCCGGTGCGGCAGGCGGGGAATTGACTGCTCGATTGATCACCCAGCATCTGTACGGCACCAGTGATACCAGTGCCCTTAGTGAAGAACAAAAGCAGACAATAGCCGCGCTATCTACCTTAGCGGCCGGTTTTGCAGGCGGTGTTACGAGCGGTAATAGCACGGATGCTATTGCCGGGGCTGGGGCGGGTAAGAATGCAGTGGAGAACAACCACTTAGGAACGGGCGCCAACATTTTTGGCTACCAGCTGGGCCAGAATCAAATAGCAGAGTTTAGTCAGGAACTTAAAGCCTCCTGTGGTGATGCAGGTGGCTTGCAAGATTGCCTGAAAACATATGACAAGTGGAAAGAAACCTCCTATCGCCAAGGTGGCTTGGATACGAAAGAGGCTCAAGCGGGCTGGGAGGATTTCGTACAGGCAGTTTACACCGATAAAGTGTTACCCCTGTGTAAAGGCAACGCTGCTTGCGAGCGGAATGTCGCTACCCATATGGCTGTCACCACGATCACCTATGCGGGCGATAGCGCAGGCATAGGGCAGGCGGTGGGTGAGGCCACCCGAGCAGTCAACCTAGCGAATGGGAACTGGGTCCGTACGGGATTGCAAGTTATTGAGGATGCAGGTCTACTAGCTACGCTTGGCAGCATGGTGGGGGTGTTCTCAAAAGCAGGTAGCGCAGGTACAAAAGCGACTGGGACGGCTGGAGAAGTTGCAGGCACGGGCGCTAGAAATCCGTTGCTTGATGATGCGATACCGAGAGGCGGTGATCGTCTGGTCGTGAATCAAGGGCCTGTGCCTACCTGCGGTCACAACTCTTGTGGGATGGTTCTGAATACGTTGGGCAAGGAAGTTGATGTAGGTACTCTTATCCAAAAGCTCCCGCCCTCTGACAAAGGAATTTTTGCTCAGGATGTTGCTAGCCTGATGAAATCTGAAGGTGTTCCTGCAAGTGCCTTTGGGAACAGAAATGTCTCTGATTTGGCTAGATATACCTCAAATGGAACTCCGGTAGTTGTTCGAGTTGTTGACAAAGCGACAGGCTCTGGCTTTTCCCATTTTGTTGTGGTGGATGGAGTTACAACTAGAAATGGCATTTCTGTTGTGGCTATTCGTGATCCGCATGGTAAGCAGTATTTCAGTCCTGTTAGTACCTTTGAAAGAAATTTTTCGGGTGAGGTTGTTGTTCCTCGGAGTGCTTTGAAATGAAATTAAAAATTAGCTTTCCCAAAAATATGCACACTGAGCAATTGCTCAGGCAGGAGCGAATTCCTTGCTTGTGCAAAATATCTAAAGAATTTGAGATTTATTTTTCGGATACTGTTCCTGAAACATCCGGAGTCGTATCTGAATGGGATCGTAATGAGTTGGAGTTAAGAGCTATTGCGGGTGGGGGAGGGCAATGTACTCACTATGCGAACAGCCTGATTACCTTGAGGGAAATTGAGCCTAATGTTTATAAAGTCATTGGGCTAGAGATGTTTTATACGAACTTCGGGTGGTGTGTTGTCTTGAAGGATGGAGAGTATGCGCCGCCAGGGATTTTTTGGGACGAAGAGTGACGGTTTTTGATGGGCTTTACTGACAGGTTGGTACAAAAGCAACTGGTGCAGCTGAAGTACCGGCTACGTCTGCAACTGCGCGGGTAGGACTGCGGGAAGACCTTGCAGCGCAAGCCGGAATCCCTCGAAATATAGTGGAAGCTCCGGCGAATGTTTGGGGGAAATCCATTGATGATATTCAGCAGTCGTTCAAGATGGATGGTGCCAAGCTCACATATGGAAAAAGGGGACAGATTTATTTTCCCTACTCTAAATTCGGTTCCTGGGGCGTCGCGATCTAGCTGTCAGGCAGGGTAGGTCGAAATTAGAGTAGGGAAAATCACGAAAAGGGGACGCACGAAAAGGGGACGGATTTATTTTTCCTGACGGGTAACAATCGGTTTGTGGATCGGGTGAAAGAGAGAAAAAGGGGACAGAAAATGGGGACAGATTTATTTTCCCTACTCTAAATTCGGTTCCTGGGGCGTCGCGATATAGCTATCAGGCAGGATAGGTCGAAATTAGAGTAGGGAAAATAAATCTGTCCCCTTTTCGATTTTATTGCTCAGCAACTGTATGGTACCAGTGATACCAGTGCGTTGAGTGAGGAGCAGAAGCAGACGATTTCGGCATTGTCGACGTTGGCGGCCGGCCTTTCGGGAGGCCTTGTAGAGGGCAATAGCGCGGGTGCCGTCACCGGTGCTGGGGCCGGTCGCAATGCTGTAGAAAACAACTATCTGAGCAAGGAGCAGAAAGCGCAGAAGGCCGCAGAATTGGCATCCTGCGACAACACTGCCTGCACGGCCCAGAAAGAGGCGAAGTGGCTAGCGATCGACGTAGGACAGGATGGCAGCTTTGCCGCTGGTATGATCGCCGGCGTGCCGGAGGGGTTGTATGACACCGTCAAAGGGATCGTGCAGACGGCCAGCAGCCCGGGTGAAACGTTCGATGCCTTGAAGTCACTGTTCCAGAGTGATGATGTGCTTGGGAACATCGCTGATGCGGTGAAACAGTCGTATATTGAACGTATCGATCAAATGGAGGCCGAGTACGAGAGAGCAGGGGCCGGCGGGTCGTTCAAGGCAGGGGTTGAAGGCGGCAAGCTGTTGTCGGAAATTGCAGCTTTACTTGGGGGCGGGGTAGGAGCGGCCAAGGTCTCGGTTAACGTTACCGAGAAAATTGTTACTAAAGTGGCTAGTAAAGCGGGATCTCTTGCGGCTAGTGCAAATAAATGATTCGCATTTGATATTGGTCTTAAGTGGTTGCCAGATGCAAATGGGAGACTTCATGCGACGGCAGTGAAAGGTGATGCAAGGGTGCCGCTTGATAAGGTTGAGCTGTACATGCGGGGTAAGTCTTCCGGTGATCTGGGCGCGTTGCAGACTGAATATGAATCTCTGAGATCCTTGCGAGCTGCAAGTCAGAAGGAGTTTGCAAAGAATCCCGAAAATGAAGCTAGATTGAGACTGCTTTCTAGTCAAATGCATAATGTTGAAAGGTCGCGAGATATGGCGCGGGTTCTTGATAGTGCGGGGATTATTGATACGGCTAAGAATAATAAAATGATCATAGCCGAGCTGCTGGCTTCTGCTCGCGATATTACAGTGGCAAATAGGCGGTCCTCTATTGTGCTTTCTGGTCCTCAAGGGAATGTGCGGGTGAATGCAACTTGGACGATTTTGGATGATGGGTCAAAGCGGTTGTCAACTATGCAAGTGGGAGCCTTTAAGTGATAAATTTAATGAGGCATTCTGTTCATGAGTTTCTTCGTGGGCTAGATAATTATCTGGCGAATGGATACATTAATGAACTCTCCTTTGAGGATCCTGCACAAGATGCCTTAGAGTATCTAAGTGGGCTTTATGTGGCTGACGTAAGAAAAGGACTTGAATATTGCAAGCTTATTCTGGAGTCCGATGTGCCATTCAGTGACTCCTTGCGAGCAGCTTGTCTATATTATTTGCTGATGTCCCAGGATGAGTGGGGATATGCATTCTTGTTTCTGCTGAGATATAGCAAAAGCCTTTCCGTTGAAATGCTAAAAGAAGCGTTTGAGTATTTCTGTTATGCAAGGCGTGACGTAGATGAGCATGCTGTTCCGGAAGGGTTATTTGAAAGTCTTTTGGCCCGCTATCAAGAATTAAAAAGTGATCCTGATGCGAACTTTTATAAGCTTCATGAGTTTTATATTGAGTTCTTGAGGTTGCACCCATTAGAGGGGGGGAGAGTCGAGGAGAGATGATCGATAAAGGCGACTAAAAAGAGGAGCAAGGGGACAGGGGGAAAGGGGAGGGAAAGGGGACAGATGGGCCTGTCCCATGGCAGCGGACGCCAAGAAGCTGGCTAATGAGCCAACTGCCTCAAGCCTTTTGC
>NZ_JAMYBV010000043.1:0-20813 GCF_024126635.1 Pseudomonas sp. VA159-2 | reverse complement strand
GCCCTGCTGAAAGGGCAGGACGAATATCAACCTAAAGTCAGCTAATGGGCTTCCCTGAAACCATAGAATCTCCTACAGGCGTGTGGCGACTCAGTAATCCACGCGCCCGGTGTGGCTGTTCAGCGAGATCACCCGGGTCTTGCCGATGCGGTGCCTGAAGATCTCGCGCAGGTACTTCACCGCTTTCTTCACGCACTCGCGCGACAGGCGGATGTCGTTGATCGAGACGAAACGGCTCTTGTCGTTGATCAGCTCGCGGTACTTCTTCTCGTACATCGGCTTGATCGCGTACCAGTTGGTGTCGAGGATCTTCGCCGGGTTCTCGAATTCGTTGAGCAGGTCGTCGATGCGGTCTTCGTCGAAATGCTCGCTGGTGATGAACTCGAGGATGGCGTTGTCCATGGTGTCGTCGAAACGGTACGGATTACGCGCGAAGCAACGCTTGATGAAGGCCACGATCAGGGTCAGGAAGTCGTCCGACAGGCACGGGCTCTTGGCGATCAAGGTGGTCAGCGACAGGTTGGCCGAGGCGCCGATCACCAGCGCGTAGCGCTTGAGCGTGGTGTTGGGGAACAGGCTGTTGAGGTGGGTCTTGAGCCGGTTCAGGTCCATGTACGACAGCTTGTAGTCCTTGGGCAGGGAGACGATCGACACTACCGAGGAGCAGTTCTTGAAGAAGTGCAGGTCGTGCAAGGCCGCGGCGTCGTAGCCCGAGGCCTGGTACTGCTCCAGCGCGGCGCGGTAGCGGCGCGACTCGATCGGCAGCAGGCTGATGCCTTCGATGGCCTGGGTCTGCTTGTTGAAGTGCGGCAGGTCGATGGAGCGGAAGAACAGGTCGTCGATGTCCAGGCGCGGCTGCTCGCGCTCGAACACCTTGAACTTGTCCGAGCCCGCCGGCGGGATCTCCGGCACCACGGATTCGGCGTAGGCGATCGCCACCGGGCCGGCCAGGCTCATGAACAGGTCGTTGGCGTCCAGGCGGATGGTCTCGCCGATGTCGATGCCGGCGCGGCGGAAGTAGTTCTGGTCGTAGTCGGTGGTCACCGCCTGGGCGGTGAGGATGTTGAAGATCTGCTGGGAGATGTACTGGTTGGCGTGCTTCTCCATGGCGTTGACGTCGATGTTCTGGATCGTGCCGTCGTCGCTCTCCTCGGCGTAGCGCATGATGTCGTTGGAGATCAGCATCATCGCGTTCCACGGGCGGATGCGGCCCATGACGCTGGCCTCGCTGCTGTCTTCATTATCGAAGTTGTACGAGAAGTCCCATTCCTCCGACAGGTACTTGCACAGCAGGCGTCCGGCGTTGATGTGCAGCGCCTCGGACATTTCGCTGCGGTGGTCGGAGGCGTTGGGCAGCACGCAGATGCCGCTGGTGAAGATCGGCTCGAAGACGAACGAGTGCCCGCTCTTGCCGTCGTTCTCGTCGGCCGGCTTGGTGTCGAAGGTCTTGTTCATGTACGAGTACTGCTGGGCCAGGCCGAACTCCGAGGCCATGCCCGAGCCGGTACCGCCGCCGGCGCTGAAGATGTAGAAATACAGGCGCGACTGGTTGGCCTTGATGCCGCAGGAGTCGATCAGGTACGAGTGGATCAGCTTCCAATCGGCGCTGGAGAAGCGCTGGGTGTCCTTGTTGAGGATGATCTTGGCCAGGTACTGGCCGAGGATCGGCGCGTTGCCGGCGCCACCGGCATGCACCTCGGACAGGTCCATGATCTTCATCTTGCTGTAGTCGCGCAGGAAGCCCCCGCGCTCGCCCTTGCGCGAGAAGCGGATACGCCCGGCGATGTCCTTGTCGAGGTCGCCGAGCATCACCAGCGGCTCGACCAGGAACACCGGCTTGGCCGCCTTGTTCTGCACCAGGCGCAGGTTCTGGCGGATCCAGCGCGCGGGGCTGTAGCCCGCCTCGCCCTTGAAGCGGTCCTCGTTGTTGAACTCGTTGAGGAAGAAGGTGCGGGCGTTGTACACCAGCTCCGCCACGTCCAGGGCGATGTTCGAGCCACAGCGGCCCAGGCCGATCAGGCACACCGACGGGAACTGCTGCTCCAGGCGCAGCTGCTCCTCGTCCTCGACGTGCAGGTTCTGCGGGAACACCAGCTCGCGCAGGCCATCGAGGTTGTCGAGGATGCGCTGGATGTCCTGTTCGGTGAAGTACAGGTACTGCTGCGCGGGCAGGCTGCGGGCGGCGGGAAGGTCCCGGGTAGTGCCCGCGGTCAGCGAAGTGGGGCTGAGCGACGACTCGGGGACCGCATTGGCAGAAGTGTTCGTAGAGGTCATAGTGCGCCATTTGCCTGAAGTGATTGGCTTCCCGGTGATGCATGTCATCTGGCCATCACGGGAAATTTCGCGACTTTATCAGTGCGTCTTTTTCTCATGCGATAGGGGTTTTCCTTAGCGCGACTAAGGTTTTTGCCTCGCACCCGCATTGCATCGTCCGTTTGTCACGCTTCTTTAATCTGGAGTTGCTCATGAGTACTGCCTTGCCTTCGTTGGGGTTCGCCGGGATCGGCTTGATGGGGCTGCCGATGTGCCGCCGCCTGCTGGCGGCCGGCTACCCGCTGACCGTGTGGAACCGCAGCCCGGACAAGTGCGCCGAGCTGGTCGCTGCCGGCGCGCGCCTGGCCAGCAGCCCCGCCGAGCTGTGCGCGGCGGTGGACATGGTGCTGCTGTGCCTGGCCGACACGGCGGTGGTGCGCGAGGTGGTCTTCGGTGAACAGGGCATTGCCCAGGGCGGGCGCAGCGGTCAGCTGCTGGTGGACTTGTCCAGCCTCGAGCCGACCGCCACCCGGGAGATGGCCGCGGCACTGGCGGCGCTGTGTGGCATGGCCTGGCTCGATGCGCCGGTGTCGGGCGGCACCCCAGGCGCCGAGGCCGGCAGCCTGGCGATCATGGTCGGCGGCGAGGCGCATGACCTGGCGCGGGCGCGCCCGGTCCTGCTGACCCTGGGCCAGCGGGTCACGCACATGGGCGCGGTGGGGGCAGGGCAGGTGACCAAGGCCTGCAACCAGATGATCGTCGCCTGCAACGCCCTGGTGATTGCCGAGGTAGTGGCTTTGGCCGAGCAGTCAGGGGTCGATGCACGTTTGCTTGCCGAGGCCCTGGCCGGTGGCTTCGCCGACTCCAAGCCTTTGCAGATCCTCGCCCCGCAGATGGCCGAGGGCCGCTTCGAGCCGGTCAAGTGGCATGTGCGTACCCTGCTCAAGGACCTCGACGGCGCGGTGAAGCTCTCCCGCGAGCAGGGCTCGGCGACCCCGGTCAGTGCCCTCGCCGCGCAATTGATGCGCCTGCACGGTAGCCAGGGGTATCTGGAAAAAGATCCGGCGACCCTGGTAGCGCTGTATCGCAACAAGGATTGAACGCGCAGGCCTGGCGGTCGAGCCGCTCGAGCACTGTCCGCAATTCGGCCAGCGGCACCGGGCGGCTGAGCAGGTAGCCTTGCAGGTAGTCGCAGCCGTGGCTGGCGAGGAACTCATGTTGCTCGACGGTCTCGACGCCTTCGGTGACCACCTTCAGGTGCAGGGTATGGGCCATGACGATGATCGCCTGGACGATCTCGCGGTCCTTCTGGCTGCCCGGCACGTCGTGGATGAACGAGCGGTCGATCTTCAGCACGTCCAGCGGCAGGCGCTTGAGGTAGGCCAGCGAGGAGTAGCCGGTGCCGAAGTCGTCGATCGACAGCGCCACGCCCATGGCGCGGATGCGCTTGAGCAGGCTGACGGTGTGCTGGATATCGCCCATCAGCGCGTTCTCGGTGACTTCCAGCTCCAGCTGGCGCGCGGTGAGCCCGGCCTGGAACAGCGCCATTTCCACTTCCGTGGCCAGCTCCTCGCGGCCCAGGGTCAGCGCCGAGCAGTTCACCGTGACCTTGAGCTCGCCATAGCCATGCCGGTTGAGCTGGGCCAGGTCCTCGCAGGCGCGGCGTAGCACCCACAGGTCGAGGTCGGCGATCAGGCCGTTGGCCTCGGCGATGCAGATGAAACGTTCCGGGCTGAGCAGGCCATGCTGGGGATGCTGCCAGCGTACCAGCGCCTCGAGCTTGGCCACCTGGCCACTGCGCAGGTCGAAGATCGGCTGGTAGTGCACGCACAGGCCGCGTTCCTCGAACAGCGCCACGCGCAGTTCCTCCTCCAGTTGCAGTTCGAGGGTGGCGCGGGTCTTCAGGCCGGCGTTGAAGAAGTTCAGGTTGTTGCGCCCGCAGCCCTTGGACTGGTACAGCGCCAGGTCGGCGTTCTTCAGCAGCTCTTCGGTGCTCAGGCCGTCGTCGGGGAAGATGCTGATGCCGATGCTGGTGGTCATCACCATGCGCCGGCCGGCCAGGTCGATGGGTTCCTTCATTCGCTGCATGATGCGTTGGGCCAGGTGGCGGGCTTCGTCGCGGCTGTTGAGGTTGGTGACGATGCAGAACTCGTCGCCGCCAAAGCGGGCTACCAGGTCCTGGCTGCGGGTGGCGGCCTTGATATGCCCGGCGATCACCTTGAGCAGTTCGTCGCCCGCGGCATGGCCGAGGCTGTCGTTGATGCGCTTGAAGTGGTCGATGTCGAGGAACATCACCGCCAGCATGCCCTCGTGGGCCGCCTGTTCGGCCAGGCGCTCGGCGAACACCTGGTTGAAGCCGCGGCGGTTGACCAGGTTGGTCAGGGCGTCGTAATGGGCCGCTTGCTGCAACGACACCCGAGCCTGGTCGAGCTGGCTGAGCAGCACGTTGACCCGGCGCAGGTCGTGCTCCTTGCTTTGCAGCTTCTTGTCGGCCAGGGCGGCGCTGATGCTGCTGCCGCTGATCAGCAAGGTAATGAAGGCGATGGTCAGCGCCAATTGCAGGCTGTTGTCCACCGTGGGCAGGCGCAGCGCGGCTTCGCTGGGGATCACCAGGGTCATTGCGGTCATGCCGGTGAAGTGGGTGAGCACGATGCCGCCGGCCATCAGCAGGCTGGCGCCGTACTTGAGCAGCAGGTGCAGGGTGCCGCTGCCTTGGTGAAAATAGCGGGCCATCAGCAGCGCCACCAGGCTGGTGGCGATGGCGATGGCGATGGATGCCAGCAGCAGGCCGGTCTGGTAGTACTGCTGGGCGCTGGCCTGCAGCGCGGCCATGCCGGTGTAGTGCATGGCGCTGATGCCCAGGCCGATGAACAGCGCGGTTTGCAGGTAGTGGCGCAGGTGCATGTGGCTGCGATCGAGGCTGTTCATCGCCAGCCAGGCGGCGCACAGGGCGATCAGCAGCGACAGGCCGGTGAGCGGGGCGTCATAGTGGATTTCCAGCGGGGCCTGGAAGGCCAGCATGCTGATGAAGTGCATGGCCCAGATGCCGCCGGCCAGGCAGCAGGCGCCCAGCACCCGCCATTGTCGGCGGGCCATGCGGTCTTCGCAGTGGCTCTGGCGTTCGGCCATGTCCAGGGTGGCGAAACAGGCGGCGCAGGCCACGGCATAGGCGAGCAGCACCAGGAAGGGGTTGTGTCGGCAGTCGAGGATGATCTGTCCGGTCGCCGGCAGCTCGGCGAACAATTGCAGTCCCAGCCACTCCATTGCAGGCCTCTTTGTCGAGTTTTCACTCGTCCCCACAAAGCGCGGATGGAGACTGTTCCTGCTGGAGTATAGGAACGCAGGCTTAAGCCTTCCTGATTAATGGCACTTTGGTTTCTACCATTTGGATATGAAGGTAATAGCCGGAAGGTCTAAATGGGTGGTCAGCCTCACGCGATCCCTGTAGGAGCGGCCTTGTGTCGCGAAGGGCTGCGAAGCAGCCCCGACAATCTTGCGACACAGCCAAGATCCTGGGGCCGCTGCGCGACCCTTTCGCGACACAAGGCCGCTCCCGCAGGGGATACGCGAATCCCGATCAGCCAGCGACCAGCACCCGGATCGCCTCCAGGCGCAGGGCGGCTTTCTCCAGCGCCGCCAGGCTGTCTTCACGCTGCTTGCGCAGGGCGTCGATCTCGCTGTCACGCACACTCGGGTTGACCGCCTTGAGCGCGGTCAGGCGCGCCAGCTCTTCGTCGGCTTCGGCGCTCAGGCGCTGCTTGGCCTGGGCCACACGTTCCTCGTGGGTCGGCATGACCTTGGCCTCGCCGTCGGCGATGCGCTTGGCCAGCACGTCGCGCTGGGCCTGGACGAACTTGTTGGCACTGGCCTTGGGCACGCTTTCGAGCTGGTCGTTGAGGGTCTCGAAGGCCACCCGCGGGCCCAGGTCGTTGCCATTGGCGTCGAGCAGGCAGCGCAGCGCCGCCGGTGGCAGGTAGCGGCCCAGTTGCAGGCTGCGCGGGGCTACCACCTCGCTGACGTAGAGCAGCTCGAGCAGCACGGTGCCGGGCTTGAGGGCTTTGTTCTTGATCAGCGCCACGGCGGTGTTGCCCATCGAGCCGGACAGCACCAGGTCCATGCCGCCCTGGACCATCGGGTGTTCCCAGGTGAGGAACTGCATGTCCTCGCGCGACAGCGCCTGGCCGCGGTCGTAGGTGATGGTCACGCCTTCGTCGTCGCCCAGCGGGAAGCTGGCGTCGAGCATCTTCTCGCTCGGCTTGAGCACCAAGGCGTTTTCCGAGTGGTCCTCGCTGTCGATGCCGAAGGCGTCGAACAGGGTTTCCATGTAGATAGGCAGGGCGAACTGGTCGTCCTGTTCGAGAATGTCCTCGACCAACGCCTGGCCTTCGCCGGCGCCGCCGGAGTTGAGTTCCAGCAGGCGGTCACGGCCGGTGTGCAGCTCGGCTTCCAGGCGCTCGCGCTCGGCGCGGGCCTCGGCCACCAGCTTGTCCCAACCCTTGGCGTCGCCGCCAGGCAGTTGCGCCAGCAGGCGCGGGCCGAACTGGTGCTGCAGGGCGTTGCCAGTCGGGCAGGTATTGAGGAAGGCGTTGAGGCCCTCGTGGTACCACTGGAACAGGCGCTGTTGCGGGCTGTCCTGCAGGTAGGGGATGTGCAGCTCGATGGTGTGCTTCTGGCCGATCCGGTCGAGGCGGCCGATGCGCTGCTCGAGCAGGTCAGGGTGGGCCGGCAGGTCGAACATCACCAGGTGATGGGCGAACTGGAAGTTGCGGCCTTCGCTGCCGATCTCGGAGCAGATCAGCACCTGGGCGCCAAATTCCTCGTCGGCGAAATAGGCCGCGGCGCGGTCGCGCTCGAGGATGCTCATGCCCTCGTGGAACACCGTGGCTGGAATGCCGGAGCGCACGCGCAGGGCGTCTTCAAGGTCCATGGCGGTTTCGGCGTGGGCGCAGATCACCAGCACCTTGGTGCGCTTGAGCATTTTCAGGGTGTCGATCAGCCAGTCGACCCGTGGGTCGAAGCGCCACCAGCGCTCGTCGTCGGCGGCTTCGCCCTGGGCCTGGAAGGCCACTTCCGGGTACAGCTCGGCGCGCTCGCCGGACGGCAGCTCGGCGTACTGCTCGGGGTTGGCCAGCGGGTAGGGGTGCAACTGGCGCTCGGGGAAGCCCTGGATCGCCGCGCGGGTGTTACGGAACAGCACGCGGCCAGTGCCGTGGCGGTCGAGCAGCTCGCGGATCAGGCGGGCGCTGGCCTGGCTGTCGCCATCGCTGACGGCACCCAGCAGCGCCTCGCCTTCGGCGCCGAGGAAACCCTGGATGGTGGCGTGGGCCTTGGGCGACAGGCGGCCCTCGTCGAGCAGTTCCTGCACCGCCTCGGCCACCGGGCGATAGTGTTCGCTCTCGGCGCGGAACGCGGCCAGGTCATGGAAACGGTTGGGGTCGAGCAGGCGCAGGCGGGCGAAGTGGCTGTCCTGGCCGAGCTGCTCGGGGGTGGCGGTGAGCAGCAGCACGCCGGGGATCACCTGGGCCAGTTGCTCGACCAGGGCGTACTCGGGGCTGGCCTGTTCCTCGTGCCACACCAGGTGGTGGGCTTCGTCGACCACCATCAGGTCCCAGCCGGCGGCGAACAGCGCATCCTGGGCCTTCTCGTCGTCCACCAGCCACTCCAGGGCGACCAGCGCCAGCTGGGCATCCTCGAACGGGTTGCTGGCGTCGCTCTCGATGAAGCGCTCGGCGTCGAACAGCGCGACCTGCAGGTTGAAGCGCCGGCGCATTTCCACCAGCCATTGGTGCTGCAGGTTCTCCGGTACCAAAATCAGCACGCGGCTGGCGCGGCCGGACAGCAACTGGCGGTGGATCACCAGGCCGGCCTCGATGGTCTTGCCCAGGCCTACTTCGTCGGCCAGCAACACGCGCGGGGCGATGCGGTCGGCGACTTCGCGGGCGATGTGCAACTGGTGGGCGATTGGCTGCGCGCGTACGCCGCCCAGGCCCCACAGGGCCGAGAGCATCTGCTTGCTGGTGTGTTGCAGGGTGTTGTAGCGCAGCGAGAACCACGACAGCGGGTCGATCTGCCCGGCGAACAGACGGTCGCTGGCCAGGCGGAACTGGATGAAGTTCGACAGTTGCGTCTCGGGCAGCGTGCACGCCTGGTTCTGCCCGTCGATGCCGTGGTAGACCAGCAGGCCGTCGACGTCCTCGACTTCGCGCACGGTCAGCTTCCAGCCCTCGAAATGGGTGATCTGGTCGCCCGGCGAGAAGCGCACGCGGGTCAGCGGCGCATTGCGTAGCGAGTACTGGCGGGTGTCGCCCGTGGCCGGGTAGAGCACGGTCAACAGGCGGCCATCCTGCGCCAGGATGGTCCCAAGACCGAGCTCGGCTTCGCTGTCGCTGATCCAGCGTTGCCCCGGTTGATACTGCTGCGCCATACTGCCAAAACTCCCGCGATGAAAAAGCCGGTCATGTTACCGGATCGGCTGCGCCAGACCAAAGATTACTCGAACGAGTAGAGAGTCTAGCGTGTTCGTCGAGGCACACCGTCCCGTCACGAGGGCCACGCGCCACATGTTTGCCAAGCACCGTTGGTTGAACCTCTCCTTGGGCCTGGGCAGCCTGGCGCTGCTGGCCGCTTGCGAACAGAAAAGCTTCGAGATCCTGGCGCCCATTCCAGTGGAGCAACTGGAGGTGCTCGGCGTGCAGACGCCGATCAAGAGCGTGCACTTTCATGACCGCGAGGGCGAGGGGTTGCTGGTCTTGAGCCGGGTCGATGGCCAGGCCACCGACCCGGATACCGAGGAAGAGGTCGACAAGGTGCTGCTCAAGGCCACCTTGTATGGCCGCGCCGCCGGTGGCGATGTCTTCAAGGCACGCTGGCAGATCGAGCAGGAGACCACCTGTGCCGGCCTCGACCTGGATGTCGACTTCTATCCGGACGTCAGCGATGTCAGCGACCTGAACAAGGACGGCGTGGCCGAAGTGACCGTGGCCAGCCATGCGTTCTGCGGCGGCGGGATCGACCCGCACGACATCGCCATCGAGATGCGCGAAGGGCAGGCCAGCTACACCATCACCGGCCAGTCGCTGATCGCCCCGCCCGGCGAGGACCCGTTCGGCGGCGAGCGCGAGGACAGCGCCTCGCTCAAGGGCGCGCCACAGGTGCTGCGCGAGCATATGGACGCGGTGTGGCAGCAGGTCTACAAGCGGCCGTGGAACGATTCGGTCAGCGCGCCGGACGACGGCCCCGACGATGCCGAATAGCCGCGGTCTATACTGGCGGCTGTGACGCACCGCACACCGTTGCCCGGCGCTATTCAAGGCGGCGTGTCGGCGGCCGACACAGTGGCTACAGGAGACCATGCCATGCTGCCGCCGATCATCCCGCTCAGTGCCGCCCCCGTGACCTCGCAACAGGATCCGGTCAAGCCGCCGCCGACCATCCCTCCGGTGGTACCGGCGCAGCCGGCCTCCAGCGACGCCAGCGTCGACCTCAAGCGCCATCGCGACCCCGAGGAGCAAGTGCTGTTGCTGCGCGACGAACAGCGCCGCCAGCAACAGCGGCGCGAGCAGGCCGAAGCTGAGCGCCATGGGGCCATGCCGGGCGATGAACTCAATGCCGACAACACCGTACCGGTAGCGCCGTTGGGCGAGCGCACGCGCCAGGGCTTGCTGGTGGATATCGAAGTCTGACTAGTCAGCACACACGCTTGCCTTCATCATGAAGGCCTCTGCTGTCCGTCGAGCCCGCCCATGAGCCAAGACAACCTGATCGACTTCGGTGCCGAGCGCGCCAAACGTATCCACGACCTCAACGACAAGCGCCTGAACGACATGCGTCAGGCCTTCGAGCAAGCCATGCCGCTGGGCCAGGCCAAGAAGAAAAAGCCCAAGGGCAAGCCGAAGAAGCGTTAAAAACTGATTCAGGTCAACCCCGCACCCGCCTTGCGTGCCCGGCCCCGGGCACCTTTGACTCCGGTCAATTTTCCCCCTCCCGGCATTGGTTACCTTGCACCCATCGGATGACGGCACACCAAGGGAGGGGCCGACATGTTCTTCGACAACGTGGTTATCGCAGGTGTGGTAACGGTCGGATTGATGTTGGCGTTCTTCGCCGGTCTGGGCATTTTCATCTGGAAGGATTCGAAAAAGCGCAATCAGCGCTGAATCGTTCCGGGTTCAGGAGCACGCAAGGCATTTAGGGCGACTTCGGTCGCCCATTTTTTTGCCTGGGGAAAATGCCCGTGAGGCCCGGGCATTGTTGCGCTGCCGTTGCCTGCGCGGGTCGGGGCGGCTCGTGACGCGAGGGCATGCCCAGGCTATCGGCGCTGGTTTATTTGATGATTAGCTAGCTAATTAATCGATTGCGCTTTATCCTGCCTCCCGTTGTCTATCGTTCTTCCTACTACCCCTGCGTCCCAAGGTCCGATTCGTGCCTATCACCTTCCAGGCCCTGTTCGCCCCCGGCAGCCTTGCCCTGAAGTTCGCCATCAAGACCTTGCTCGGTGGCGGCCTGGCGCTGTGGCTGGCGATGCGCTGGGGCCTGGAGCAGCCGTCCTGGGCGCTGATGACCGCATTCATCGTTGCCCAGCCGCTGTCAGGCATGGTGGTGCAGAAGGGCCTGGCGCGGCTGGCCGGCACCTTGGTCGGCACTTGCATGTCGGTGGTGTTCATCGCCCTGTTCGCCCAGACTCCCTGGCTGTTCCTGCTGACCCTGGCCCTGTGGCTGGCGCTATGTACCGCTGCCTCGACGCAACTGCGCAGCGCCTGGGCCTACGCTTACGTGCTGGCCGGCTATACCGTGGCGATCATCGCCCTGCCGGCGATCGACCACCCCTTGCAGGTGTTCGACCAGGCCGTGGCCCGCTGCACCGAGATCTGCCTGGGCATTTGCTGCGCCACGGCCAGCAGCGCGCTGATCTGGCCGATGCGGGTCGAGCAGCAGCTCACCGGCCAGGCGCGCCAGGCCTGGCACAACGGCCTGCAAGCTGCCAGCGCCATGCTCGGTGGCGAGGACCAGGCACGCCAAGGCCTGCTCGACAGCCTTGGGCGTATCGTCGCCATCGATGCCCAGCGCGAGCACGCCTGGTTCGAGGGCAGCAGCGGCCGCCTGCGTGCCCGGGCGATCCGGGGCCTGAGCCAGCAGTTGATGGTGCTGTTGCGCCTCTCGCGCTCAGTGCGCCGGCAGTGGCGCCAGCTCGACGAGGGCGAGGCCGCGCGCCTGGCGCCTTGGTTGGATGAAGTCCGGGCCCAGCTGGGCAACCCCGACCAGGCCAGCCTGCTGTTGTTGCGCCAGCGGGTCTGGGATGCGGCCCACGATGAGCGCATCAGTGCCGCCGAACACTACGGCCTGGCACGCCTGACCCTGCTGCTGGACTACGCCATGGCCGCGACCCAGGCGCTCGACGACGTGGAGCAGGGCAGGGCGCCCAAAGCGCTGACGCAGGGCCTGGCCGCCCACCGCGACCTGTCCCTGGCGCTGTTGTTCGGCGCGCGCAGCGCCCTGGCGTTCCTGGCCATGAGCAGCTTCTGGCTGGCCACCGCCTGGCCTTCGGCACCCGGTGGGCTGGTGCTGACTTGCGTGGTCTGCAGCTTGTTCGCCAGCCGCGAGAACGGTGCGCAGATCGGTTTGAGCTTTTTGCGCGGGATCCTCCTGGCGATCCCGCTGGCGTTCCTGGTCGGGCAGATCCTGCTGCCACAATGGAGCAGCTTCGCCATGCTCTGCCTGGGCATGGGCGTGCCCCTGCTGTTCGGCGCCCTGGGCATGGCCCACCCGCGTACCGGAGCCACGGCCACCTCTTATTGCCTGCATTTCATCGTCCTGGTCGCGCCGCTCAACGCCATGCATTTCGATGTGGCGAGCATGCTCAACAGTGCCCAGGCGATGCTCCTGGGCGTCGGCGCGGCGGTGCTGGCGTTTCGCCTGGTGGTGCTGCGCCACCCAGCCTGGCTCGGCCGGCGCCTGCGCGCCGCCACGCAAAGCGACCTGGTGCGCCTGACCCGCCGCGATCTGCGTGGCGCCGACAGCTGGTTCGGCGGGCGCATGGCCGACCGCCTGTTGCAGTTGGCGCGGCATGCCAGCGAGTTGCCCCAGGCCGAGCGCAAGCGCTGGGACGATGGCCTGCATGGCCTGGACATTGGCGACGAGCTGGTGCATCTGCGCCTGTGCCTGGCCATGGCCCAGGCGCCGCTGGGCAATGCCGAACGCGAGTATTTGCGGCAACTCGAGGCGGTGCTGGCCAGTGGTCCGGGGCCGGGGCGTGGCCAGCGCCTGGATGCCGCCAGCGATCGGTTCATCGAGGCCCTGCGCCGCCAGCCGCCCAGCGACCCGCTGCGCCTGGCGATCGGCGCGGTGCTGCAATTGCGCAAAAGCTGGGGCAAGTGGTGCCGCTGGCAGGAGGACGTGCATGGGCTTGCGTGAATGGGCGCTGGGCGGGGTCCTGCTCAGCCCGTTCCTGATCTATGTGTCGATGGCCCTGGTGCTGACCGGGCTGCTGCGTTTCGTGGTCCAGGCCACGCCGCTGGGGCGCTGGATCTGGCATGAAGCGCTGTTCGACACGGCGTTGTTCGTGTGTGTGCTGTACCTGGTGGTGCGCCTGTTTGGCCCTTTGTGAGGAGTAATTCGATGCCTATGGCTGTACGTATCCTGGTCACCCTGTGCGTGGTGATCGTCGCCGTGTTCGCCGGTTATCAGCTCTGGCAGTACTACATGCTCACGCCCTGGACCCGGGATGCCCGGGTGCGCGCCGACGTGGTGGTGATCGCCCCGGACGTGTCGGGCTGGGTCAGCGCGCTCAAGGTGCATGACAACCAGCAGGTCAAGGCTGGCGAGTTGCTGATGAGCATCGACCGCGAGCGCTTCCAGGCCGCCTTCGACCAGGCCAGTGCGGTGGTCGAGACGCGCACCCAGCAATTGCGCCTGCGCGAGCGCGAGGCGGCCCGTCGCACCGCGCTGGGGCCCGAGGCGATCAGCGCCGAGCTACGCGAGAACGCCCAGATCAACGCCGCCGTCGCTCGCGGCGAGTTGCACGAGGCCCAGGCGCAGTTGCAGGTGGCGAAGATCAACCTGGCCCGCAGCGAAGTGCGCGCGCCACGTGGCGGGCATATCACCAACCTGCGCCTGGCCGAGGGCAACTTCGTCAACACCGGGCAGTCGGTGATGGCGCTGGTGGATGATGCCACCTTCTATGTCCAGGCCTATTTCGAAGAAACCAAGCTGCCACGGATTCGCGTCGGCGACCCGGTCAAGGTCTGGCTGATGGGCGCGGGCGAGGCGATGCAGGGGCATGTGCAAAGCATCAGCCGCGGCATCACCGACCGCAACTCGACCCCGGACGGGCAGCTGCTGCCTGAGGTGGAGCCGACGTTCAACTGGGTGCGCCTGGCGCAGCGCATCCCGGTGCGCATCCGTCTGGATCAGGTTCCCGAAGGGGTGACCCTGAGCGCGGGGATGACCGCCAGCGTGCAGGTGCATGAAAACTGACCTGCTATCCCCGATCCAGGTACCGGCGGTGGGCGTCGATGAACACTTGCGCCGGGGCGAGCTGGTGTCGTTGCTCGAGCCGTGGCAAGCGCGGGCCATGCCGGTGTCGTTGCTGTATGCCCGACAGCGCCATGTGCCGCGCCGGGTCCAGGCGTTCATGAACTGGCTGACGGTGTTGTTGCAGTCGCAGGTCGAGCCAGTGGCAGGTGCAAGCTGAACAGCGTGCCGCCCGATGCGCTGGAGGTCACTTGCATACGGCCGCCATGGGCCAGGGCAATCTGGTTGGCGATGTACAGGCCCAGCCCCAGGCCTTGTCGAGCCGTGCCGGGCAGTGGCCGGCTGAATGGCTGGAACAATAGCGGCACCAGCTGCGGGGCAATGGGTGGCCCCTGGTTGTGCACGCTGAGGATGAAACTGCCATCGGCCAGGGCGGCGCGAACCTTCACCTCGCCCTGTGGGTCGCCGTGGTCCAGGGCATTGGCGATCAGGTTGGAAAGCAGCTGGGTGATCCGTTCGCGGTCGCACAGCACGCCACCGACCGGGCCGAGCTCCAGGGCGATGCGCCGCTGCGGATAGACCCGTTGCAATTCCGAGGCAACATGCCCGAGCGCGTCGCGCAGGTCGTCGCAGGGTTGCAGGTTCAGCGGGATGCCAGCACCCAAGCGGCCACGGGCGAAGTCCAGCATGTCGCGCACCAGCTGGGTGGCGCGTTGGCCGCACGTGAAGATGTGGCGGGCGATGGCCCGCTGTTTTTCGTCCTGCGCACGCTGGGCGAGCAGTTCGGCACCGGCGGTGATGGCGAACAGCGGATTGCGCAGGTCGTGGCCGAGTACGGCGATGAACTGCTCGCGCACCTCGCCAGAGGCGCGTTCCTGTTCCAGGGCCTGTTCGGTGCGCTGGGCGCTTTCCTCGCTCTCGATCTGGATCGCCAGCAGGCGGGCGAAGGATTCCATCATGGGCTCGATGGCGGTGCCCTTGAGCACTGTCGGCTTGGCGTCCAGGGCGCAGATGGTGCCGAAGAAGCTGCCGTCGGTGCGCAGCAGCGGTACCGAGATGTAGCTTTCGAAGCGGTACAACCTAGGGGTGTGATGAGCGCAGTACTGTTGGTCTTCACTGGCCTTATCGATCACGATAGTCTGCCGGGTGCTGCGGATTTCGTGGCACAGGGTGGTGGCGACATCGAGCTCGTCGCCAACATCCAGGCCGAAGCCGAGGGTGTCGAGCACGGCGCAGGCGGTCCAGCGGCTGTCGGTGACCCGCGCCACGGCGGCGAAGCGCAGGCCGGTGGTCTCGCAGATCACCTGGAGAATGGCCGGGACGACGTTGATACGGCCAATGATGGCGATGTCGGCGCTGACTGCCTGGGTCATGAAAAGTCCGGATCCGCTGGGCACTGAAAAAGGGCTGGAAAAATCAGTCTAGCGGGCCTGGCGGCTGTGCTTGAAAAACCTTGGCGAACGGTCTGGCACATGGGGTAGTCTGGCACCTGCGCGTTGCCCGTCAGAGGCGACCGCTTGCCCGGCGTGCGTCACTTCCGAATTTTTGCGAGGTTACGTCATGGCCATCACGTCCCAGGACATCTGCAACGCCGCCGACCAGCTCAAGGGCTTCGTCGGCTTCCACGGCAAGCGCGGTACCCATATCGTGCGCTTTTCCGAAGATTCGTTCGGCATGGATGTGGCCGACGACAGCATCACCCCCTGCTGCGAATTCGTCTGGCGGCTCGAGGCCGATAGCCGCATGGCGTTGTGCCGGGCACGCCTGGCACTGCTGCTGGAGCAGCATGTGGATGACCGCTTGAACATTGGCGAGCCGCTGCGGCTGTACCTGCACCGTACCGACCTGCCGGAGATCGTCGCCGAGCGCAGCAAGCGTCAGCTCGCGTCCTGACGCGTCTTGCGCCCTGCCAGCAGTGCCTCGAACCCTGCGCGATCCACCGGTTTGCTCAGGTAGTACCCCTGCACCTCGTGGCACTGCTCTTTGCCCAGCGCCTGCAATTGCTGCTCGGTCTCCACCCCCTCGGCCGTCACCGTCAGGCCCATGGCCTTGCCCAGGTTGATGATGGCCTGCACCACCGCCCGGTCGTTGCCACTCTGGTTGCTCAGCCCGGCGATGAAGCGCTTGTCGATCTTGATGCTGTCGAACGGGTAGGTACGCAGGTAGCCCAGGGACGAGTAGCCGGTGCCGAAGTCGTCCATGTTCAGGCGCACGCCTAGCTCCTTGAGGGCCAGCATGGTGCCCAGGGCGCCTTCGATATCGTTGAGCATCACGTTCTCGGTGATTTCCAGCTCCAGGCGCTGGGCCGGGAAGCCGGTTTCCTGCAGGATCTGGCGTACATCGGCGACCACATCGCTGCGCGAGAACTGCGCCGGCGACAGGTTGACCGACACCAGCAGCGCTTCAGGCCAGTCGCGGGCGGTGCGACACGCTTCGGCCAGCACCCAGCGGCCAAGGGGCACGATCAGGTCGCTCTGCTCGGCCAGGGGAATGAAGGTGTCCGGCCCGAGCAGGCCTTCTTGCGGATGCTGCCAGCGCAGCAGCGCCTCCACCGAGACGATGTGCAGGTCCGCCAGGCGGTAGCGCGGCTGGTAGTGCAGGACGAACTCGTGCTGCTTGATTGCCCGGCGCAGGTCGTTTTCCAATTGCCGGCGGTACTGGATCTGCTGGTTCATCTCGGGCGAGAAGTAGCGCCAGGTGTGCTTGCCGTCGGCCTTGGCCTGGTACAGGGCGATATCGGCGCAGCGGATCAGTTCGCCGGCGTCGAAACCCTGGGCGCGGGCCTGGGCGATGCCGATGCTGGCACCGATGTGCAACTGGTGTTCCTCGAAGGTGATGGGCTGTTGCAGCAGGTCGACCAGCCGGGCGCAGAAACGGTCGATCTCGCTGCGGTTGTCCAGCCCATGCAGCACCAGGACGAACTCGTCGCCGCCCAGGCGTGCCACCAGGTCGCCGTCGCGGGTGGTGTCGCGCAGGCGGGTGGCCACTTCCTGCAGCACGGCGTCGCCAGCCGGGTGGCCGAGGGAGTCGTTGATCGGCTTGAAGCTGTCCAGGTCCAATAGCAGCAGGGCCAGGGGCGGCGACTCGTTGCCGCGTAACAGCGCTTGTTCCAGGTGCCGCGAGAGCTTGTTGCGGTTGGCCAGGCCCGTCAGCGCATCGTGCATAGACAAGTGCTGGATGCGGGCATGGGCGGCGACCTCGTCGGTGATGTCGCTGGCGGTGCCGCGAAAACCGGCGAGTTTGCCGTCGAACACGATCGAGCGCGCGGAAATCCGGCAATAGCGGGTCTGCCCCGAAGGGTCGCGGTAGTTGCAGCGCAGGTTGGCCAGTTGCTGCGGATCGCCGTCGGCCTGGCTGTCGAGCCAGGGCAGCAGGGGCGTGGTGTCGCAGGACAGCAGCTGGTTGAGCGGCTGGCCGAGCCATTGCTCGACGTGGTAACCGGTGACGCTGACGAAGCGCTGCGACAGGTAGGTCAGGCGATGATGGCGGTCGGTTTCCCAGATCCAGTCGGAGGCGGCCTCGGCCACTGCGCGAAAGCGCTGCTCGCTGGCCTCCAGGGCGCGGTTGCTCTGTTGCAGGCGCAGCAGACTCTGGTCGATGGCCTGGGAGCTGCGCAGGGCGTGGCGGAACAGATAGAGCAGCAGCAGGCCCAGCACCAGCAGTACGCTCAGCAGTGGCGGCAGCACTGCCCAGAGCAACTGGCGGCCCGGTCGTGGGCTGTCCCAGGCCAGGTGATAGCCGGTGTCGCCCAGGGCGATATGCGGTTGCTGCTGGCTGGCAGGGTTGTTTTTTTCCAGGCGCATGCGGGTGAGCCCGGCGCCTTCACCCAAGCGTTGCAGCTTGGCCTCGGTCAGTTGGTCGACGAAAATCATTACCGGCGCCTGGCTGACTTCGTCCTCGACCACCTCCTTGTCCGGGCGAATGGCCGCGGCGCTGAGCACTGCCGGCCAGCCGTTGAAACGCACGAAGTGGGTGACCTGCTCGCGGGCGGGTGCTGCCTTGCGGGCTTGGTCGATAACCGCCGCCAGGGGGCTGTCGATGTAGGCGCTGGCCGCCGCGTCGGTGGGCTTGCCCTTGAACAGCGCGTAGCGGGTGCGCGCGTCCTCGACCACGAACACGCCTTCGTAGCCGCTGGCGCTGAACAGCGATTCTCCCACGTTCTTTTCTTCGTAGGCCCACTGCCAGTCGACCTGGTCGACCAGGTGCTCCTGGGCGGCATCCCAGACCGCGTAGCTCGAGAGGAACTGGCGTGAGGCGAGCAGCCGCTGCTGCAGCGCCTGGGTGGCGTGGAAGGTGCTCTGGTCCTGTTCCTGGTGGTCCAGGGTGGCGGCGATGTTGAATAGCGCCCCCAGGGCGATCAGGCAGCCAAGGCCGAACAGCGCGCAGAACCCTCCGACCAGACGACGCACCTGCAGGCGTGAGGTGGGGCTGAGGGGCGAAAGGTCGGCGTTCCTGTCCATGTACGGGCGACTCCTTCAACAGCAGTCTTGCGCCCGAGGCCTGGGCGAAGCTTCACTCAGGATAGGCCAGCTTCACGGCGGCGACCTCGCTGCGGGCAAAATTGACTTGGTCGCGGCCCAGTCGCTTGGCGGCATACAAGGCTTTATCGGCCTCTTCGAGCCAGTGTTCCGGTGAACTCAGGTGCGGGTGCAGGTCCGCCACGCCGATGCTCAGGCTGATACGCAGCGCCGGCAGTTGCGGGTTGCGGTAGGCGCCCACGCGCTCGCGCAGGCGCTCCATCACCTGGCAGGCCTGGGCTGGGTGGGCACCTGGCAGGATCACGCAGAACTCGTCGCCGCCATAGCGTCCGGCCAGGTCGTCCTCGCGCAGGTTACGCCGCAGCTCCTGGCTGAGCTGGCGTAGCACGCAGTCGCCGACCACATGGCCGTAGGTGTCGTTGATGGCCTTGAAATGATCGATGTCGATCAGCGCGACCACCGCCGGCAATTGCTGTTGCCGGCAGATCTGGAACTTGAGCAGCAGGGTGTCTTTCCATGAGCCATGATTGAGCAGGCCGGTGAGGCTGTCGGTGCGGCTCAGGGCGCTGAGGCGGCGCTTGTGCTCGGCCAGCTTGATCGCCAGCTGGTAGCACACCCAACCCAGGGCCAGCGGATAGAGCGTGAGCATCGGCAGGCAGGCGAGCATCTGCAGCGAGGTGGTGTGCAGTTGCAAGCCCGCGCCAAACAGCGCGCTGGCCAGCAGCATGCCGCACAGCTGGGCCAGCAGGCCACGCTGCAACACGCGCAGGCCGCCGGCGGCGACGTTGTTCATGGTCATCATCGACAGGATGGTCACGCTGGGCAGCGGGTTGAACTGAATGGCCGCAGTCCAGAAACCGCCCATCAGCGAGTCCAGCAGGATATTGCGTTGCTCGGCCTGGTACGGCGTGGCCGAGCGTAGGGCCCACTGGTAGGCCACATGGGGCCACAGCAGGCCATTGAACAGCAGCAGCGCCCAGGCCCAGTTGGGCAGGTGCAGCGGGGCGATCGCGGCCAACACGCTGAACAAGCCGATGCCCAGGCCGATGATGCGTGGCAGGTAGATACGCCTGACGAAAGAGAGCCCTTTGCCGCTGCGGTTGTCGATCATGTTGTTTGTTCTTCTGTGAGGCGCCGTTTATCGCATAAGTCATGTGAATATTGTTGAACAATCGGTCATCGGCGAAAAATGACCTTACAAGCCAATTCACGGTTGATCCGATCCCAGTGGGGTAACATGAAGGTCTTCCTCTTGCTCGGAGTGTTCCTGCTCATGGCTCCCTTGCCTTCACCCGCCGGCGAGCCGGCACCGCATCGGGATGGACGCTTTCACAACCAGGCCGAACTGCCCCAGGACGGCGTGCTCAAGAAGCTGCGCATCGGCCTGAAGTACCTGCTGTTGCGCAAGCCGCCCGAGACCCGGCCCGGCAGTGCGCTCAGCGTGCAGCCGATGACCCGCCAGCAGGTGGTCGATGCGCCGGATCACAGCCTGTGGCGCCTGGGGCACTCCACTGTGCTATTGAAGCTGCGCGGGCGCTTCTTTATTACCGACCCGGTGTTCGCCGAGCGTGCATCGCCGGTGCAGTGGGCCGGGCCGTTGCGCTTCCATGCGCCGCCGCTGGCGCTGGACGATCTGCCGCCGTTGACGGCGGTGATCCTGTCCCACGATCATTTCGACCACCTCGACGAACAGGCGATACGCCGGTTGGCGCCGCGTACCGAGCATTTCCTCGCGCCGCTTGGAGTGGGCGACCTGCTGGTGGCGTGGGGCGTGCCGGCTGCCAAGGTGCGGCAACTGGACTGGTGGCAAGACACCGAGGTCGAGGGCGTGCGCTTCGTCGCCACGCCGGCGCAGCATTTTTCGGGGCGTGGGTTGTTCGACAGCAACCGCAGGCTGTGGGCGTCCTGGGTGGTGATCGACGAGAGTTTGCGGGTGTTCTTCAGTGGTGACACCGGGTACTTCGCGGGCTTTCGTGAAATCGGCGAGCGTTTCGGGCCATTCGATATCACCCTGATGGAGACCGGCGCCTACAACCTGGCCTGGCCCAATGTGCACATGCAGCCTGAGCAAAGCCTGCAGGCGCATCTGGATCTGCGGGGGCGCTGGCTGCTGCCGATCCACAACGGTACGTTCGATTTGTCGACCCACAGTTGGCAGGAGCCTTATGAACGCATCCTGGCGTTGGCCAGCGCGGCACAGGTGCCGTTGAGCACGCCCCAGATGGGGGAGCGGGTCAGCCTGGATTCGCCCCATGCCGGGCAGAACTGGTGGCGACCGCGGCCTTTGCGTCAGCAGGGGAGGGCGGCGGAACGGGCGGTGGCGGCGCGGTAGGGTTGTTTCTTTATATAGGTGTATAGATAGTTGGGTAGGGGTGGAGGAGTTAAAGGTGGTCGTCTGGAGAAGGTGTTGGTGTTGAGAGGCGTTCGTCTGGAGGTTGTGGTGGCGTTGAGGGGTGTCCGCCGTTAGGCATTCAGCGCCGGCGCTCGATCTCATAGGCGCTGCAAAGCGTGCGGCGGGCCCCTGGCGCCCCTGACGTGGTCTCTCCCTAAATATTTCAATTTCTTGAAATTAAAGGTTGACGCGGTTCCAGATCCCCTTATAATGCGCCCCAC
>NZ_JAMYBV010000042.1:0-22299 GCF_024126635.1 Pseudomonas sp. VA159-2 | reverse complement strand
GCAAGGCTGGCTCCTACGGGTGTTGCAGGCCGTAATCGGCGTAGGAGCCGGCTTTGCCGGCGAACACCGGCATGGCCGGTGCCATCCTCCGTGGCGCCTGTTTCACCAGCAAGACTGCTGCCTACGAAGCCAGGGAAGACCACACGCTCGCGCACAAAAAAGCCAGCCCGAAGGCTGGCTGTGACAACACCGAGACCGATCAGCCGCGCGGCTTCTCGCGTCCACGGCCACGCCCCGCCGGCTTATCGCCATCAGGGCGCGCCGGGCGCTTGCGCATCTCGCTCGGCCGCTCGGCCACCGCGCTACCGCGCCCACCCTTGCGCGGCGCGGCGTCTTCACGCGGCGCACGGGCCGGGCGCTCGCCCTGGCCTTCGGCAGCCGGGCGCAGGCTGCGCACACGCTCGCCACGGCCCAGCGGACGGGTCGACTTGCGCTGCAGGCGCTCGAGCTTGTCCTTGGCCTTGAGCTTCATCTCCGGCAGCGCCACCGGCTGCAGGCCAACTTCGGCGGCCAGGATGTCGATCTCGCCCTGGCTCATTTCGCGCCAGCGGCCCATCGGCAGGTCGGAGTTGAGGAACACCGGGCCGAAACGCACGCGCTTCAGGCGGCTGACCACCACGCCCTGGGACTCCCACAGGCGCCGCACTTCACGGTTGCGGCCTTCCATCACCACGCAGTGGTACCAGTGGTTGAAACCTTCACCGCCCGGCGCCTTCTGGATGTCGGTGAACTTGGCCGGGCCATCCTCGAGCATCACCCCGGCCTTGAGGCGATCGACCATGTCGTCGTCGACCTCGCCACGCACCCGCACCGCGTACTCGCGGTCCATCTCGTAGGACGGGTGCATCAGGCGGTTGGCCAGCTCGCCATCGGTGGTGAACAACAGCAGGCCGGTGGTGTTGATGTCCAGGCGACCGATGTTGATCCAGCGCCCCTCTTTCGGACGCGGCAGGCGGTCGAACACGGTCGGGCGGCCTTCCGGGTCGTCGCGGGTGCAGATTTCGCCGTCGGGCTTGTTGTACATGATCACCCGGCGGGTGGCCTCGGCGGCCTCCACGCGCTTGATCAGCTTGCCATCGACGGTGATGGCGTCGTGCAGGTCGACACGCAGGCCGAGGGTGGCCTCGACGCCGTTGACCTTGATACGCCCCTGGCTGATCCAGGCCTCGACGTCACGGCGCGAACCGACGCCAATGCGCGCCAGCACCTTCTGCAGCTTTTCGCCGGACGGCGGGGTGGGTTGTTGGTCTTGCAGATCTTGGTCACTCATCTGGGCACCTCCCGGTGTAGTAGTGAAAGCGGGCGCGCATCATACGCGGTTCGGCGGGTTAACGCATCTGGAGGGTAGAAGGTTTTTCGCGCCCTGCCTGCAGATTCCGCCCAAAGGTGGCGACCCCACTAGACCTTCGGCTCGGCCTCAGGCGCCTGCGTCTCATCGCGTAAATCATCGAAATCGGTCTTGAGCCCGTCTTCCATGGCATCCAGCTCCACCAGCAGCGAGCGGAAGCTGGTCTCGTCCTTGGGCCCCTGTTCTTCGCCCTCCTCACCCAAGCTGGCGTCGGCCAACGCCTGCAAATGCGCCGGCACCGGCGCCTCGTCCGGGTCAAGCGCGGGTTCCAGCTCCATCTCGCGCAGTTCGGCCAAGGCCGGCAACTCGTCGAGGCTCTTGAGGTTGAAGTGATCGAGAAACGCCTTGGTGGTGGCGAACATCGCCGGGCGCCCCGGCACCTCGCGGTAACCGACGATACGGATCCACTCACGCTCCATCAGCGTCTTGATGATGTTGCTGTTCACCGCCACGCCGCGCACGTCCTCGATCTCACCCCGGGTGATGGGCTGGCGGTAGGCGATCAGCGCCATGGTCTCGAGCAGGGCCCGCGAATAACGCTGGGGACGCTCTTCCCACAGGCGGCCAACCCAGGGGGCGTAGTCCTCGCGGATCTGCAGGCGATAGCCGCTGGCCACCTCCTTGAGTTCGAAGGCGCGCCCGGCGCAGGACTTGCCGAGCACCTCGAGGGCTTTCTTGAAAACGCCGGGCGCCGGGCGCTCGGCCTCCTCGAACAGCTCGTACAGGCGCTCGAGGGATTGCGGCTTGCCCGAGGCGAGCAGGAAGGCCTCGATCAGCGAAGCCAGTTCGCGGGGTTCGTTCAGGTTCATCGGTCGTCAGGTCACTCTGCCCGCGCGCGGACGTGGATCGGGGCGAAAGGCTCATTTTGCACCAGTTCGATCAGCGATTCCTTCACAAGCTCGAGAATCGCCATGAAGGTCACCACCACGCCGAGCTTGCCCTCCTCGGCGCCGAACAGCTCGACGAAGGGCACGAAGCCACCGCCCTTGAGGCGCTCGAGCACGTCGCTCATGCGCTCGCGGGTCGAGAGCACCTCGCGGGTGATCTGGTGGCTTTCGAACAGGTCGTTGCGGCGCATGACCTCGGCCATCGACAGCAGGATCTCCTCCAGCGCCACCACCGGCAACAGCTTGCGCACCTTGGCCTGGGGCGCCTCCAGGCGTGGCACCACGACATCGCGACCGACCCGGGGCAGTTCGTCGATGCCCTCGGCGGCGGCCTTGAAGCGCTCGTACTCCTGCAAGCGACGAATCAGCTCGGCGCGCGGATCGCCCTCGTCTTCCTCGACCTCGCTGGAGCGCGGCAGCAGCATGCGCGACTTGATCTCGGCGAGCATCGCGGCCATCACCAGGTACTCGGCGGCCAGTTCCAGGCGCACGCTCTTCATCAGCTCGACGTAGCCCATGTACTGGCGGGTGATCTCTGCCACGGGGATGTCGAGGATGTCGATGTTCTGCTTGCGAATCAGGTACAGCAGCAGGTCCAGCGGGCCTTCGAAGGCCTCCAGGATCACTTCCAGGGCGTCCGGCGGGATATACAGGTCCAGCGGCAGTTCGGTCAGGGCTTCGCCGTAGACCAGGGCCAGTTGCAGCTGTTGCGGCGCTTCGGCCTCCAGGGCCGACGCCTCGGGCGCTTCCAGCTGGCTCACGCGTTGACCAGGAACGGCGTGGGGTCGCCGCAGCCTTCGCGAATCAGTTCCGGTTCGTCACCGGACAGGTCGATGACGGTCGAAGCTTTCAGGTCGCCGAAGCCGCCGTCGATGATCAGGTCGACATGATGCTCCAGGCGCTGGCGGATCTCGTAGGGATCGGTCATCGGCTCATCGTCCCCCGGCAGGATCAGGCTGACGCTCATCAGCGGTTCGCCAAGCTCCTCGAGCAGGGCCAGGACGATGGGATTGGATGGCACGCGCAGGCCAATGGTGCGGCGTTTCTCGTGCAGCAGCAGGCGCGGCACTTCACGGGTAGCGTTGAGGATGAAGGTGTAGGGGCCCGGGATGTGGGCCTTGAGCAGGCGGAACGTCGCCGTGTCGATCTTGGCGAAGGTACCCATCTCGGACAGGTCGCAGCACAACAGGGTGAAGTTGTGGTTCTTGTCCAGCTGCCGCAGGCGGCGCACCCGCTCGATGGCGCCCTTGTCGCCGATCTGGCAGCCCATCGCATAGGCCGAGTCGGTCGGGTAGACCACCACGCCCCCCTTGCGGATGATCTCCACGGCCTGCTTGATCAGGCGCGCCTGCGGGTTCTCCGGATGAATCTGGAAAAATTGGCTCACGTAGTCGTCCTGTTCATACCGCCATAGGCTGTTCATGTCGGAATCGGCGCCACAGGGGTGGCAGGTCCTCGGGCAATGGCCGGTAGGCACCGATCTCGCCCCAGGTGCCGGGGCCGTGGAAATCGCTGCCGGCACTTGCCAGCAGGCCGAACTCACGGGTGAGGATGGACAGCGTGCCCACCTGCTCGGGCGGCATCATCCCATTGACCACTTCCAGCGCCTGCCCTCCAGCCTGAATATAGTCGGCAATCAGCCGTCTGCGCTTGCTGCGGGTCAGATCGTAGTGCATGGGATGAGCCAGGCTCACCCAGGCGTTGGACTCGCGCAGGGTGGCGACAGTTTCCTCGAGGGTCGGCCAATGCAGCTTGACGTCGCCCAGCTTGCCGGCGCCCAGCCACTTGCGAAACGCCTCGCCGCGGTCCTTGACGAAGCCGGCGCGCACCAGGAACTCGGCAAAATGCGGTCGCGCCGGGGCATTGCCGCTGTCGCCCAGTTCCTGCTGCACCGCCCGCGCGCCTTGCAGCGCGCCCGGCATGCCCTTGGCCGCCAGCTTGCGGTCGATCTCCTCGGCGCGCAGCCAGCGGCCACGGTGCAGGCCGTCGATCGCCTCGAGCAATGGCGCGGCATCGAGGGGGAAGTCATAACCGAGCACATGAATGGTGGCGCCTCCCCAGGTGCAGGAGAGCTCCACGCCGCTGACCCAGCCCATGCCCCGCTCGGCACAGGCCTGGCGCGCCTCGGGCAGGCCGTCGATGGTGTCGTGGTCGGTGAGCGACAGCGTGCGCACCCCGTGCTCATGGGCCCGGGCGACCAGTGCCGTGGGCGACAGGGCGCCGTCGGAGGCCGTGCTGTGGCAGTGCAGATCAACATTCATGGAGGAGCGCTTTCGCTGGAATCGATGTTTGTTATTATGCCGTCACATCCCGCTTCTGGCTGCCACTGTGAAACAATTCATCGATTTCATCCCGCTGCTGCTGTTCTTCATCGTCTACAAACTCGACCCGCGCCCCGTCGAAATCGCCGGCCACGGCTTCGAATTCGGTGGTATCTACAGCGCCACGGCGATGCTCATCGTCAGTTCCCTGGTGGTTTATGGCGCGCTGTTCCTGCGCCACGGCAAGCTGGAAAAAGGCCAATTGCTGACCCTGGTGGCCTGCCTGGTGTTCGGCGGCCTGACCCTGGCCTTCCACAGCGAGACCTTCCTCAAGTGGAAGGCGCCGGTGGTCAACTGGTTGTTCGCCCTGGCCTTCGCCGGCAGCCACTTCATCGGCGACCGGGTGCTGATCAAGCGCATCATGGGCCACGCCCTGAGCCTGCCGGAGGCCATCTGGACGCGCCTGAACCTGGCCTGGATCGGTTTCTTCCTGGTGTGCGGCGCGGCCAACCTGTTCGTCGCCTTCACCTTCCAGGACATCTGGGTCGACTTCAAGGTCTTCGGCAGCCTGGGCATGACCGTGATCTTCCTGGTGGCCCAGGGTGTCTACCTTTCGCGCCACCTGCACGACGCCGACCCCTCCACCTCCAAACCCAAGGACTGACATGCTCTACGCCATCATCGCCAGCGACGTGGAAAACTCCCTGGACAAACGCCTGGCCGCCCGCCCGGCGCACATCGAGCGCCTGCAGCAGCTCAAGGCCGAAGGCCGCGTGGTACTGGCCGGGCCGCACCCGGCCATCGACAGCAACGACCCTGGCGCCGCCGGTTTCAGCGGCAGCCTGATCGTCGCCGAGTTCGACTCGCTGGCCGCCGCCCAGGCCTGGGCCGATGCCGACCCCTACATCGCCGCGGGCGTGTACGCCGAGGTCGTGGTCAAGCCGTTCAAGCAAGTCCTGCCGTAACCTCGAAGTCGTGCCCCCTGTGGGAGCGGCCTTGCGTCGCGAATGGGCTGCGCAGCGGCCCTGGCAATTGAGTTGTCAACGCGGGTTCCGGGGGCGCTTTGCGCCCCTTTCGCGACACCAGGCCGCTCCGACAAAGACGCGCTCGGCGTTCCAACTCATAAATCCCGACAACCGGCCGACAACCTCCTGAATCGATTCGAATCAGGAGTTCCAATGCGTCAAGGTCCGATGTCCCTGTTGCTTTGCCTGTTGCTGCTGTCCCCTTTCGCCGCGGCCGAGCAGCCGTTGTCGCTGGAAGCCGGGGCGCGGATCACCGAGCTGCAGCAGCGCCTGGAAGCAAGCGAGAAGCAGCGCGACGCGCTGAACCTGCAACTGCAGCGCCAGGACAGCGAGCGCGAGAGCGCCCAGCTCACCCGCCTGCGCCAGGACAACCAGCGCCTGAAGCTGGCGATCAAGGAGCTGCAAGCCGGCGCCAGCGCTCCCCGACACCTGCTGACCGACCAGCAGCAGTGGTTCCTGATCGGCTCGGTCGTTGCACTGTTGTCGGCCGTCTGCGGTATCTTAGCCAGCGGCGGACACAGAAGACGCCGTCAATGGTTGAATTGAGTGAGACATGAGCGAGCTGTTACTGATTGATGATGACCAGGAACTGTGCGAGCTGCTCGGCAGCTGGCTGACCCAGGAAGGGTTCGCGGTACGCGCCTGCCACGACGGCCAGAGCGCGCGCCAGGCCCTGGCTGCCCATGCACCGGCGGCGGTGGTGCTGGACGTCATGCTGCCGGACGGCAGCGGTCTGGAACTGCTCAAGCAACTGCGCAGCGAACACACCGACCTGCCGGTGCTGATGCTCTCGGCCCGCGGCGAGCCGCTGGACCGCATCCTCGGCCTGGAACTGGGCGCCGACGACTACCTGGCCAAGCCCTGCGACCCGCGCGAGCTCACCGCCCGCCTGCGCGCAGTGCTGCGCCGCAGCCACCCCAGCGCGCCCAGCAGCCAGGTCGAGGTCGGCGACCTGGTGTTCAGCCCGGTGCGCGGGGTGGTCAGCATCGACCAGCGCGAGATGACCCTCACCCTCTCCGAAAGCCGCATCCTCGAGGCGCTGCTGCGCCAACCCGGCGAGCCGCTGGACAAGCAGGAACTGGCGCAGATCGGCCTGGGTCGCAAGCTCACGCTCTATGACCGCAGCCTGGACATGCACGTCAGCAACCTGCGCAAGAAGATCGGCCCCCACCCCGACGGCCGCCCGCGCATCGTCGCGCTGCGCAGCCGGGGCTACTACTACAGTCTCTGACTGCGGCTAGAACCCTGTGGGGGCGGCCTTGCGTCGCGACGGGGCGCGAAGCGGCCCCGGCGATCTTTGCAAAAACGCTGATATTCCGGGGCTGCTGCGCAGCCCTTTCGCGACACAAGGCCGCTCCTACAGAATCCGCGCCGCGACGCCTTTGATCTTTACCCAGCCTTTACCCTCGCCTGACCGCCCTTGACCTTGATCTCCCTAGACTGGGCTCATCCGGTAACCACCGGCCCCTGAAAGGAGAGACACCATGCGCAAGACCCTTATCGCCCTGATGTTCGCCGCCGCCCTGCCGACCGTGGCCATGGCCATGCCCGAAGGCGGTCCGCGCCACGACGGCCCGCATCACCGCGGTGACGCGCCTTTCGCCCAGCTGGACCTGAGCCGCGAGCAACGCCAGCAGATCGGCAAGCTGATGGGCGAGCAGATGCAGCAGCGCCGCGAGATCACCGCGCGCTACCTCGACAAGCTGCCCGCTGCCGAGCAAAAGGCCCTGAAGGACGAACTCAAGGCCAGCCACGACAAGACCGACAGCCAGGTGCGCGCGCTGCTCAAGCCCGAGCAGCAGAAGAAGTTCGACGACCTGCAGAAGGAACGCGCCGCACGCAAGGCCGAATGGCAGGAGTTCAAGGCCTGGAAAGCTGAAAAAGCCGCCAAGGCCCAGTAAGCTGTCAGCCCGACGCCCGGCCCGCTCTCCAGCGGCCCGGGCTTTCGCCATTTCTCGGAGGTGCTCGTCTTGCGTTCACTGTTCTGGCGCATCCTGGCCAGTTTCTGGCTGGCCATCGCCCTGGTCGCCGGCCTGTCGATCCTGCTCGGGCACATGCTCAACCAGGACACCTGGATCCTCAGCCGCCATCCCGGGCTGAACGGCCTGGCCAGCCATTGGGCGCAGCATTACGAACAGGAAGGTGTCGAGTCGGCCCAGCGCTTCCTCGAACGCCGCAAGCACCACTACAAGATCGATGTGCAGGTGCTCGACGACAGCGGCGAGGCCGTGGTCCCCGGCACCTTCCCGCGCCGCGCCGCCGCCTTCGAGGCGCGCCAGCACAACGACGAACGACGCCTGCCCTGGCGCCGCCTGACCGAGGAATACACCAGCCCCGGCAGCGGCGAGACCTACCTGCTGATCTACCGCATCCCGCACCCGGAGCTGGCGGCCTGGCACCGCGAGAGCCTGATCTGGCCGCTCAGTGCCCTGGGCATAGCCCTGGTGGTGCTGACCCTGTTCAGCCTGCTGGTGACCCTGTCCATCACCCGCCCGCTGAGCCGCCTGCGCGGCGCCGTGCATGACCTGGGACAGACCAGCTACCAGCAGAACAGCCTGGCGCGCCTGGCGGTACGCCGTGACGAATTCGGCGTGCTGGCCAACGACTTCAACAAGATGGGCGCGCGCTTGCAAAGCCTGATCGGCAGCCAGCGCCAGCTGCTGCGCGACGTCTCCCATGAGCTGCGCTCGCCGCTGGCGCGGCTGCGCATCGCCCTGGCCCTGGCCGAACGCGCCGAAACCGAACAGCGCCAGGCGTTGTGGCCACGCCTGACCCGCGAATGCGACCGCCTGGAAGACCTGATCAGCGAGATCCTGGTGCTGGCCAGGGTCGACGCCGAACAGGCCCATGCCGAGCCGGTGGACCTCAATGCGCTGTTGGGCGGCGTGCGCAAGGATGCCCAACTGGCCGCGCCGGAGCAGGACGTGCGGCTACAGATGCAACCGGGGCTGACCCTGCTGGGTTGGCCGACCTTGATCGAGCGGGCGGTGGACAACCTGCTGCGCAACGCCCTGCGCTTCAACCCCGCCGGGCAGGCCGTCGAGATCGATGCCCAGCGCGCGCAAGGGCGTATCGTGCTGAGCGTGCGCGACCATGGCCCGGGAGTGGCGGCAGAGCACTTGGCGCAGCTGGGCGAGCCGTTCTTCCGGGCCCCGGGGCAGGACGCACCGGGGCATGGGCTGGGGTTGGCGATCGCGCGCAAGGCGGCGGAGCGTCATGGTGGGACGCTGGTATTGGCCAACCACCCGCAGGGCGGGTTCATCGCGACGCTGGATTTTCCCTGCGACAGCGTTGCTGGCTGACCGATCAAGGGCTGCTGCGCAGCCCCGCAACTTACTCGCCCCAGGCCTTGACGTACTGCGCGGTGTCCAGCACTGGCGCGGTGCGCGGCTCGCCCATCGGCGTACCGACATACAGGTAGCCGATCACCTCTTCGTTCGACTCCAGCCCCAACCCCTCGTGCACATGGGCATCGAAGGCCATGTCGCCAGTACGCCATACCGCGCCGATGCCCTGGGCATGGGCGGCGATCAGGATGCCATGGGCCGCGCAACCGGCCGCCAGGCGCTGCTCGATCTGCGGCACCTTGAAATGCTCCTGCAGGCGGGCAATCACCACAATCAGCAGCGGCGCGCGCAACGGCATGGCGCGGGCCTTGTCCAGCGCGGCCTGGGCGGCATCGCCCTTGGCCTGCACGGCCTGGGCAAACAGCTCGCCAAGTTTCTCGCGGCCCTGGCCTTCGATGGTCAGGAAGCGCCAGGGGCGCAGCTGGCCGTGGTCCGGCGCACGCAGCGCCGCCTGGAACAGTGCCTCGCGTTGCGCGGCATTGGGCGCAGGCTCGCTCAGGCGCGGCACGGAAACACGGTTGAGCAATGCGTCGAGAGCCTCCATGGGCTACCCTCCTGAAAGACTGAAAGTGCCGCCATTGTGCACCAACCAGAAGGCCACGTGGGAGCGGGCGTGCCCCACGCCCCGGCCAATCGTGCGTTTACAAGACCAGGTCCATAGGTAGAATGGCGCCCTTTCCGTAGCGAGTCAGAGCAGATCACATGGCGTTGCCGACCTTAAGGATCATTGGTTTCATCATCGGCATCTTCCTGATCACCCTGGCGGTGAGCATGGTGGTGCCCATGGCGACCCTGGTGGTCTTCGAGCGCACCGGCGACATGCCGTCGTTCCTCTGGGCCAGCCTGATCACCTTCATCGCCGGCCTCGGCCTGGTCATCCCCGGCCGCCCGGAACACGTGCACCTGCGCCCCCGCGACATGTACCTGCTGACGGTCAGCAGCTGGCTGGTGGTGTGCGTGTTCGCCGCCCTGCCCTTTCTGCTGACCCAGCACATCAGCTACACCGACGCCTTCTTCGAGAGCATGTCCGGCATTACCGCCACCGGCGCCACCGTGCTCAGCGGCCTGGACAGCATGTCGCCGGGCATCCTGATGTGGCGCTCGATGCTGCACTGGCTGGGCGGCATCGGCTTCATCGGCATGGCGGTGGCGATCCTGCCGCTGCTGCGCATCGGTGGCATGCGCCTGTTCCAGACCGAGTCCTCCGACCGCTCCGAAAAAGTCATGCCTCGCTCGCACATGGTCGCCAAGTCGATCGTCGCGGTGTACGTCGGCATCACCGTGCTCGGCAGCCTGGCCTTCTGGTGGGCGGGCATGAGCCCATTCGACGCGATCAACCATGCCATGTCGGCGATTTCCACCGGCGGTTTCTCCACCTCCGACCAGTCGCTGGCCAAATGGGACATCCCCGCGGTGCACTGGGTCGCGGTGGTGGTGATGATCATGGGCAGCGTGCCGTTCACCCTCTACGTGGCGACCCTGCGTGGCCACCGCAGGGCGCTGATCAAGGACCAGCAAGTCCAGGGCCTGCTGGCCATGCTGGTGGCCACCTGGCTGGTGCTCGGCACCTGGTACTGGGCGACGACCGACCTGCACTGGCTCGACGCCCTGCGCCACGTGGCGCTGAACGTCACCTCGGTGGTCACCACCACCGGTTTCGCCCTGGGCGACTACAGCCTGTGGGGCAATTTCTCGCTGATGCTGTTCTTCTATCTGGGCTTCGTCGGCGGCTGCTCGGGCTCGACGGCTGGCGGCATCAAGATCTTCCGCTTCCAGGTCGCCTACATCCTGCTCAAGGCCAACCTCAACCAGCTGATCCACCCGCGCGCGGTGATCAAGCAGAAGTACAACGGCCACCGCCTCGACGAAGAGATCGTGCGCTCGATCCTGACGTTCTCGTTCTTCTTCGCCATCACCATCTGCATCATCGCCCTGCTGCTGTCGCTGCTGGGCGTGGACTGGATGACCGCGCTGACCGGCGCCGCCGGCACCGTCTCGGGGGTGGGCCCGGGGCTTGGCGAGGTGATCGGCCCGGCTGGCAACTATGCCACGCTGCCCGATGCCGCCAAGTGGATCCTCGCCGGCGGCATGCTGCTCGGCCGCCTGGAGATCATCACGGTGCTGGTGTTGTGCATGCCGGCGTTCTGGCGTCACTGACCGCCCGCCGCAAGCGGTATTCGCTCGGCGTGACGGCGAACCAGCGGCGGAACGCCCGGTAGAAGTTGCTCGGGTCGGCGAAGCCCAGCAGGTAGGCGGTTTCCAGCAAGGTGGTGCCAGGCTGGGCCAGGTACTGCTCGGCCAGCTCGCGGCGGGTGTCGTCGAGCAGGGTCTGGAAGCGGGTGCCTTCGTCCTGCAGCCGCCGTTGCAGGGTGCGCTGGGACAGGTGCAGGGCCTGGGCCACGGCCTCGCGCTTGGGCTCGCCCTGGGGCAGGATGCGACACAGCACCTGGCGCACCCGGTGGGTCACGCGGCTGTCCGAGAAGCGCGCCAGGTATTCCCCGGCAAACCGGTCGTGCAGCACCGCCATCGCCTCGTTGGCGGTGGGCAGCGGCGCCTCCATGTCGGCGCGCTCGAACACCAGCGCGTCATGGGGCGCACCGAACTGCAGCGGCGCATGGAACGCCGCCTTGTACGGCTCGACCTGTTTGGGCTGGTCCCCCTGGATCAGCACCCGCCGCGGCTGGATCGGCCGCCCGCTGAGCCAGGTGCACAGCGCCAGGGCGCAGGCCAGCGAGGCTTCGCCACTGTGCCGGGTGGGCGGCAGGTGGTCGCCATGCACGGTCAACACCAGGGCATAGCCGTCGGGCTCCAGGCGAAAGCTCAGGTCCGAGCTTTCGGCGATGATCCGCTGGTAGCGCACCAGCCGCTCGAAGCCTTCGGCCAGGGTCCGGCTGGACATCAGCGCATAGCCCACCACATGGAAAGACGCCGGGCGCACCACCCGCGCCATGTTCAGCCCGATGGCCTGGTTGCCGGACAGCTCCACCGCCAGTTGCCACAGGCGGGTCATCGAGTCCTGGGTAAAGCGCGCGTCCGGATCGTCAAGGGCGGCGAAATCCAGGCCCAGTTGCCTGAACATCGCCGGGCAGTCGAGCCCTTCGAGCTCGAGTGCCTTGACAATGCCTGATGCCCAGCTGGCTGACGTGGTTCTCTCACTCATGGCGGCTTCTTGTGTTGATCGCTGCGGCGATGAAACGAAAGGATACTCAATTGGCGCCCAGGGTCACTGGCCATCCCCCCAACTGACTCTAGACTCGATTCAGGCTCCACGCCGTGTATCCTGTAGCCAGACCCGCAGATCCGGAAAGCACCGCCATGACCAGCACCACGCAGTTCCGCAGTTTTGCCGAGTTCTACCCCTACTACCTGGGCGAGCACAGCAACCCCACCTGCCGTCGCCTGCACTTCGTCGGCACCGCGCTGGTAATCGCCCTGCTCGCCTACACCCTGGGCAGCGGCAAATGGCTGTTGCTGCTGGCCGTGCCGCTGGCCGGCTACGGGTTCGCCTGGGTCGGGCACTTCTTTTTCGAAAAGAACCGCCCCGCCACCTTCAGCCACCCGTGGTACAGCCTGGTTGGCGATTTCGCCATGTTCCGCGACATCCTGCTGGGGCGCATCGCCCTCTGATTGCAGGCTTGCTGAATGCTCTCGACCCGCCGCGGTCGGTACCATCCTCCGCGCCGCCTGGTTCGCCAGCGAGGCTGGCTCCTACGGGTATTGCAGGCCGTAACCGTTGTAGGAGCCGGCCTTGCCGGCGAACACCGGCATAGCCGGTGCCATCCTCCGCGCCGCCTGGTTCGCCAGCAAGCTGGCCCCTACGGGTATTGCAGGCCGTAACCATTGTAGGAGCCGGCTTGCCGGCGAACACCGGCCTAGCCGGTGCCATCCTCCGCGCCGCCTGGTTCGCCAGCAAGCTGGCCCCTACGGGTATTGCAGGCCGTAACCGTTGTAGGAGCCGGCTTGCCGGCGAACACGGGCGCAGCCGGTGCCATCCTCCGCGCCGCCTGGTTCGCCAGCAAGGCTGGCGCCTACAGGAAGCGCCGCGACTCGTTCAGGCCGTCTCGCCCAGTGCCGCCAAGCGTTGCGCCGCCTCCCGGGCCTGGGCCTCGGCGAAACGGTACAGCTCGATCTGCCCATCCCAGTGCTCGATCAGCGCCGTGCACGACTCGACCCAGTCACCACAATTGAGGTATTCCACCGCGCCGACCTGGCGGATCTCGGCATGGTGGATATGCCCGCACACCACGCCCTGGAAGCCACGCCGGGTGCACTCGTGGGCGATGGCATCCTCGAAGTCGCTGATGAAGTTCACCGCGCCCTTGACCTTGTGCTTGAGGTACGCCGACAGCGACCAGTAGCCATAGCCATAATGGGCCCGCCAATGATTGAGCCAGCGGTTGAGCACCAGGGTGAATTCGTAGGCACGATCGCCCAGGAACGCCAGCCAGCGGTGGTAGCGGGTAATCACATCGAACTGGTCGCCGTGGATCACCAGCAGGCGCCGGCCATCGGCGGTCAGGTGCTCGGCCTCGTCCACCAGCTGGATGTTGCCGAGCATCAGCCTGGAATAGCGGCGCAGGAATTCGTCGTGGTTGCCGGTGACGTAGATCACCTCGGTGCCGCGCTTGCTCAAGGTCAGCAGGCGGCGGATGACGTTGGTATGGGCTTGCGGCCAGTAAATGCCGCTGCGCAGCTTCCAGCCATCGATGATGTCGCCGACCAGGTAGATGCGGTCGGCCTGGTAACCCTTGAGAAAGTGCGCCAGGTGCTCGGCCTGGCAGTCCCGGGTACCCAGGTGCACGTCGGAGATCCAGAGAGTGCGCACACGCTGCTTGCGCGAGGGGCGGGCGAGTTCGGCATGGGTCATGGGCAGGCTCCGGCGCTGTTTGCTGGAGACTGGCAGGCGCAGGTGACAGGTTGGTGGCAATCCGGTGACGATCTGCGCGCCGCGGCAGGGTGTACACTGCCTGCCTGCTCACGAGGACTTGCCATGACCACCGGCCCGCTGCTATCGCTGCGCCATTACCGCCACGACCTGATCGCCCATAGCCACGACCATTCGCAACTGGTGTTCGGGCTGGGCGGGCGCCTGGATTTCGAGGTGCAGGGCCGTGGCGCGCGGATCGACCGCCAGGACCTGATGGTGGTGCCGGCCGGTGCTCACCATACCTGCGGCAGCCCGGCGGGCAGCCATTGCCTGGTGCTGGATGTACCGCCCGGGCCGTGGCTTGACGAACACCTGGGCGAGCATGTCGACAACAGCCGGCGCTTGCTCGACCGCCCAGGCGCCCTGAGCCTGGACAGCCGCCAGCAGCAACTGGTCGACTGGCTGGCAAGCAGCCCTGTGGACGACCCGCTGATCGCCCGCCAGGGCGCTGTGCTGTTGCTGGCCAGCCTGCAGCCTCACGCCGGGGCCGCGATAGCGGCCAACAAGCGCCTGCCCTATGCCGCCTTCGACCGGCATATCGAGCAGCACGCCGCCCATCCGTTGCAGGTCGCCGACCTGGCGCGGCTGGCCGGGCTGTCCAGCGCGCGCCTGTACGCACGGTTCGCCAGCGAAACGGGGATGACGCCGATGGACTACATCCGCCAGCGGCGCTTGCTGATGGCGCGGCGATTGTTGCGCGACACCCCGCTGCCGGTGGGCGAGGTCGCCGCACAGGTGGGCTATGGCTCGCAAAGCGCCTTCTGCGCGGCAGTGCTGCGAACATTCGGCTGCACGCCGCTGGCGTTGCGGCGCGAGTCTGGCGACAACGGGCGCGAGGTGGGCGACAGAACTGCCTGAGGATCGAACATACACTGCTGCTTGTATCGACCTCATCGCGGGCCTGCCCGGCGATGGAGCCAGCACGCAACGCTCACCGCAGCCAAAGGATTACCATGAACCACCGCACCGCCCTCGGCGCCCTGCATATCGGCGCGCTGTTCTTCGGCCTGACCGGCGTCTTCGGCAAGCTGGCCACCAGCGCCAGCCCCTCGATCATCGTCTTCGGCCGCGCCGCCTTCGCCGTGCTCGCCCTGGGCCTGTTCGCCAGCCTGGCGCGCCAGGCCTGGGCCCCGCTGCGCGGCCAGGACCTGCGCCGCCTGCTGCTCGGCGGCGTGCTGCTGGCCGGGCACTGGGTGAGTTTCTTCATTGCCGTCAAGGTCGCCGGCGTGGCCATCGCCACCCTGGGTTTCGCCAGTTTCCCGGCCTTCACCGTGATCCTCGAAGGCCTCCTGTTCCGCGAACGCATCCGCCGCAACGAAGCGCTGCTGGTCGCGCTGGTGAGCATCGGCCTGGTGCTGGTGACCCCAGCGTTCGACCTGGCCAGCGCCGCCACCGGCGGCCTGCTCTGGGCGCTGCTGTCGGGCCTGCTGTTCTCGCTGCTGTCGCTGACCAACCGCGCCGGCTCCGGGCGCCTGCCGGCCGTGCAGGCCGCGCTGTGGCAGAACCTGGTGGTGGGCCTGTGCCTGCTGCCCTTCGCCGCCCCTGGCCTGGGCGCCGTAACGCCGCTGGACTGGCTGTGGATCGCCCTGCTCGGGGTCTTCTGCACCGGTGTCGCCCACAGCCTGTTCGTCGCCAGCCTGGCGGTGATCAAGGCGCGCACCGCCGCAGTGGTGTTCGGTATGGAACCGGTCTACGGCATTGCCGTGGCCTGGGTGGTGTTTGCCGAAACCCCGACCCTGCGCATGCTTGCCGGTGGCGCGCTGATCATCTTCGCCATCGTCCTGTCCAGCCGCCTGGCCGCCGAGCAGCCGGCCCGCCAGGCCGTGGCCGAAGGCGCCTGATCAGCGGTCGTTATGGCCCAGGTCGCGCTGCGGGTCGATCTGGTCGCGCACCCGTTGCTTGAGCACCTTGGCCTCGGGAAAACCGCCGTCGGCCTTGCGCTCCCAGATCTGCACGCCGTCGCAGCTGATGTGGAACACCCCGCCCGTGGCGGGTGCCAGGGCCACCTGGCCAAGGTCGTCGGCAAAGGTGCTGAGCAGTTCCTGGGCCAGCCAGGCAGCACGCAGCAGCCATTGGCACTGGGTGCAATAAGTGATGACAATTTGCGGCTTGCTCTCGGACATGTCGGGGAACTCCGTGGGAAGGGCCGCTTATACTAGCGGTCTTTACCCTCTGGTTTGAGACTCACGATGCGCCGCTTGCTGTTCTGCCTCCTGCTGCTCACCTCCTTCACCGCGCAGGCCATCGACGCGCCCCGGCCGAAGATCGGCTTGGTGTTGTCCGGCGGCGCCGCCCGTGGCCTGGCGCATATCGGCGTGCTCAAGGCCCTCGAGGAACAGGGCGTGCGCATCGATGCCATCGCCGGCACCAGCATGGGCGCGGTGGTCGGCGGGCTGTATGCCTCTGGCTACAGCATCGCCGAACTGGAGAAGCTGGCCACCACCCTCGACTGGCAACAGGCGCTGTCCGACGCGCCACCGCGCAAGGACGTGCCGTTCCGGCGCAAGCAGGACGACCGCGACTTTCTGGTCAAGCAGAAGCTGAGCTTTCGCGACGACGGCAGCCTCGGCCTGCCCCTTGGGGTGATCCAGGGCCAGAACCTGGCCCTGCTGCTGGAAAGCAAGCTGGCCCACACTGCCGACATTCGCGACTTCGACAAGCTGCCGATCCCGTTCCGTGCCGTGGCCACCGATATCACCAGCGGCGAAAAGGTGGTGTTCCGCCGCGGCCACCTGCCCCAGGTGATCCGCGCCAGCATGTCGATCCCGGCGGTGTTCGCCCCGGTGGAGCTGGACGGCCGCCTGCTGGTGGACGGTGGCATGACCGACAACATCCCGGTGGATGTGGTCCGCGAGATGGGCGTCGACCTGGCCATCGTCGTCGACATCGGCACACCGCTGCGCAACCGCAAGCAGCTGGCCACGGTGGTGGATGTGCTCAACCAGTCGATCACCCTGATGACCCGGCGCAACTCCGAGGAACAACTGGCCAGCCTGCGCCGCGAGGACATCCTGGTGCAGCCGCCACTGGCCGCCTTCGGCGTCACCGACTTCGGCCGCGCCCAGGACATGATCGACGCCGGCTACCGCGCCACCCGCGGTCTCGACCCACGCCTGGCGGCGCTGCGCCAGCCCGAAGGCGACGCCAACCTGGCGATGGCCCGCTCGCCACGCCAGCGCACGCCGATGATCACCGCGATCAAGGTGGAGAACGACTCCAAGGTCAGCGACGACGTGATCCGCTACTACATCCGCCAGCCCATCGGCGAACCGCTGGACCTCGGCCGCCTGCAGACCGACATGGGCACCCTGTACGGCCTCGACTACTTCGACCAGGTGCAGTACCGGGTGGTGCACAAGGGCGAGGACAACACCCTGGTGATCAATGCCCGTGGCCGGCGCGGCGGCACCGACTACCTGCGCCTGGGCCTGAACCTGTCCGACGACCTGCGCGGCGACAGCGCCTTCAACCTTGGCGCCAGCTACCGGGTCAACGGCATCAACCGCCTTGGCGCCGAATGGCTGACCCGCGCGCAGATCGGCGACCAGCAGGAGCTGTACAGCGAGTTCTACCAGCCGCTGGACGTCGGTTCGCGCTACTTCATCGCCCCCTACCTGGACCTGGGCTCGCAGAACGTCGAGGCCACCCTCGACAACGACCCGGTGGCCGAGTATCGCCTCGAGCGCTATGGCTTCGGCCTCAATGTCGGCCGGCAGATCGGCACCTACGGCGAGGTGCGCCTGGGGGTGGGCAAGGCCTGGGGCAATGCCGAGGTGCGCATCGGCGACCAGGACCTGCCCAAGGTCAGCTTCAACGAGGGCTTCTATGAGCTCAAGTACTCGTTCGACACCTTCGACAACGTGTACTTCCCGCACAGCGGCGAGGACATCGGCCTGACCGTGCGCAAGTACGACAAGTCGCTGGACTCGGACCAGGACTACCGGCAATGGCTGGTCAACCTGGACAAGGCCATCAGCAGCGGAGCGAATACCCTGGTGCTGGGCGGGCGCTATGGAAGAACCCTGGATGACGCCGAGGTGGTGACCTCAAGCTTCGTGTTCGGTGGCGCGCGGCAGCTGTCGGGCTTTCGCCAGGACTCGATCTCTGGGCAGAACATGAGCCTGCTGCGGATGGTCTACTACCGCCGCCTGACCCCACGGGCGTACCTGCCGCTGGACTTCCCGCTGTACCTGGGTGGCTCGCTGGAGCGTGGCCGGGCATGGAACAACGACAATGAATTCGACAGTGGCTACATCAACGCGGCGAGCATCTTCCTCGGCCTGGAAACGCCGCTGGGGCCGCTGAACCTGAGCTATGGGGTCAATGATGCCGATGAGAAGGCGGTGTACCTGAACCTGGGGCATACCTTCTAGAAACGATCGCGGGGCAAGCGCGCTGCCACACGTCATGCAGCCTAGTGTGGGAGCGGGCTTGCCCCGCGATTGACGAAGGGTTCAGGACTTCTCGAGATTACCAAGGATCTTTGCATGCACGCGCATGCACACTTCCATGTCGGCCTCGTCTATGCCGGTGAAAAGCTCGACGCGCAAGGCATTGGCGATGGTTTCGATCTGCTCGATCAGCGGCTTGGCCGGCGGGCACAGCAGGATCTTCTTGGCCCGGCGGTCTTCCATCACCGCCTGGCGGCGCACCAGGCCCTGGCTTTCCAGGCTATCGAGCAGGCGGGCCAGGGTCGGGCCCTCGACGCCCACGCTCTGGGCCAGCTCACGCTGGGTCGGCGCCTCGTCGAAACGCGCCAGGTGCAACAACACCAGCCAACGCGCCTGCGAAAGGTTGAGCCCGGCCAGGCGGCGGTCCAGTTCGGCACGCCAACCCCGGGACATCTGGGCCAGCTGCATGCCGAAACGGTGTTGGTTGTCGGTCAGGGGCATAAGCAACTCAATAAACAGAACTAATTATTAGTCAGCTAATCATGACCCGACCGATCCGGCAAGGCTCAGCGCCGTGGAAAACGCGGATATTCCTGTAGGGGCATGACAAAGATCAGCAAATGGCACAAATGCCGGCAATCAGAGCTCGAACTCCGCCGCCAGCGCCGCGCGCACGCAGTGCAGCACCCCCTCGGGCACCCGCGCGTCGAACAGCGGCGCCACCACCGACACCGGCGGCAACTCGCCCTCGCCGTCGAGGAAGGCGTCCTGCACCTCCATCATCAGGTCCTCGGGCAAATCCAGTGCCTGCTCCAGGCTCAGTTCCTGGCGGCCAATGGCCTCGGCCAGCAGGCTGTAGACGTTCTTCTCGGTGCAGTTGAGCTGGCCGGCGATCTGCGCCGGGGTCATGCCGGCACGGGCCAGGCTGACCAGTTCGTGACGCAGGTCGAGCACCACCTTCGGCGCCTCCTCGGTGCCGCCAGCACCGTTGAGCACTTCGAGGAAGGCCTGGCCGTAGCGCTCCAGCTTGCGCGCGCCAACGCCGCTGACCTGGGCCATGTCGCGGAGGCTGGTGGGCATGCTGCGCAGCATCTCCAGCAGGGTCGAGTCGGGGAAGATGACGTAGGGCGGCACGCTGTGCTCCTCGGCCAGCTTGCGCCGCAGGGTGCGCAGTGCCTCCCACAGCTCGCGCTCCTCGGCACGCACCAGCTGGCTGGCCGGGCTGCTGCCGCTGCCACTGGAGGCCTTGGCCGTGGTCTGCGGCTTGAGGTCGCGGCGCAGTTGCAGGTTCACCTCGCCGCGCAGCAGCGGCCGGCAGCTGTCGGACAGGCGCAGGCCGCCATAGCCTTCCAGGTCGATGTCTACCAGGCCACGGGCCACCAGTTGGCGGAACAGCGAGCGCCATTCGGCCTCGGCCAGGGCCTTGCCGACACCGAACACCGAGAGTTTCTCGTGGCCGAAATTACGCACTTTCTCGGTGTCCTTGCCCAGCAGCACGTCGACCAGGTGGCCGACGCCATAGCGCTGGCCGGTGCGGAACACTGCCGACAGCGCCTGGCGCGCGGGTTCGGTGGCATCCCAGGTCTGTACGTTGTCGACACAGTTGTCGCAATGCCCGCAGGGTTGCTCCAGCACTTCGTCGAAGTAGGCCAGCAGCGACTGGCGGCGGCAGCGGGTTTCCTCGCACAGCGCCAGCATGGCGTCGAGCTTGTGCTGCTCGATGCGCTTGTGGCGCTCGTCGCCCTCGGAGTTCTGCAGCATCTGCTTGAGCATCACCATGTCCTGCAGGCCGTAGGCCATCCAGGCATCCGATGGCAGGCCGTCGCGGCCGGCCCGGCCGGTCTCCTGGTAATAGGCCTCGAGCGACTTGGGCAGGTCGAGGTGGGCGACGAAGCGCACGTTGGGTTTGTCGATGCCCATGCCGAAGGCGATGGTGGCAACCATGATCAGGCCTTCCTCGTTGAGGAAGCGGTGCTGGTTGGCAGCGCGGGTCTCGGCGGCCAGCCCGGCGTGGTAGGGCAGCGCCGGGAAGCCTTGGTCGCAGAGGAACGCGGCGGTTTCGTCGACCTTCTTGCGCGACAGGCAATAGACGATGCCGGCATTGCCGCGGCGCTCGCCGAGGAAGGCCATCAGCTGCTTGCGCGGCGCCTCCTTGGGCACGATGCGGTAGAAGATGTTCGGCCGGTCGAAGCTCGACAGGAAGCGCTCGGCGCCTTGCAGGTGCAGGCGCTGGACGATCTCCTCGCGGGTACGCATGTCGGCGGTGGCGGTCAGGGCGATGCGCGGCACATGGGGGAACAGTTCGGCGAGCTGGCCCAGTTGCAGGTATTCCGGGCGGAAGTCGTGGCCCCATTGCGACACGCAGTGGGCCTCGTCGATGGCGAACAGGGCGATGTCCAGGCCGCGCAGGAAGTCCAGCATGCGCGGCTGTACCAGGCGTTCGGGGGCCAGGTAGAGCATCTTCACCTCGCCGCGGCGCAGGCGCCCGGCCAGGTCACGCTGCTGCTCGGCGCTGAGCGTCGAGTTCAACGCGGCGGCGGCCACGCCCAGCTCGTCCAGGGTAGCCACCTGGTCGTCCATCAGCGCGATCAGCGGCGACACCACCACCGTAAGGCCCGGGCGCAGCAACCCCGGTACCTGGAAACACAGCGACTTGCCACCGCCGGTGGGCATCAGCACCAGGGCGTCGCCGCCGCCTGCCACGCATTCGATGATCGCTGCCTGGCGCCCGCGGAAACTGTCGTAACCGAAGACATCCTTGAGGACGCGCTGAGCCTGTTCGAGCATTTGCCACTCCAAAATCGCCGTACCATCCTGGACTCAGGCTGGACGATAAATCCGCCGCGCACACACCGAATGCGTAAGCGGTTTTTGCCAGATGGCGCGAAAATCGCCAGCGGGCACGAAAAACCGCGGAGTATACCCGACTGCCACGCCCCCCGGCATGCCCCGGTGACGGACGTTCCCTTTGCCCCGCAAGCGCCGCAAGGTGCTAGAATTCAGCATCGTTTATTCCCCAAGGTAGCCCTGTAATGTCCTTCGCCGAGCAACTGACCCGCCTGCAAGCCTTCCTCGACGCCGATGAGCTGCACGAAGAAGCGCTGGACTACGTCGCCGCCCACGGCTACCTGACCGCGCTGTCGATCTGCTCCGAGGAAGTACCTGAACGCGAATGGATCGACGCGCTGTTCGCCGAACAACCCCACTACGCCAGCGAGGCCCAGCGCACCGAGATCGAGGCCACCCTGGTCGCGCTCAAGGGCCACATCGCCCGCCAGCTGGCCAGCGACGAGGAGTTCGACCTGCCGTGTGAACTGGACCTGACCGACGAGCCGGACGATTCCGACCTGCGCGGTTGGTGCATCGGCTTCATGGAAGGCGTATTCCTGCGTGAAGAGGCCTGGTTCGAGAACGCCGAGGAAGAAGTCAGCGAAATGCTGCTGCCGATCATGGTCGGCTCGGGCCTGTTCGACGAACAGCCCGAGTTCGCCGACATTGCCAGCAACGCCAACCTGCAGGACGACATGATCGTGCAGATCCCCGAGGCGCTGAGCGCCCTGTTCCTGCTGCTGCACGCGCCGGAAGAAAAGCCTGCCCTGCTCAAGCCGCGCCACCACTGATCACAGGTGGTGCGCTACCTGCTGCTGGCCGTCGGCTGGCTCAGCGTCGCGCTGGGGGTGGCGGGGATCTTCCTGCCGGTGTTGCCCACCACCCCGTTCCTGCTGCTCGCGGCGGCCTGCTTTGCCCGCAGTTCGCCGCGTTTTCATGCCTGGCTGGTGCATCACCCGAAGCTCGGGCCATGGATCCGCGACTACCTCAGCGGCGAGGGCATCCCGCTCAAGGGCAAGGTCTATGCCATCGGCTTGATGTGGGCGAGCATCGGCCTGTCCTGCTACCTGGTGCCGCTGTTCTGGGCGCGGGTGTTCATGCTGACCAGCGCGGTGCTGGTCAGCGCCTACATCCTCAAGCAGAAAACCCTGCAGCGACCGGATTGAGCCCAGCCAAGCGCAATCCCCGTGTAGGAGCGGCCTTGGGTCGCGAAAGGGCCGCGAAGCGGCCCCTGCGATCTTTGCATCAACGCTGAAATCCTGGGGCCGCCTTGCGGCCCTTTCG
>NZ_JAMYBV010000041.1:0-24041 GCF_024126635.1 Pseudomonas sp. VA159-2 | reverse complement strand
TCCCTACGCAAGGCCTGCGTTCGGCCTCCTGAAGTCGCGAAGTTACGGGCGGCGCCTGCACTGGCGCAGCTGTCGCTCGTGGGCTAGGGCGCTAGCCTCTCGTTCGGCAACAGCAACAGCAACAGCAACAGCAACAGCAACAGCAACAGCAACAGCAACAACATCGGCCTCCCGGTTTTTTCGCTAATTGGCCATTTGCCCTCGCCAACCCCGGGCTTAACCTGAAAGTAGATGCCACTCAGGAGAAACCCGATGCGAACCCTCCGCCTGCCCATTGCCCTGCTGACCCTAGGCCTGCTTGCCCCGCTGTCGCCCGCCTGGGCCCATGGCGACAAGCCTGACCAAGTGAAGATCCTGCAGGAACAAACCCCCAGCAATGCCCCCGGCAAGAAAGCCGTGATGCTCACCGTCAGCTATGGCCCCGGCCAGGCCTCCCCGGCGCATCAGCACCCGGGCGCGGTCATGGCCTACGTGCTGGAAGGGGCCGTCACCTCGAAGCTCAACGACGAAGCCGAGAAAACCTACAAGGCCGGCGAGTTCTGGTACGAGGCGCCAGGCACCGTGCACAGCGTCTCGCGCAACGCCAGCACGACCCAGCCGGCCAAACTGCTGGTATGGAGCCTGGTGGACCAGGGGCGGCCAGTGACCGAGCCCCTGTCCCCTTGACCCCTCCGGACGGTTACAGCGCGCTCTGCGCCGCCTGGATCAGCGCGTTGTCGAGCACCTGGCAGGGCGCCACCTGCACGCTCTGGGTGTAGAAAGGCGGCAGGTTCTGCGCCAGCTCTGCCACAGCCTGCACCGTCACACCCGGATGGCGCAGCACGTATTGCAGGTTGGATGGGAACGACTGCGGCACAGGCCCCTCCATGGTCGAGCCATACGCCCCGAAGGTCATCACCGCCTCGCTGGTGCGCGGGTCGGGGATGTACAGGAAGACGAACGTGCCGTACTTGGGATGAGTGAGGTACTGCTGCGCCTCGGCACGCACCTGCGGGTCGTTGCTGTTCATCAGCTGCCAGCGCATCAAGGCATAGCGGCGCGTGGTTTCCATGAACGCCGTGCGGATGGGCGACTGCTTCTCCTGGCCGCCCAGGCAGGCCAGCAGGTTGCCGAACGGATCCAGCAAGGCCACGGCGTTCATCGTGTCGGCATGATGAGCGGTTTGGGTCAGCGGCTTGGCCAGGGCCGCGCCCGGCATGCGCGGGTTGTCGAACTTGACCGTCAACGCCCATGGGCTGAGTTCGCTCAGTGCCTTGCGCACCGCGCTGCCGGCCGGCAGCGAGGCTGGGTTCTTCAGTTGGTCAGGCGCCAGGCCGCTGTTGTTGCTCGCCTCGCGCACCGTATTGACGCTGGCATCGAAAATCGACCCGGTCAGGCTGAACACCCGCGCGTCGACGCTTTGCTTCGCGAAGACAGGGCCCGTCGAGCCCTGATACTGCCGATCGACAGGCTCGCCTACCGCGTAGTAGCCCCAGGTCTGCTGGGCTTTCTGGCGTACCTGCGGCGGCAGGGTCGGGAAGTCGAACTGGCTGTTGTAGTTGACCCCGGCATAGGTGTCGATGGCGCTGACCGCCACGTTGAAGCCGGCGGTGAGCAGGGAGCCTGCGCACATCGCGCAAGGGTCCAGGGTGGTGACCACGGTCAGCGCGCTGGGCTCTGGCAGGTTCAGGGCCTGACGGTTGTCGTAGTACCACTGCACCAGCTGGCGCTCGCCGTGGGCCGTCGGGTCATGGGGCAGGAATGGGGGTTGCGCGGTACTGTTGGGGTAGGGCATCAGCACATTGTTGTGCATGGCCTTCAGCACCTTGCCGGTGGCATTCTCGATGATGCAGCCGCCTACCGCGAAGGTCTTTTGCTGCGCGGCGAGAATGGCTTGGTCGGCGACGGTTTCCACGGCTTGCTGGGCGTTGCGAACGGTGTCCATGTTGACTCCCTGTCGTTGCTGCGCGAGGTGCGCAGGCAGACGATAGTCCAGGGCAGTCGGAACACAAGCGCCAGGCCGGAAAAGAAAAAACCTCCAGTGCTTGCGCATCTGGAGGTTTTTTCAATGTTTGGCTCCGCGACCTGGACTCGAACCAGGGACCCAATGATTAACAGTCATTTGCTCTACCGACTGAGCTATCGCGGAATCTGCGCGTATCTTACCCATGGCCCGAGGGAAGTCAAGCTTCCCTCGGACAATCAAGCAGTTACAGCACCTCGACGATGGCCTTGGTGACCACGTGGATGTTGCTCTGGTTCAGCGCGGCGACCGCGATGCGACCGGTGTCCAGCGCATAGATGCCGAACTCGTTCTTCAGGCGTGCGACCTGGTCAACGGTCAGGCCCGAGTAGGAGAACATGCCGACCTGGCGGCCGACGAAGCTGAAGTCGCGGTTGGCGCCGTACTCGGCCAGCAACTGGACCATCTGCTTGCGCATGCCATGGATGCGGGTGCGCATCTCGGCGAGCTCGGTTTCCCACATCTGGCGCAGTTCGGCGCTGTTGAGCACGGCGGCGACGATGCTGGCGCCGTGGGTCGGCGGGTTGGAGTAGGTGGTGCGGATCACCCGCTTGACCTGCGACAGCACGCGGGTGCTCTCGTCCTTCGAGGCGGTGACGATCGACAGCGCGCCGACGCGCTCGCCATACAGCGAGAACGACTTGGAGAACGAGCTGGAAACGAAGAACTCCAGGCCCGACTCGGCGAACAGGCGCACGGCGAAGGCGTCTTCGTCGATGCCGTCGCCGAAGCCCTGGTAGGCCATGTCGAGGAACGGCACGTGGCCCTTGGCCTTGACCACTTCCAGCACGTTCTTCCAGTCGTCCAGGGTCAGGTCGACGCCGGTCGGGTTGTGGCAGCAGGCGTGCAGGACGATGATCGAGCCGGCGGGCAGGGTGTTCAGGTCCTCGAGCATGCCGGCGCGGTTGACGCCATTGCTGGCGGCATCGTAGTAGCGGTAGGTCTGCACCGGGAAACCGGCGCTCTCGAACAGGGCGCGGTGGTTTTCCCAGCTCGGGTCGCTGATGGCGACCACGGCGCCCGGCTGCAGGCGCTTGAGGAAGTCGGCGCCGATCTTCAGCGCGCCGGTGCCGCCAACGGCTTGCACGGTGACCACGCGGCCGGCGGCCAGCAGCGGCGACTCGGCACCGAAGATCAGCTTTTGCACGGCCTGGTCGTACTGGGCGATGCCGTCGATCGGCAGGTAGCCGCGGGAGGCGTGCTGGGCGGCACGCGCGGTCTCGGCTTCGATCACCGCGCGCAGCAGCGGGATACGGCCTTCCTCATTGCAGTAAACGCCCACGCCCAGGTTCACCTTGTCGGTGCGGGTATCGGCGTTGAATGCTTCGTTGAGGCCCAGGATGGGGTCGCGGGGTGCCAGCTCGACAGCGGAAAACAGGCTCATTGTTACCTTGGCTCTGATAGGAGAGTGATAGGGGGGCCACGCTCCAGCCGAAGGCACTGAAGCGGTGCGCAAACGGGGAGTCAGTATAGTGATACCGACCGGTCACCGCGACAGTCTGGCGCTGCTTTTCCAGCGGTTTGCGCAAATATTTTTCGACCATTGGTCGAATTGCCCGGTCCATTGCAATGCGCGTTGACAACTGGGCCCTGAAAGCCACGCCCGAGGCGCGCATTTGGGTATAGACTACTGGCTAAATTTACAGTTGCCGCGACATCCACGAGGTCCGTCATGTCCGAGTTCCAGCTCGTCACCCGATTCCAGCCGGCCGGCGACCAGCCCGAGGCCATCCGCCTGATGGTCGAGGGCATCGACGCCGGCCTTTCGCACCAGACCCTGCTCGGGGTGACCGGCTCGGGCAAGACCTTCAGCATCGCCAACGTGATCCAGCAGGTGCAGCGCCCGACCATGGTGCTGGCGCCGAACAAGACCCTGGCGGCCCAGTTGTACGGCGAGTTCAAGGCATTCTTCCCGAACAACGCGGTGGAGTACTTCGTTTCGTACTACGACTACTACCAGCCCGAAGCCTATGTGCCGTCGTCGGACACCTTCATCGAGAAGGACGCCTCGATCAACGACCATATCGAACAGATGCGCCTGTCGGCGACCAAGGCGCTGCTGGAACGGCGCGACGCGATCATCGTCACCACCGTTTCGTGCATCTACGGCCTGGGCAGCCCCGAGACCTACCTGAAGATGGTCCTGCACGTCGACCGCGGCGACAAGCTCGACCAGCGCGCCCTGCTGCGACGCCTGGCAGACCTGCAGTACACCCGCAACGAGATGGACTTCGCCCGCGCCACGTTCCGGGTGCGGGGCGACGTGATCGATATCTTCCCGGCCGAATCCGACCTCGAGGCCATTCGCATCGAGCTGTTCGACGACGAGGTGGAGAACATCGCCGCCTTCGATCCGTTGACTGGCGAGGTGATCCGCAAGTTGCCGCGTTTCACCTTCTACCCCAAGAGCCACTACGTGACCCCGCGCGAGACCCTGCTCGACGCGGTGGAGGGCATCAAGGAAGAGCTCAAGGACCGGCTCGAGTACCTGAACACGCACAACAAGCTGGTCGAGGCCCAGCGCCTGGAGCAACGCACCCGTTTCGACCTGGAGATGATCCTCGAGCTGGGCTACTGCAACGGCATCGAGAACTACTCGCGCTACCTCTCCGGGCGTCCGGCCGGGGCGCCGCCGCCCACCCTCTACGACTACCTGCCGGCCGACGCCCTGCTGGTCATCGACGAGTCCCACGTCAGCGTTCCGCAGGTCGGCGCCATGTACAAGGGCGACCGCTCGCGCAAGGAAACCCTGGTGAAGTACGGCTTCCGCCTGCCATCGGCGCTGGACAACCGGCCGATGCGTTTCGACGAGTGGGAAGCGGTGAGCCCGCAGACCATCTTCGTTTCCGCCACCCCGGGGCCCTACGAGGCCGAGCATGCCGGGCGCGTGGTCGAGCAGGTGGTGCGCCCGACCGGTCTGGTCGACCCGCAGGTCGAGGTGCGTCCGGCGCTGACCCAGGTCGACGACCTGCTGTCGGAGATCGGCAAGCGCGTCGCCCAGGGCGAGCGGGTACTGGCCACCACCCTGACCAAGCGCATGGCCGAGGACCTTACCGACTACCTGGCCGATCACGATGTGCGGGTACGCTACCTGCACTCGGACATCGACACCGTCGAGCGGGTCGAGATCATTCGCGACCTGCGCCTGGGCACTTTCGACGTGCTGGTGGGCATCAACCTGCTGCGCGAGGGCCTGGACATGCCCGAGGTGTCGCTGGTGGCGATCCTCGATGCCGACAAGGAGGGCTTCCTGCGCTCCGAGCGTTCGCTGATCCAGACCATCGGCCGCGCCGCGCGCAACCTCAACGGCAAGGCGATCCTCTACGCCGACAACATGACCGGCTCGATGCAGCGCGCCATCGACGAGACCGAGCGGCGCCGCGAGAAACAGTTGGCCTTCAACCAGGCCAACGGCATCGTGCCCAGGGGGGTGGTCAAGGACATCACCGACATCATGGAAGGCGCCACCGTGCCAGGGGCGCGCAGCAAGAAGCGCAAGGGCATGGCCAAGGCCGCGGAGGAGGCCGGGCGTTACGAGGCCGAGCTGCAGAGCCCGGCCGAGATCACCAAGCGTATCAAGCAGCTGGAAGAGAAAATGTTCCAGTTCGCCCGCGACCTGGAGTTCGAGGCAGCGGCGCAGCTGCGCGACGAGATCGGCAAGTTGCGTGAGCGCTTGCTGGCTAGCTAAAGCCCTATGCAATCCTTGTAGGAGCGGCCTTGTGTCGCGAAAGGGCAGCGCAGCAGCCCCAGGATCTCAGCGTCAAGGCAGAACTTGCCGGGGCCGCTTTGCGGCCCTTCCGCGACACAAGGCCGCTCCTACAGGTCAGGTGTAACTCGATCAGTGCGCTTCGCCCGTTTTCAACCCCTGCGGCAACTTGCGCGTCAGCAACACCGCCAGCATGCTCACCGCCAGTCCAATCCCGACAAAATGGAAGGCGTCGTTGTAGGCCATGATCAACGCCTGTTGGTGGGTGATTTCGCTCAGCTTGCCCAGCGCGGCGTTGTCGCTGCCCAGGCGCTCGGCCAGTTGCCCCAGACGCTCGGCCACCCGCGGGTTGCTCGGTACCAACGCCTCGCGCAGGTAGTCGAAATACACCTTGGTGCGCGCATCCAGCAGCGTTGCCAGCAGGGCGATGCCGATGGCGCCGCCGAGGTTGCGCAAGATGTTGAACAGGCTCGAGGCCGACCCTGCATCCTGTGGCTGGATATACGCCGTGGCGATCAGCGAAATGGTGACCATGATCATTGGCTGGCCGATGGCGCGGATCACCTGGATCTGGTTGAACTGCGGCCCGGCGAAGTCGGGGTTGAGCACCCCGGAGCTGAAGCTGGCCACGCCGAACAGGCAAAAGCCCAGGGCGCAGAGCACCTTGGGCGAGATCACCTTCATCAATTGCGGCACCAGCGGAATCAGGAACAACTGCGGAATACCCATCCACATGATCACCTCGCCGATCTGCAGGGCGTTGTAGCCCTGGATCTGCGCCAGGTACAGCGGCAGCAGGTAGATCGAGCCGTACAACCCCACGCCCATGCCCAGGCTGGCGATGCTCGACAGGCCGAAGTTGCGGTTGCCGAGGATGCGCAGGTTGATCAGCGGATGGGCGCGGGAGAACTGCAGGATCACGAACAGGATCAGGCTGAGCAGGGCGACCGTGCCAAGGCCGACGATCAGGCTCGATTCCAGCCAGTCCTTGCGATGGCCTTCCTCGAGAAACACCTGCAGGCAACCCAGGCCCAGGCCGAGGCTGACGATGCCGGCGTAGTCGGTGCTTTTCAGCAGCTCCCAGTGCGCGGCCTTCTTTTCCAGGCCGTAGAGCAGGCCGGCGATCATCACCAGCCCCGGCGGGATGTTGATGTAGAAGATGTATTCCCAGCCCCAGTTCTCGGTCAGCCAGCCGCCCAGGGTCGGGCCGATCGAAGGGGCGAAGGTGGCGGTCATGGCGAACATGGCCATGCCCTTGGCGCGGTGGTGTTCGGGCAGCTTGATCAGGGTCAGGGTGAAGGCCAGCGGGATCAGCGCGCCGCCGGTGAAGCCCTGCATCGCACGGAACAGGATCATGCTTTCCAGGTTCCAGGCCATCGAGCACAGCAGCGATGAGGCCAGGAAACCCAGCGATACCCACACCGCCAAACGCCGTGCCGAGAGCAGCTGCACCAGCCAGGCGGTGAGGGGGATCATGATGATCTCCGCCACCAGGTAGGACGTGGAGATCCATGAGCCTTCCTCCAGGGTCGCCGACAGCGCGCCCTGGATGTCCTTGAGCGACGAGTTGGTGATCTGGATGTCCAGTACCGCCATGAAGGCCCCCAGCATCACGCTCATCACCGCGATCCAGTCGCGCCGGCTCGGCTCGGCCGTGGGGCGCAGCAGTGGGTCACCGGCCATCCGCGTTGCCGTCACGCAGGTCGACCGTGGCCGTGACCGACATGCCCGGGCGGATGCGGCCATGCAGCGGGTTGTCGGCGGCGAAGGTCAGCTTGACCGGGATGCGTTGCACCACCTTGGTGAAGTTGCCGGTGGCGTTGTCGGGCGGCAGCAGGCTGAACTGCGCGCCGGAGGCGGCGAACAGGCTGTCGACGCGGGCTTCGATGGGCGTGTCGGGGTAGCTGTCGAACAGCAGTTCGGCGCGTTGGCCGGGGTGCATCCTGCCGATCTGGGTTTCCTTGAAGTTGGCCTGCACCCAGATGTCCTCGTCCGGGACGATCGACAGCAGGTAGGCGCCGGCCTGCACCACCTGGCCATTGCGTGCGCTGCGCTGGCCGATGGTGCCGCTGATCGGCGCATGGATGGCGCAGCGGGTGAGGTTGAGCTCGGCCTGGGCCAGGTCGGCGCGGGCGTTGGCAATTTGTGCGTCGAGGCGCTTGAGCTCGGCGCTCAGCGCATCGACCTGCTGGCGCTGGCCCTTGAGGTCGGCCTGGGCCTTGTCCACCTGCGAACGGGCGACGTGGCTTTCGGCCGCCAGGGTGGTGACCCGTTCCTCGGAGACGAAGCCGGGCTTGCGCAGGGCCTGGGCGCGGTTGAGGTCGAGCTGCGAGCGGTCGAGGGTGGCCTGGTTGGCCGCCACCTGGGCCTGGCCGGCGGCGATCAGGCTGCCCTGTTGGGTCAGGCGGCTCTGCGCCTGTGCCAGCTGCGCTTCACGGGTGGCCAGGGCGGCGCGGGCGCGGGCCACGGCCAGTTCGAAGTCCGCCGTCTCCAGGTGCACCAGCAGGTCGCCCTGGCGCACATGCTGGTTGTCCTCCACCGGCACCTGGTCGATGCGCGCGCCCAGTTGGCTGGAGATGCGGGTGATCTCGCCCTGGACGTAGGCGTTGTCGGTGCTCTCGTAGAAGCGCCCCTTGAAGTACCAGTGGCCCAGGAAGGCGAGGGCGACCAGCAGCACCAGGGTGATGAAGATCAGCAGGCGGCGTTTGAGTTGGGCGGGCATGGGAGACCAGGATTGCAAAAGTGTAAGCAAATTTAACAGCGGTACCCGGCAGGCTCACAAGTGACGATAGCGCCATTGCTGGAGCCCGGTACCTGCTCCCTGCTAACATTCGGCCTTTGTTTGAATCTTCGTTCGAGACTCACCATGACCACCGTTCGCACGCGTATCGCGCCATCGCCCACCGGCGACCCCCATGTCGGCACCGCCTACATCGCCCTGTTCAACTACTGCTTCGCCAAGCAGCACGGCGGTGAGTTCATCCTGCGGATCGAAGACACCGACCAGTTGCGCTCGACCCGCGAGTCGGAGCAGCAGATCTTCGACGCCCTGCGCTGGCTGGGCATCGAATGGAACGAAGGCCCGGATGTCGGCGGCCCGCACGGCCCCTACCGGCAGAGCGAGCGTGGCGAGATCTACGCCCAGTACGCCAAGCAACTGGTCGATGCCGGCCACGCCTTCTATTGCTTCTGCACCGCCGAAGAGCTGGAGCAGATGCGCGCCGAGCAGATGGCCCGCGGCGAGACCCCGCGCTACGACGGCCGCGCCCTGTTGCTGAGCGCCGAGGAAGTGCAGCGCCGCCTGGCTGCCGGCGAGCCGCACGTGATCCGCATGAAGGTGCCGAGCGAAGGCATCTGCGTGGTGCCGGACATGCTCCGTGGCGACGTCGAGATCCCGTGGGACCGCATGGACATGCAGGTGCTGATGAAGAACGACGGCCTGCCGACGTACTTCCTGGCCAACGTGGTCGACGACCACCTGATGGGCATCACCCACGTCCTGCGCGGCGAGGAATGGCTGCCGTCGGCGCCGAAGCTGATCAAACTGTACGAGTACTTCGGTTGGGAGCAGCCCAAGCTGTGCTACATGCCGCTGCTGCGCAACCCGGACAAGTCCAAGCTGTCCAAGCGCAAGAACCCGACCTCGGTGACCTTCTACGAGCGCATGGGCTTCATGCCCGAGGCGATGCTCAACTACCTCGGGCGCATGGGCTGGTCGATGCCTGACGAGCGCGAGAAGTTCTCCCTGGCCGAAATGGTCGAGCACTTCGACCTGTCGCGCATCTCCCTGGGTGGCCCGATCTTCGACATCGAGAAGCTGTCGTGGCTCAACGGCCAGTGGCTGCGTGAGCTGCCGGTGCAGGAGTTCGCCGCGCGGGTGCAGAAGTGGGCGTTCAACAGCGACTACATGATGCAGATCGCCCCGCACGTGCAGGGCCGGGTCGAAACCTTCAGCCAGATCGCCCCGCTGGGCGGCTTCTTCTTCGAAGGCGCGCTCAAGCTCGACGCCAAGCTGTTCGAAAGCAAGAAGCTGTCCGCCGACCAGGTTCGCCAGGTGATGCAGTTGATCCTGTGGAAGCTGGAAAGCCTGCGCCAGTGGGAAAAGGAGCGCATCACCGGGTGCATCCAGGCCGTGGTCGAGGCGCTGGAGCTCAAGCTGCGTGACGCCATGCCGCTGATGTTCGCCGCCATTACTGGCCAGGCCAGCTCGGTGTCGGTGCTCGACGCCATGGAAATCCTCGGCCCCGACCTGACTCGCTATCGCCTGCGCCAGGCCCTGGACTTGCTCGGCGGCGTGTCGAAGAAAGAAAACAAGGAGTGGGAAAAGCTGCTGGCGAACATCGCCTGATAGCCTTGCGCTGTACTGTAGGAGCGGCCTTGCGTCGCGAAAGGGCCGCGTAGCGGCCCCGGCGATCGATGCACTGATGCTGAAAACGAGGGACCGCTTTGCGGTCCTTTCGCGACACAAGGCCGCTCCTACAGGGGGCGAGGTTGCGAAGTACATCGGGGCAGGGCGGTAAGTGATTGTTATCTGTGAAAAAAATTTTGAATAATTTCAAAAATTCGTTTGACAGCCCCGCAATCCGATCTTAATATGCGCCCCGTCCACAGCGATGAACGAAAACGAAATGCCAGGCACCCAGCCAGCGCTTCGGTTCAAAGCGACATTGTGGGGCTATAGCTCAGCTGGGAGAGCGCCTGCATGGCATGCAGGAGGTCAGCGGTTCGATCCCGCTTAGCTCCACCAAATTCCGCTTGATGGCCAAGGCCGTCAGGCAAGACCGGTTCCAGCAAACGGGTCTTGAAGGTAAGAAGGTTCGTCCCCTTCGTCTAGTGGCCTAGGACACCGCCCTTTCACGGCGGTAACAGGGGTTCGAGTCCCCTAGGGGACGCCAGTTTTGCACAAGCGATGCTGTATTGTCGCTGGGCCGAGAGGCTAGAAATCCGGGGCTATAGCTCAGCTGGGAGAGCGCCTGCATGGCATGCAGGAGGTCAGCGGTTCGATCCCGCTTAGCTCCACCAATTTTGCCGCGATCCGCGAAAGCGGGTCGGCACGAAGGTTACGTCCCCTTCGTCTAGTGGCCTAGGACACCGCCCTTTCACGGCGGTAACAGGGGTTCGAGTCCCCTAGGGGACGCCACTTTTACCCGCGTTTTGCGGGAGTTGAAAGGCTCATCATCAGATGGATGAGCCTTTTGTTTTACTCGGGGCTATAGCTCAGCTGGGAGAGCGCCTGCATGGCATGCAGGAGGTCAGCGGTTCGATCCCGCTTAGCTCCACCAATTCGCCACGTTGCGTGAAAACGTAACGGCATGAAGGTTAAGTCCCCTTCGTCTAGTGGCCTAGGACACCGCCCTTTCACGGCGGTAACAGGGGTTCGAGTCCCCTAGGGGACGCCAATTTTTTACCCGCGTTTTGCGGGACTTATAAGGCTCATTCGATTATTGAATGGGCCTTTTGTTTTTCCGCCTTCCCGAAAAACTGCCGCGGCGAACCCTGGCCGAAAATTCTGCTTGCCAATAAATATTATGAGCATAATATGTTGATCATCATATTTTAGGTGAGCCATGAGCGACAAGAAGAGCCAAACCCGCGAACGCATCCTCGAGGCTGCCCGCGGCGCGTTGATCCAGCAGGGGCCCGCCGAGCCCAGCGTCAGCCAGGTGATGGGCGCTGCCGGGTTGACCGTGGGGGGCTTCTACGCTCACTTCCAGAGCAAGGACGAGCTGATGCTCGAGGCGTTCCGCCAATTGCTCGATGAGCGCCGGGCCTTGCTGGCCCAGCTCGACCCGAAGCTGCTGGGTACCGAGCGACGGGCACTGGCTGCGGCGTTCTACCTGTCGCGCAAGCACCGTGACGCTGAAGTGCAGGCCTGCCCCATCCCCAGCGCCCTGGGCGAGATGCAGCGCCTGCCGGACGCTTTTCGTGAGGTACTGGGCGAGCATATCGAGCTGATGACCGCGCAAATGGTCGACCGTCCGGAGGACATCGACAAGGCGCTCGCCGACTTGGCCCTGATGATCGGTGGCTTGTCTTTGGCTCGTGCCCTGGGGCCTGGCGAGCTGTCCGACCGGATCCTGCGTGCTGCCAAATCGGCAGTGATCTGACCCCCCCCGACCCCCTGGAGCAAGGCGATGACGACCCTCAGCTGGATTCGCGGTGTCAACGGCACCCTCGGCCACCTGGCCCCCGAACATGTCGCCGGCAGGATGCGCCGCGCCTTCATGAGCCCGCGCAGCCTGCCGCCCAAGCCGTGGGAGCTGCCGCTGCTGGCCAAGGCCGAGCGCATCACCCTGCGCTTCGGCCTGTCGGCATTGCGCTGGGGCCAGGGCCCGACCGTGCTGTTGCTGCATGGTTGGGAAGGGCGGCCGACCCAGTTTGCCGCGTTGATCGAAACCCTGGTCGACAGCGGTCACACCGTGGTGTCGCTGGAAGGGCCGGGGCACGGCCGTTCGCCGGGTGAGAAGGCCAATGTGGTGCTGTTCGCCCGCGCCCTGCTGGAAGCGGCGGCCGAATTGCCGCCGTTGCGCGCGGTGATCGGCCACTCCATGGGCGGCGCCAGCCTGCTGCTGGCCCTGCAATGGGGGCTGCGCACCGATGCCGCGGTCAGTATCGCCGCGCCGGCGCAACTGCTTGGGGTGTTGCGCGGTTTCGCCCAGCGGCTTGGCCTGCCGGCGCGCGCGCGGGCGGCGTTCATTCGCCAGGTGGAACGCGATGTCGGGGTGCAGATCAGCCGCCTCGATGTCAGTGGCTACCAGTTGGACATCCCTGGGCTGGTGGTGCACGCCGAGGACGACAAGCTGGTCCTGGCCAGCGAAGCCCCACTGATCCACAAGGCCTGGTTCGACAGCCGCCTGCTGCTGCTCGAGGCGGGCGGCCACCTGCGGGTGCTGGCCGACCCGCGCCTGGGCCAGGCCGTGCTGGAGCTGCTGGCGCGCAGCACCCAGCGCGCACGGCAAAGCGCCTGAGCATCCGTTACACTCTGCCCGGTCACTGAAATCGCGGGAGCGGGCATGAGCTGGGATCTGGCAGCACCATTCATCATCGACCTTCGTGTCGGCAGCGAAGACATCGACGGCCTTGGCCACGCCAACAACGCCGTCTACGTCACCTGGCTGGAGCGCTGCGCCTGGCGCCATTCCCAGCGCCTGGGCCTGGACCTGGCCGAATACCGGCGCCTGGACCGGGCCATGGCGGTGGTCCGCCATGAAATCGACTACCTCGCCGCCGCCTACGAGGACGACGAGTTGCAGCTGGCCACCTGGATCATCGACTGGGATCAGCGCCTGCGCATGACCCGGCGTTTCCAGCTCAAGCGCCCGAGCGACGGCGTGACTTTGCTGCGCGCGCAGACCACCTTTGCCTGCATCGAACTGTCCAGCGGCAAGCCACGGCGCATGCCGGCGGAGTTCCTCGACGGTTATGGCCCGGCGCTGATCGGCAGCTGAACGGCGGCGGATTTTTGCTAGACTGCCGCCTTTTTCGCGGCGAGACCCTGACATGCAAATTGCCCTGGCCCCCATGGAGGGGCTGGTCGACAACATCCTGCGCGACGTCCTGACCCGGGTGGGCGGCATCGATTGGTGCGTCACCGAGTTCATTCGCGTCTGCGACCGCCTGCTGCCGGCGTCGTCGTTCGACAAGCTGGCCCCGGAGCTGCGCCAGGGCGCGCGAACGGCGGCAGGCGTGCCGATGCGCGTGCAGCTGCTGGGTTCCGACCCGGTGTGCCTGGCCGAGAATGCGGCCCTGGCCTGCGAGCTGGGCGCGCCGGTGATCGACCTGAACTTCGGCTGCCCGGCCAAGACCGTCAACAAGTCGCGGGGCGGGGCGGTGCTGCTCAAGGAGCCCGAGTTGCTGCATGCGATCGTGGCTGAGGTGCGCAGGGCGGTGCCGGCGCATATCCCAGTCACGGCCAAGATGCGCCTGGGCTACGACAGCCCCGATGGCGCGCTCGATTGTGCCCGAGCCTTGGTCGAGGGCGGCTCGGCGCATCTGGTGGTGCATGCGCGCACCAAGGTCGAGGGTTACAAGCCGCCGGCCCATTGGGAGTGGGTGGCGCGGGTGCAGGATGTGGTCAAGGTGCCGGTGTTCGCCAATGGCGAGATCTGGACCGTCGACGACTGGCGGCGCTGCCGTGAGGTCAGCGGGGCGCAGGACATCATGCTGGGGCGTGGGCTGGTGTCGCGCCCGGACCTGGCCCTGCAGATCGCCGCGGCCCGCGATGGCGTCGAATACCAGCCGATGAGCTGGGAAGAGCTGCTGCCGCTGCTGCGCGAGTTCTGGCGTCAGGCCCAGGACAAGCTATCGCCGCGCTACGCGCCGGGGCGGATGAAGCAGTGGCTGGCGATGCTGACCCGGGGTTATCCGCAGGCGGTGGCGTTGTTTGCCGAGCTGCGTCGGGAGGATGACTGCCAGCGGATCAGTGGGTTGCTGGGGGTTCAGATGCAGGCCGTCGAGGCTTGTGTCGCCTGAGCCGACGTTATCGCGGGCAAGCCCGCTCCCACGATGCCATACCCAGTCGAAAAATTTTTCAGGCCAGCCCTTGAAAGCTTTTTGCCCGGACATATCTCTTGAGTACGCGATGCCGAAGTCGGGTCGCGTAATGACTTTACTTGCTGAATCTCAGGAGTTCATGACCATGACTACCGCTTTCTCTCTCGCACCTCTTTTCCGCAACTCTGTGGGTTTCGACCGTTTCAACGACCTGTTCGAAGCCGCCGCACGTAACGAGGCCGGTAGCAGCTACCCGCCCTACAACGTGGAAAAGCATGGCGACGATCAATACCGCATCGTGGTTGCAGCCGCCGGCTTCCAGGAGCAGGACCTCGACCTGCAGGTTGAAAAAGGTGTCCTCACCGTGATCGGTGGCAAGCGCGACAACAGCAGCGAAGGCGTCACCTTCCTGCACCAGGGCATTGCCCAGCGCGCCTTCAAGCTGTCGTTCCGCCTGGCCGACCACATCGAGGTCAAGGGTGCGGGCCTGGCCAACGGCCTGCTCAGCATCGAGCTGCTGCGCGTGGTACCGGAAGAGGCCAAGGCCAAGCGTATCCCGATCAATGGCGAAAAGCCTGCGCTGAACTGAGTTTGGCACGATGAAAGAAAGGGCACCTGCGGGTGCCCTTTCTGCTTTGCAGGCCCCTGTAGGAGCGGCCTTGTGTCGCGAAAGGGACGCGAAGCGCCCCCCGGATTCGTGCATCAAGCTGATATCGCCGGGGCCGCCATGCGGCCCTTTCGCGACACAAGGCCGCTCCTACAGGGATCGCGTGTTTTCAGTAGTCCGCCGGTGTTTCCATCAGCATCTGGCGGAACTCCGGCAGCGGCAATGGCCGGCTATGCAGGTAGCCTTGGTACAGGTGGCAGCCCAGCCGCTCGAGGAACTCCAGTTGCTCGCTCAGCTCGACCCCCTCGGCGATCACCGTCAGTTCCAGGCTGCGGGCCATGGCGACGATGGCGCGGACGATCTCGGCGTCGTTGGGGTCCACCGGGGCGTCGCGCACGAAGGTCTGGTCGATCTTCAGCGTGTCTACCGGCAGGCGCTTGAGGTAGGTCAGCGACGAATAACCGGTGCCGAAATCGTCCATAGCGAAGCTCACGCCGTAGCGCTTGAGCTCGCGCATCTTGCTGATGGTGTCTTCGAGGTTCTGGATGACGATGCCCTCGGTGATCTCCAGCTTGAGAATGTGCCGGGGCAGGCGGTAGTCGTCCAGGCTGCGCAGCACCCGCTCGACGAAGTCGTTCTGGCGAAATTGCCGTGGGCTGATGTTGACGCACAGGCTGAAATCGTCGGCGTCGATCAAGCCGTCGGCCAGCATGCGCGCGCAGGCGTCGCAAGCTTCGTCGAGGATCCAGCTGCCAACTTCGAGGATCAGGCCGCTTTCCTCGAGCACCTGGATAAACTGCGCCGGCGGTTGCTGGCCCAGTTGCGGATGGTGCCAGCGCAGCAGCACCTCGGCGCCGACGATGCGGTTGTCGCGGGCGTCGACCTGGGGTTGGAAGTGCAGCGCCAGTTCGCCCCGGGCCAGGGCCAGGCGCAGGTCGCTCTCCATGCGCAGGCGCTCGCTGGCGGCCTTTTGCATGGTGGTGTGGAACAGCTGGGTAGTGTTGCGCCCGGAGTCCTTGGCCCGGTACAGGGCGATGTCGGCGCGCTTGAGCAGGTCGGCCGGGGTGGCGCCGTGGTCGGGGATCAGCGCCACGCCGATACTCGGCGTCACCTGCAGGCGCTGGCCGTCCAGCGACATGGGCTCGGCCAGCAGCTCGCGCAGGGTGTCGGCCAGCTCGCGGACCTTGCCCTCGACCAGCTCGCGGCTGCCTTCCAGGCCGCTGAGCAGCACCACGAACTCGTCGCCGCCCAGGCGCGCCACGGTGTCCTCCAGGCGTACGCTGGCCTCCAGGCGCGCGGTGATGATCTTCAGCACCGTGTCGCCCACCGGGTGGCCCAGCGAGTCGTTGATGTGCTTGAAGTGGTCGAGGTCGAGGAACAACAACGCGCCGCGCAGGTTGTGGCGCTTGAGCAGGGCGATCTGCTGGCTCAGGCGGTCCATCAGCAGGGCGCGATTGGGCAGGTTGGTCAACGGGTCATGGTAGGCCAGGTGGCGGATCTGCGCCTGGGCGTTCTTCAGCAGGCTGACATCGCGGGCGGTGAGCAGCAGGCAGTCGGTTTCGTTGAGGCTGATCGGCTCCACCGAGACTTCCACGGTAAGAATGTCGCCGCGCTTGTTGCGCCCGAGCATTTCCCGGTGGTGCACGCGGCCACGTTCGCGCAGCTCGTTGAGCAGGGCGCCGCGTTGCTTCTCGTCGGCCCAGATGCCGATCTCGTATACCGTGCGCCCGACCACCTCGGCGGCGCTGTAGCCGGTCAGGCGGCTGAACCCGTCGTTGACCTCCAGGTAGCGCCCGCTCTGGCGCTCGGTAATGGTGATGGCGTCGGGGCTGGAGTGGAAGGCCTTGGCGAACTTTTCCTCGCTGGCCTTCAGCGCGGCCTCGGCGCGCTGTTGCTGGGTGATGTCGCGCAGGGTGGTGACGCTGCAGGGCTGGCCATCGACGCTGATCAGGCGGCTGGAGATCACGCAGGTCAGGGGCGTGCCGTTGCGATGGTTGACCCCCACCGCGACGTTGCTCAGGGCCTGGTCGCGGATCACCCGTTCGATGCGCTGCGCGCGTTCGGCCGACTCGGCCCACAGGCCTAGCTCCTCGGCGGTGTGGCCGAGCACTTGGGCGGCGTTCCAGCCGAAGGTCTGGCTGAAGGCCGGATTGATCTCGATGAACTGGCCGGTGTCCTGGCGGGTCACGCAGATCGGGTCGGGGCTGACCTGGAACAGGCTGGCGAACTTCTCTTCCGAGGCGCTCAGGCGTTGCTCGCGCTCGACCTGCTCGGTGATATCGAGCAAGGTGCCGGCCATGCGCAGCGGGTTGCCCTGGTCGTCGCGGTACAGCCGCGCGCGGCTTTCGATATAGCGTGAGGCGCCGTTGTCCAGTTGCACCTGGTAGGTGATCTGGTAGTTGCCGGCGGGCCCTTCGCGCAGGCTGCGGTAAGCCTGGCGCATGGCGTTGCGCTCCTGCTCGGGCACGCCTTCGAAGAATGCCTCGAACGACTCGTGGAACGGCACCGGGTCCAGGCCGTGCAGCTGGGCGGCGCGAGCCGAGCCGTAGAGCATGCCGCTGGGGATGTGCCAGTCCCAGGTGCCCAGCTGGGCAGAGTCCAGGGCCAGGTCGAGGCGCTCCTGGCTGTCCTTGAGCGCCTGTTCGGCGCGCTTGCTCTCGCTGGTGTCGACGAAGGTGCTGATCAGGTAGGTGACCCCCTCCATCTCGATGCCCTGGGTGCAGAGGATGCCGTCGTGAACCTTGCCGCTGGTGGCGCGGAACTGCACCTCCAGGGTCAGCGGGCCGCTGCCGGCGCGGGTGGCGTCCAGCACCTGGTGACGTTGCTCGGGGTTGACCCATAGGCCCAGCTCCAGGCTGGTCTTGCCGACCACCTGGGCCCCCGGCCAGCCGAACATATGCTCGAAGTGCTGGTTGACCTCGATGATCAGGCCGTCGTGGCGGCGGGTCAGGAGGATGGCGTTGGGGCTCAGGTGAAACAGCGTGGCGAAGCGCTTCTCCGAGTTGATCAGCGCGGTTTCCCGCTCGCGCTGGCGGGTGATCTCGCGGATCACCCCGATCATCTGCGGCCGGCCGTTGGCGTCGTGGGTCAGGCTGCCGTTGATCTCCAGCCAGTGCATGCTGCCGTCGGGCCACTGGATGCGATGGCGCATGGCCTGCTCGATCGGTTCGCCGTTGACCACCGCCTGGAACGCCTGGCGGGTGCGGGCGCGGTCTTCCTCGGGCAGCAGGTCGAGGTAGTCGATGTCGTTGGGCAGCGGGCGTTGCGGGTCGAAACCGAACAGCGCCTGGGTGCCGCGCGACCAGCTGACCCGACCGCTGTCGATGTCCCACAGCCAGGCGCCCAGGCGCGCGCCGTTGAGCGCGGCGAGCAATTGTGGCGCGTTCTGCCAGGCCTGCTCCGATTCCTGGGGGTCGGCCGCCGGAATGCGGGGCAGGCGCGCAAAGCGGTTTGCTGATTTGGGCATCGATACCAGACCTTTGGCAAATGAAGCTTCCCTGTAGCGCTGACGACCGGTCAGGCGGACCCTGCGTGGCTGTCGAGCAGCGCCATGAAGGCCCTGGCCGCGTTCGACAGCGTACGCTCCGTGTGCAGAATGTAGCCTAGCTGGCGCGACAGCTGTATGCCCGGCAGGGCGATGGGCGCCACCTGCTCGTCGAGCATGGTGCGCGGCAGCACGCTCCAGGCCAGGCCGATGGACACCATCATCTTGATGGTTTCCAGGTAGTTGGTGCTCATGGCGATGTTCGGCGCCAGGCCCTGGCTTTCGAACAAGCGCTGGACGATATGGTGGGTGAAGGTGTTGCCGCCGGGGAACACCGCCGGGTGGCGGGCCACATCGGCCAGGCTCACGGTGCCGTTGCGGGCCAGCGGGTGTTCCGGCGAGGCGACGAAATCCAGGGCGTCGGCCCACACCGGCACGGCGCGCACCAGGTGGTGTGGCTCGGGCGCCAGGGTGATCACGGCAATCTCGGCGCGGCCATGCAGCACTTCGTCGTAGGCCGCCTCGGAATCGAGGAACTCGATGTCCAGCGCCACCGCCGGGTACTGGCGGGTAAAGGCGCGCAGCAGCGGCGGCAGGCGATGCAGGCCGATATGGTGGCTGGTGGCCAGGGTCAGGCGACCGCTCACCGCCCCGCTGAGGTTGGTCAATGCGCGGCGCGTATCATCGAGCACATTGAGGATCTGGTAGGCGCGGGGCAGCAGGGCACGGCCGGCCTCGGTCAGGGTCACCTCGCGGCCGAGGCGGTCGAACAGGCGCACGTCCAGTTGCTGTTCGAGCCCGGCGATGCGCTTGCTGATGGCCGGCTGGGTCAGATGCAGGCGTTCGCCGGCGCCAGAGAAACTGCCGGTTTCGGCGATGGCGATGAAGGCGCTGAGGTTGGCCAGGTCCATCTATTTGAATTCCTGATGGTTATGCAAAGCATGAAAATTATGAATTTGAGTTATTCAATCTATCGCCATAGCATCGTCCGTACAAGCCAAGGGGTCTTTGGCATAGAAAGACGCTGATGAGGAACAGTCTGATGGCTGGCAAAACGCTCTACGACAAACTCTGGGAAGCTCATGAGGTCAAGCGCCGCGATGACGGCTCTTCCTTGATCTACATCGATCGCCACATCATCCACGAAGTGACCTCGCCCCAGGCGTTCGAAGGCCTGCGCCTGGCCGGGCGCAAGCCTTGGCGCATCGATGCCAACATCGCCACCCCCGACCACAACGTGCCGACCACGCCAGAGCGCAAGGGCGGCATCGAGGCCATCGCCGACCAGGTGTCGCGCCTGCAGGTGCAGACCCTCGACGAGAACTGTGACGAATATGGCATCGTCGAATTCAAGATGAATGACGAGCGCCAGGGCATCGTCCATGTCATCAGCCCGGAGCAGGGTGCCACCTTGCCGGGCATGACCGTGGTCTGCGGCGACTCGCACACCTCCACCCACGGCGCGTTCGGCGCCCTGGCCCATGGCATCGGCACCTCCGAGGTCGAGCACGTGCTCGCCACCCAGTGCCTGGTGGCCAAGAAGATGAAGAACATGCTGGTGCGCGTCGAAGGCCAGTTGCCCGAGGGCGTCACCGCCAAGGACATCGTCCTCGCCGTGATCGGCAAGATCGGCACCGCCGGTGGCAACGGCCACGCCATGGAGTTTGCCGGCAGTGCCATTCGCGAGCTGTCGATGGAAGGCCGCATGACCATCTGCAACATGTCGATCGAAGCCGGGGCCCGCGTCGGCCTGGTGGCCACCGATGCGACCACTATCGCTTATGTCGAAGGGCGTCCCTACGCGCCCAAGGGCGAGCAGTGGGCGCGTGCGGTAGAGGCCTGGAAGGACCTGGTGTCGGATGCTGATGCGGTGTTCGACACCGTGGTCGAGCTGGATGCCACGCAGATCAAGCCGCAAGTCAGCTGGGGCACCTCGCCCGAGATGGTGCTGGCGGTGGACCAGCGTGTGCCGGACCCGGCTGCCGAGGCCGACCTGATCAAGCGTGGCTCGATCGAGCGGGCGTTGAAGTACATGGGCCTGAGCGCCAACCAGGCGATCACCGACATCAAGCTCGACCGCGTGTTCATCGGTTCGTGCACCAACTCGCGTATCGAAGACCTGCGTGCCGCCGCCGAGATCGCCAAGGGGCGCAAGGTTGCCGCCAGTGTCAAGCAAGCCATCGTGGTGCCGGGCTCGGGCCTGGTCAAGGCCCAGGCCGAGCGCGAGGGGTTGGACAAGATCTTCCTTGCGGCGGGCTTCGAATGGCGTGAACCAGGCTGCTCGATGTGCCTGGCGATGAACCCGGACCGCCTGGAGAGCGGCGAGCACTGCGCGTCTACCTCCAACCGCAACTTCGAGGGCCGCCAGGGCGCTGGCGGGCGTACCCACCTGGTCAGCCCGGCCATGGCTGCCGCCGCCGCGGTGACCGGCCACTTCATCGACGTCCGCGAGTTGATCCAAGGGAGCGCAGCATGAAAGCCTTTACCCAGCACACCGGCTTGGTCGCGCCGTTGGATCGCGCCAACGTCGACACCGACCAGATCATCCCCAAGCAGTTCCTCAAGTCGATCAAGCGCACCGGCTTCGGCCCCAACCTGTTCGACGAATGGCGCTACCTGGACGTGGGCCAGCCCTACCAGGACAACAGCAAGCGCCCGCTGAACCAGGAATTCGTGCTCAACCACGCACGCTACCAGGGCGCCAGCGTGTTGCTGGCGCGGGAGAACTTCGGTTGCGGCTCGAGCCGCGAGCATGCGCCCTGGGCGCTGGACGAATACGGCTTCCGTAGCGTGATTGCGCCAAGCTTCGCCGACATCTTCTTCAACAACAGCTTCAAGAACGGCCTGTTGCCGATCATCCTCGACGCCGCTGAAGTCGACGCGCTGTTCAAGCAGGTCGAGGCCAACCCGGGTTACCAGTTGACCATCGACCTCGAGGCCCAGGCGGTGACCCGCCCGGACGGCAAGGTACTGAAGTTCGAGATCGACGCCTTCCGCAAGCATTGCCTGCTCAATGGCCTGGACGATATCGGCCTGACCTTGCAGGACAGCGAGGCGATCAAGGCGTTCGAGGGCAAGCACCGCGCCAGCCAGCCCTGGTTGTTCCGCGATTGATCGACGGCCTCGGCACGACGCGTGGGAGCGGGCTTGCCCCGCGATGAGGCCCATTGGACACTGAGTTTTTCCGGCGCGCCCGCGAGGCGCGCCGCTTGATTGGATAGAGGAACGCATGAGCAAGCAGATTCTGATTCTCCCAGGTGATGGCATCGGTCCGGAAATCATGGCCGAGGCGGTCAAGGTGCTGGAGCTGGCCAACGACAAGTTCCAGCTTGGCTTCACCCTGGCCCATGACGTGATCGGTGGCGCGGCCATCGACAAGCACGGCGTGCCGCTGGCCGACGAGACCCTGGAACGCGCGCGCCAGGCCGACGCGGTGCTGCTCGGCGCGGTGGGCGGGCCGAAGTGGGACAAGATCGAGCGTGACATCCGCCCTGAGCGCGGCTTGCTGAAGATCCGCTCGCAACTGGGCCTGTTCGCCAACCTGCGCCCGGCCATCCTCTATCCGCAGTTGGCCGACGCCTCGTCGCTCAAGCCCGAGATCGTCTCCGGCCTGGATATCCTCATCGTCCGCGAGCTGACCGGCGGCATCTACTTCGGCGCGCCACGCGGCCAGCGCGAGCTGCAAGGCGGCGAACGCCAGGCCTATGACACCCTGCCGTACAGCGAGAGCGAAGTGCGCCGCATCGCCCGTGTCGGTTTCGACATGGCCCGCGTGCGCGACAAGAAGTTGTGCTCGGTGGACAAGGCCAACGTGCTGGCTTCCAGCCAGTTGTGGCGCGAAGTGGTCGAGGACGTGGCCAAGGACTACCCGGACGTCGAGCTGAGCCACATGTACGTGGACAACGCCGCCATGCAGCTGGTGCGCGCGCCCAAGCAGTTCGACGTGATGGTCACCGACAACATGTTCGGCGACATTCTGTCGGATGAGGCTTCCATGCTCACCGGTTCCATCGGCATGCTGCCGTCGGCGTCGCTGGATGCCAACAACAAGGGCATGTACGAGCCGTGCCACGGTTCGGCGCCGGACATCGCCGGGCAAGGTATCGCCAACCCGCTGGCGACCATTCTCTCGGTGTCGATGATGCTGCGCTACAGCTTCAGCCAGACGACCGCCGCCGAGGCGATCGAGCAGGCCGTGAGCCGCGTGCTGGACCAGGGCCTGCGCACCGGCGATATCTTCTCCGAGGGTTGCCGCAAGGTGGGTACGCAGGAAATGGGCGACGCAGTAGTCGCAGCGCTGCGGAATCTGTAATCTCTCTGGCCCGCTACCAAAAACTCCCGGTGGCGGCCCACTTTTAGCAAAGGTGTAGTTGCGATGAAACGTGTAGGTCTGATCGGTTGGCGTGGAATGGTCGGTTCCGTGCTCATGCAGCGGATGCTCGAAGAGCAGGACTTCGACCTGATCGAGCCGGTGTTCTTCACCACCTCCAACGTCGGTGGCCAAGGCCCGAACGTGGGCAAGGATACTGGCCCGCTCAAGGACGCCTACAGCATCGACGAGCTCAAGACCCTCGACGTGATCCTGACCTGCCAGGGCGGCGACTACACCAACGAAGTGTTCCCCAAGCTGCGCGAGGCCGGCTGGCAGGGCTACTGGATCGACGCCGCTTCGTCCCTGCGCATGCAGGATGACGCGGTGATCATCCTCGATCCGGTCAACCGCAAGGTCATCGACCAGCAGTTGGATGCGGGGACCAAGAACTACATCGGTGGCAACTGCACCGTCAGCCTGATGCTGATGGGCCTGGGCGGCCTGTTCGAAGCCGGCCTGGTCGAGTGGATGAGCGCGATGACCTACCAGGCGGCCTCCGGTGCCGGCGCGCAGAACATGCGTGAGCTGATCCGCCAGATGGGCGGTATCAATGCCGCTGTCGCCGATGACCTGGCCAATCCGGCCAGCGCCATCCTCGACATCGACCGCAAGGTTGCCGAGGCCATGCGTGGCGAAGGGTTCCCGACCGAAAACTTCGGCGTGCCGCTGGCCGGCAGCCTGATTCCGTGGATCGACAAGGAACTGCCGAACGGGCAGAGCCGCGAAGAGTGGAAGGCCCAGGCCGAGACCAACAAGATCCTCGGTCGCTTCAAGAACCCAGTGCCGGTGGATGGCATCTGCGTGCGCATCGGCGCCATGCGTTGCCACAGCCAGGCGCTGACCATCAAGCTGAACAAGGATGTGCCGCTGGCGGATATCGAAGGCATGATCAGCCAGCACAACCCTTGGGTGAAGTTGGTGCCGAACCAGCGTGATATCAGCATGCAGGAGCTGAGCCCGACCAAGGTGACCGGTACCCTGAACGTGCCGGTCGGGCGGTTGCGCAAGCTGAACATGGGGTCGCAGTATCTCGGTGCCTTCACCGTTGGCGACCAGCTGCTGTGGGGCGCTGCCGAGCCGCTGCGGCGCATGCTGCGGATTTTGCTGGAGCGGTGATCTGGGTGGTTTGAGTTGGGATTTTGAATAACCCGTATTGCGAGAGTGATGCGGGTTCTTTTATGGGTGTCAGATTCGTTGTTGGTTGTTGGTTGTTGGTTGTTGGTTGTTGGTTGTTGGTTGTTGGTTGTTCGTTGTTTGTTTTAATGTTTTTATTCACATTCATTTGCGATGTCGACGCATAGTCACCTTTCCGCCCTTACGGCCATCCCTTTCAAGGTCTTTTGGTTTTAGCGGCCTTGATGACCCGATCGGTTGAAA
>NZ_JAMYBV010000040.1:0-28181 GCF_024126635.1 Pseudomonas sp. VA159-2 | reverse complement strand
TCAAAAACCGACCCTGCCAGTTAAAGACTGTTACCTATGTGCGTGAACTGATTTGTAACCCATGTGGGTGAGTCATACCGCGCAGCGTTTTTTGGTTACTTTTTGTCGCGTTTGACAAAAAGTGACTCGCCGTAAGGGCGAAAAGGTGACTAAGCGTCGATATAGCCAATGAATGCGCTTACATCTGTGAATACCCACGCCGACCGACTTTGACTTTGACTTTGACTTTGACTTTCAGAGCGTAGGTTTTAAAAGTTATACGCTATTTCATTGACGATGGCGACGCATACTCACCTTTCGGCCCAACGGCGGCCTACTTCTCTCCCTTGGAAAAATTAGACCTCCTCACAGGTAATAGCTGACCTAGAAACAACCACCGCCAACACACAAATGACTCGCAACCCACGCCCCACCCCCCTCGCGCAATAGCTACCCATAGCCCCGCACCTATCCTTTATACGATTTTTGCAAACCGCCATTGGTCGCCACCCCCCCGGATGGATTAAAGTATCCACCCCCGCCCGGCAACCGCTCCCAGCGCGCCAGGGCCCATCCCCAGGAACCCTCGACGATGGAACACCGTGAGGCGCTGATCGCGCTGCGCACCTTTCTCTCTTCCCAGATCCTCGGCCAGGAAAAACTGGTCGAGCGCCTGCTCATCGTGCTCCTGGCCGACGGCCACATGCTCGTCGAAGGCGCCCCGGGCCTGGCCAAGACCAAGGCCATCAAGGAACTCGCCGAAGGGATCGAAGCCCAGTTCCATCGCATCCAGTTCACCCCCGACCTGCTGCCCGCCGACATCACCGGCACCGAAATCTATCGCCCGGAAACCGGCAGCTTCGTGTTCCAGCAAGGTCCGATCTTCCACAACCTGGTGCTCGCCGACGAAATCAACCGCGCCCCAGCCAAGGTCCAGTCGGCCCTGCTCGAAGCCATGGCCGAACGCCAGGTCAGCGTCGGGCGCAGCACCTACGAACTGTCGCCGCTGTTCCTGGTGATGGCCACGCAGAACCCAATCGAACAGGAAGGCACCTACCCGCTGCCCGAAGCCCAGCTCGACCGCTTCCTGATGCACGTGAAGATCGGCTTCCCCGACGCCGCCGTCGAACGGCGCATTCTCCTGCAGGCCCGCGGCGAGGCGCTGGGCGGCGAGGTCAAGCCCGAGCGCCGGGTCAGCCAGCAGGCCATCTTCGCCGCGCGCAAGGAAATCCTCGGCTTGTACATGGCCGACGCCGTGGAGGAATACCTGGTGCAACTGGTCATGGCCACCCGCACCCCGGCCAAGTTCGACAGCGAGCTGGCCGACTGGATCGCCTACGGCGCCAGCCCGCGCGGCTCGATCGCCCTCGACCGCTGCGCCCGCGCCCACGCCTGGCTGGCCGGGCGCGACTTCGTCAGCCCCGAGGATATCCAGGCGGTGCTGTTCGACGTGCTGCGCCACCGCGTCATCCTCTCGTTCGAGGCCGAAGCCGCCGGGGTCGACCAGGACCGCGTGGTCCAGCGCATCCTCGACGTCGTCGCCGTCGCCTGACCCATATGCCCACCGCGCACGTGGCCGAACCCGGCATCCGCATCGGCCTCGCCGAGCTGATCGACATGCGTCACCGCGTGCGCGAGATCCAGCTGTTCTCGCGCCCTGGCCAGCGCAGCCCGCTGGTCGGCCTGCACCACTCCCGGCTGCGCGGACGCGGTGTCGACTTCGACCAGGTGCGCGTGTACCAGGCCGGCGACGACGTGCGCAACATCGACTGGCGCGTCACCGCCCGCACCCAGGAGCCGCACACCAAGCTGTTCCACGAAGAGCGCGAACGACCGATCTTCATCATGGTCGAGCAGAGCCAGCGGCTGTTCTTCGGCTCCGGGCTGATGTTCAAGTCGGTGCTCGCCGCCCAGGCCGCGGCGCTGTTCGGCTGGGCAGCGCTAGGCCACAACGACCGCATCGGCGGCCTGGTGTTCGGCGACAACGACCACCTGGAGATCAAGCCACGGCGCAGCAAGCAGAGCCTGCTGCAATTGCTCAACCGCCTGGCCAAGGTCAACCAGGCCCTGCACACCGAAGCCGTGCCGCAACCCGACAGCCTCGGCCTGGCCCTGCGCCGGGCGCGCGAAGTGCTGCGCCCAGGCAGCCTGGCCATCGTCATCTGCGACGAACGCGCCCTCAGCGCCAGCGTCGAGCAGCACCTGGCGATGCTCTCGCGCCATTGCGACGTGCTGCTGATGCCGGTCAGCGACCCCCTCGACCACGCCCTGCCCGCCGCCGGCCTGCTGCGCTTCGCCCAGCGCAGCGCGCAGTTGGAGCTCGACACCCTCGACGCCAACCTGCGCCAGGCCTACCGCCAGCAAGCCGAGGCGCGCATCGAGCGCTGGGAGCTGCTGGCGCAGAAGCTGCGCGTGGTGCTGATGCCGCTGAGCACCCAGAGCGACATGATCGAACAACTGCGCGAGTACCTGAACGCGCAGCGCCCACGGAACGCATCATGAAGGGCGGCCAGCGATGAACCCGCTCGACCAGTTGCAGCCGCTGATCGCCCCGCAGGCAATCAGCCTGTGGCCACCGGCTCCGGGCTGGTGGCTGCTGCTCGCCCTGCTGCCGTTGCTCGGCTGGGGCCTGTGGCGCCTGCGCCATTGGCGCCCACGCAAGGCCCGGGTGGTGCGCGCCGAACAGCCCCTGGACCCGGTGCGCGTCGAAGCCCTGGCCGAGCTCGCCCGGCTGCCACGCCCTTACGATGGCGCCCCGGCCGGCGCCTGGCTGCAGCAGATCAACGCCTTGCTCAAGCGCTTGTGCCGCAACCACTATCCCGGCGCCAACAGCCACACCCTCAATGGCCGCCAGTGGCTGGCGTTTCTCGACAACCGCTGCCCGGCCGCCGGCCTGACCCGCTGGATGGTGCTGGTCGAAGGCGCCTACAAGCCCGAGTGCAAGCTCGACGACAAGGCCATCGCCGGGCTTGCCCAGGCGGTCGACACCTGGATCCGCAAGCATGTTTGAACTGGCCTGGCCGTGGATCTTCCTACTGCTACCGCTGCCCTGGCTGGCGCGCTTGCTGCTGCCCGCCGCCGACAGTGGCGAGCCGGTGCTCAAGGTGGGCTTTCTCGATGAGCTCGAAGGCCTGGCCGGGCGGCGCGCGCGGCTAAACCTGCCGACCTGGCGCCAGCAGGCGCCGTTCCTGCTGATCTGGCTGCTCCTGCTGCTGGCTGCGGCGCGACCGCAGTGGCTGGGCGAGCCGGTACCGGTGTCGGCCAGCGGCCGCGACCTGCTGGTGGCGGTGGATGTCTCCGGGTCCATGGACTTCCCCGACATGCAGTGGCAAAACGATGAAATCAGCCGCCTGGACCTGGTCAAGGCGCTGATGGGTGATTTTCTCCAGGACCGCCAGGGCGACCGGGTCGGCCTGATCCTGTTCGGCAGCCAGGCCTACCTACAGGCACCGCTGACCTTCGACCGACGCACCGTGCGCACCTTCCTCGACGAAGCGCAGATCGGCATCGCCGGCAAGAACACCGCCATCGGCGACGCCATTGGCCTGGCGCTCAAGCGCCTGCGCCAGCGCCCCGCGCAGAGCCGGGTGCTGATCCTGATCACCGACGGCGCCAACAACGGCGGGCAGATCCACCCGCTGACCGCCGCGCGCCTGGCCGCCCAGGAAGGCGTGCGCATCTACACCATCGGCATCGGCGCCAACCCCGAGGCCAGCGGCACCCCCGGCCTGCTCGGGCTGAACCCAAGCCTGGACCTGGACGAAGCCGCGCTCAAGGAGATCGCCGACATCACCCATGGCAGCTACTTCCGCGCCCACGACGGCGCCGAACTGGGCGCCATCGGCGATACCCTCGACCAGTTGGAACCAGTGGCCCAGCAGCCCACCCAGGCGCGCACCGCCACCGAGCTGTATGCCTGGCCCCTGGGCCTGGCGCTGTTGCTCAGCGTGCTCTTGGTGGTGGCCGTGCAGTGGCCGGACAACCTGCTGCAACGCCTGCTGCGCAAGCCGCGCTTCCTGCAACCGCACCCGGAATGGCGCCAGCGCCTCAAGCGCCTGCGCCTGAGGAGGCGACGATGATCGACCTCTGGCCACAATGGTTGCGTCCGCTCTGGCTACTGGCGGTGCCGCTGCTCGGCTGGCTGCTGTTCAAGCTCTGGCACCGGCGCAAGCGCGCCGGGCGTTGGCAGTTGATCCTGCCGCAGCCGTTCCATGCCGTGCTGCTCGGCGGCGGGCGCGGCGGCAGCGGCAAACTGCCCTGGATCGCCCTGGGCCTGGCCTGGCTGCTGGTAGTGCTGGCGCTGCTCGGGCCAAGTTGGCAGCGCCTGGAAGAAACCCGCCAACGCCCGGCCGACCCGTTGGTGATCTTGCTCGAGCTGACGCCGCAGATGCTCGCCGAGGACAGCGCGCCCAATCGCCTGGAGCAGGCCCGACGCAAGGTGCTCGACCTGCTCGAGCACCGCCGTGACAGCCAGACCGCGCTGATCGTCTATGCCGGCTCCGCCCATACCCTGGTACCGCTGTCCGACGACCTGGGCACCACCCGCAACCTGCTCGAGGCGGTCGACCCTTCGATCATGCCGCAGCCCGGCCAGCGGGCTGACCTGGCCGTGCGCAAAGGCCTGGCCTTGCTGGCCCAGAGCGGCCTGGGCCAAGGCCGCCTGCTGCTGATCGGCTCGGCACTGAGCGAACAGGAACGCGCCGGCATCCTCCAGGCCCTGGGTCGCCAGGGCCCAAGCCTGTTGATGCTGGGTATCGGCAGTGCCGAGGGCGCGCCGGTGCGCCAGGCCAACGGCGAGTACCTGAAGGACGCGCAAGGCGCCATCCTCGTGCCGCGCCTGGACAGCGCCTCGCTCAAGGCGTTCATCAGCGGTACCGGCGGGCGCTACCGCCATGCCCGCATCGACGACCTCGACCTGCGTGGCCTGGGGCTGTTCGACAACCCGCGCCTGCTGCACAACGACGGCCAGACCTTGCAACTGGACAGCTGGGCCGACCAGGGATACTGGTTGCTGCTGCCCCTGTTGCTGCTCGCCGCCTGCGCCGGCCGGCGTGGCTGGTTGTTCTGCCTGCCGCTGCTGCTGGCGCTGCCGCAGCCGAGCCAGGCCTTCGAGTTCAACGACCTGTGGCTGCGCCCGGACCAGCAGGGTCAACGACTGCTCGAACGGCAACAACCGGCCGCCGCCGCTAGGCACTTCGCAGACCCACAATGGCGCGGCATGGCCCTGTACCAGGCCGGCGACTTCGAAGGCGCGGCAGCGGCCTTCGCCCAAGGCAGTACCGCCGCCGCGCACTACAATCGAGGCAATGCCCTGGCCCGCGCCGGTGAGCTGGAAGCGGCGCTGGACGCCTACGAGCAAGCCCTGGAGCGCCAGCCCGAGCTCAAGCCTGCGCTGGACAACCAGGCGCTGGTCCAGCAACTGTTGCAGCAACGCCAGGCCAAGGCCCAGGAGCAACCCGCCGACGCCGATGCCCAGGGCAGCCCGGGCAACGACACCGAGGGCAACAGCAGCTCGGCCAGCAGCCAGCCCCAGGGCACGCCCGGCAGCGACGAGCAGGCCCAGGCCCAGGCTTCCGGCGACAGCAACGGCAACACCCAGGCGCCGCCCGGCAACGCCGGCGGCGACGATGACAGCGTCACCCAGCCGCCACAGCGGCCGCTCTCCACCAGCCTCGACGCCGAACAGCGCCAGGCCCTGGAACAATGGCTGCGGGAGATTCCCGACAACCCGGCAGAGCTGCTGCGGCGCAAATTCTGGTACGAACAGCAATTGCATCAGGAAACCCCACGATGAGTCGCCTCGGCGTCTGTCTCCTTGGCCTGCTGTGGAGCCTCGCGGCCCAGGCCGAACCTACCCTGCAGGCCAGTGTCGACCGCACGCGCCTGGCGGCCGGCGAAACCCTGGAACTGACCCTCGAGAGCCAGGACGTGACCCAGTTCGGCAAGCCCGACCTGCGCGCCCTGGAGGGCGACTTCGAAGTGCGCGGCACGCGCCAGCTCAACAGCCTGCACAGCCTGGACGGCGAAACCCGCGCCAGCACCCGCTGGATCATCACCCTGCTACCACGGCGCAGCGGCAGCCTGAGCATCGCGCCACTGCAACTGGGGCAGGCCCGCAGCCAGCCGATCGAGCTGCAGGTGCAGCAGGCCGACAGCCAGCGCCCGGACGTGGCCTCCCAGGTGTTCATCGAGGCCACCCTCGACAGCAATGTCGTGTATGTCCAGGCCCAGGCCGTGCTGACCCTGCGTATCTACCACTCGGTGGCGCTGTACGACGACAGCAGCCTCAGCCCGCTACAGCTGGAAAACGCCAAGGTCGACCCGCTGGGTGAATCGCGCACCTACGAAAAAGACATCAATGGCGTACGCCATGGCGTGATCGAAACCCGCTACGCGCTCTACCCGCAACAGAGCGGCCCGCTCGAAGTACCGCCACTGAAATTCACCGCCACCGCCGCCGACAACGGCGAACAGCCCGCCGGCACGCCGCGGGTCGGGCGCCAGGTGCAGGTCAGCTCGCTGCCGTTGCGCCTGGAGGTCAAGCCGATCCCTGCCGGCTACCCGGCAGACCGCCCCTGGCTGCCGGCGCGCAGCCTGACCCTGGAAGAACACTGGAACCCCGACCCGGCCCGGCAAGCCACGCAAATCGGCGACTCGCTGACCCGCAACGTCACCCTGCGCGCCGAGGGCCTGTCGAGCACCCAGTTGCCGCCGTTGCCGGCTACCGAGGCCGTCGGCCTGCGCCGCTACCCGGACCAACCGCTGCTGCGCAACGAAATCAGCGAGCGCGGCATGATCGCCAACCGCGAGGAGCGCGAGGCACTGGTGCCGACCCACAGCGGCCAACTGGCGCTGCCAGCGCTGGAGGTCACCTGGTGGAACACCCGCGAGGATCATCTGGAACACAGCAGCCTGCCGGCACGCACCCTGGATGTGCAGGACAATCCGGCCCTGAGCGCGGAAACCCCAGTGGGCGAAAGCCGCGTCGGCAACGCCCTGCTCTGGCCTTGGCAACTGGCCACGCTGGTGCTGGCCCTGACCACCCTGGCCGGCTTCGCCCTGTGGTGGCGTGCCCGCTCGCAACCGGCAGTGTTGCGCGCCGCGCAGAGCGGCCCAAGCCCGCGGACCCTGCTCGACGACCTCAAGCGCGCCTGCCAGGCCAACGACCCGCAGGCCACGCGCCAGGCGCTGGACGCCTGGGCACGGCAGCAGCCGGAAACCCTGGCCGAGATGGCGGCGCGCTTCGTGCCGTTGTCCGATGCGCTGGACGGGTTGAATGGAGCGTTGTACAGCGAGAGTGGCCAGTATTGGCATGGCGATGAGCTGTGGCGGGCGATCGGCACCATCCCGCCCGCCGAACAGGTGCTGGCGCCCTCGGGAGAAGCGGGTAGCCTGCCGCCGCTCTACCCCAAGTAGCCGAGCATGTCTTGAGCCTTGCAGCGCGCACAAGATCGAGCCCCGCGCGGGCGGCGCGCGCGCCCCTGGGCGCTACAACTCTTTCCCCCGATACAGGGCAACGACGCTCGGTGCCTACCCCGCGATGAGTTACCATAGCGCCCTAATCCAAACGCCCCAGCCGCTCACCCAACGGATCTTCCATGCGTCTGTTTCACACCTCCGACTGGCACCTGGGCCAAAGCCTGCACGGCCAGGAACGCGACTTCGAACACGCCTGCTTCCTCGACTGGCTGCTCGGCCAGCTGCGCCTGCGCCAGCCCGACGCCCTGCTGATCGCCGGCGACATCTTCGACACCGTCAACCCGCCGGTCAAAGCCCAGGAACGGCTCTACGACTTCATCGTCCAGGCCCACGAACAACAGCCCAAGCTGGATATCGTGATGATCGCCGGCAACCACGACTCCGGCTCGCGCATCGAGCTGCCGGCGCCGCTGATGCGCCGCCTGCGCACCCATGCCCTGGGCCGTGTGCACTGGCTCGATGAAGGCCAGCTGGACGCCGAGCGCCTGCTGATCCCGCTGACCAATGCCCGTGGCAAGGTCTGCGCCTGGTGCCTGGCCCTGCCCTTCCTGCGCCCGGCCGAAGTCACCGGCCCGGCCCTGGGCGACGATTACCTCAAGGGCATCACCCAGGTGCACGAGCAACTGATCGGCGCCGCGCAAAAAATCCGCAAGAAGGACCAGGCACTGGTCGCCATCAGCCACGCGCACATGGCCGGCGGCAGCATCAGCGAGGACTCCGAGCGCAGCCTGATCATCGGCAATGCCGAGGCGCTGCCGGCGCGGCTGTTCGACAAGGCCATCAGCTATGTCGCCCTCGGCCACCTGCACAAGCCACAGAAGGTCAACCGCGAGCAGCGCATCCGCTACAGCGGCGCGCCGATCCCGCTGTCGTTCGCCGAAATCAACTACCCGCACCAGGTGCTGGAAGTGGAGCTGCAGGGCAGCGAGCTGGTCAGCGTCGAGGCGCGCCTGGTCCCCCGTGCCGTGGCCCTGCAACGGGTCGGCCCGGCGCCGCTGGGCGAACTGCTCGAACAGCTCGCCCAACTGCCGATGATCGACCTGCTCGAAGACCCCAACCGTCAGCCCTGGCTGGAGGTACGGGTGCGCCTGGACGAGCCGCAACCGGACCTGCGCCAGCAGATCGAGACCGCCCTGCAGGGCAAGGCCGTGCGCCTGGTGCGCATCAGCGCCGAGTACGCCGGCGCCGGGCGCCAGGAGGACGACGAACAGGCGTTCGTCGAGCTGGCCCAGATGACCCCGCAGGACCTGTTTGGCCGCGCCTGGGAGCAGGCCTACGGCAATGCCGCCGACGAGCAGGCCCTGGCCGACTTCGCCGAGCTGCTGCAAGACGTGCTGCAAGAAGAGGAACAGCCATGAAGATTCTCGCCATCCGCTTGAAGAACCTGGCCTCCCTTGCCGGCCCCATCGACATCGACTTCACCGCCGAGCCCCTGGCCAGCGCGGGCCTGTTCGCCATCACCGGGCCCACCGGCGCCGGCAAGAGCACCCTGCTCGACGCCCTGTGCCTGGCGCTGTTCGGCAACGTGCCGCGGCTCAACGACATCGCCCGGGAAGCCAAGGTGCCCGATGCCGACGGCGACATCCCCACCTCCGACCCCCGCAACCTGCTGCGCCGCGGGACCGGCAGCGGCTTCGCCGAAGTGGATTTCGTCGGTATCGACGGGCGCCGCTACCGTGCCCGCTGGGAGGCAAACCGCGCCCGCGAGAAGGCCACCGGCAAGTTGCAGAACAGCCGCCAGAGCCTCTACGACCTGGACAGCGAGCAACTGCTGGGCAGTGGCAAGAACGAATACAAGCAACTGGTCGAGGCCCGCCTGGGCCTGAACTTCGAGCAGTTCACCCGCGCGGTGATGCTGGCCCAGAGCGAGTTCGGTGCCTTCCTCAAGGCCGACGACCGTGAGCGCAGCGAACTGCTGGAAAAGCTCACCAACACCGCGATCTACACCCGCCTTGGCCAACGGGCCTTCAGCAAGGCACGGGAAACCGGCGAGGTTCACAACGACCTGAAAAAGCAGGCCGAGCACCTGCTGCCGATGGAGGCCGAAGCCCGCGCCGCCCTCGACCAGGCGCTGGCACAGGCCCAGCAGCAGTTCAAGGCCGAGCAGGCACGCCAGCGCCAGCTGGAACAGCAGCGCACCTGGCTTGCCGAACAGCAGCGCCTGCAGGCCCAGCACAGCGAAGCCGCCACGGCGCTGGACAATGCGCAACACCAGTGGCAGCAACTGGCCGAACAACGCGTCGACCTGCAACGCCTGGAACGCCTGGCGCCCCAGCGTCACCAGTTCCACCGCCAGCAGCACCTGGCCGGGCAGCGGGCCCCCGTGCTGGCCGATATCGACCAGCAACAGCGCCAACAAACCGAACTGCAGCAACACATCGACGCGCTGCAGCAAGCCCTGGAAACAGCCCGCCAACAACTGGTCCAGCACCAGGCCCTGCATGGCGCAAACGCCCCGCGCCTGCGCCAGGCCTTTGCCGCCCAGGGCGACCTGGCGCGCCTGGACCAGGAGCTTGCCGAGCAACGCCAAGCCTGTACCCAGGCCGCACAGGAAGTCGATACAGCCCGCCAGCAGCTACAGCAACTTGAAGACGCCCAGCAACGCAGCCTGCAGCAACTGGCCCGGATCGACAGCGCCCTGGCTGAAAGCGAACCGCTTGGCACCCTGGCCGACGCCTGGCAGGCCTACCTGCCGCAACTCAAGCAGGTGATGCTGATTGGCGGCCGCCTGGCCCAGGGCCGCGAGGAACTACCCGGCCTGCAGGCCCAGGCCAGCCAGGCCAACGCCCAGCTGCAAGCCCAGCGCGAGCACTTCGAGTTGCTGTTCCGCGAGGCGGGGGCCGAGCCCCAAGCGCTGGCCGAGCAGATCGACCTGCTCGGCGCCATGCTCCAGGACAACCGCAAGCAGCAGCGCGCGGTCGAGGAACTGTCGCGCCTGCATGGCCGCGAAATGGAACTGCGCGCCAACCTCGACGCACTGCACGAGCGCCAGCAGCAGGCCATGCACCAGCGCCAGCAACTGATCGGCGAAGGCACGGCGGCCAAGGCCGAACTGGAAAACGCCGAACAGGCGCTGACCCTGACCCGCCAGTTGCTCGAGCGCCAGCGCCTGGCGCGCAACACCAGCGTCGAGGAACTGCGCGCGCAACTGCGCGACGGCGAGCCCTGCCCGGTTTGCGGCAGCGCCGAACACCCGTTCCATCAACCCGAAGCGCTGCTGCACAGCCTCGGGCGCCACGACCAGGCCGAGGAAGCCGCGGCGCAGCAGCAGGTCGAACAGCTCAATACCCGGTTGGTGGAGCTGCGCACCCAGCTGGGCGTGGTCAACGCCCAGCTCAAGGATTACCAGCAGCAACAACAGCAGTTGGGCGAGCAGCTCCAGACCGTGCTTGAACAGGTTCAGGCGCATGCCCTGTGGCCAGCGCTGGCGCCGCAGGACGACAACGCCCGTGGCAAGTGGCTCGACGGCCAGTTGCGCCGCCTTGGCGAGGAGATCGACCGCGACGAGAAACGCCAGGGCGCCCTGCTCGCCCTGCAAAAGGATGCTGCCCGCCTCACCCAGCAATTGCAGGCCACCAGCGAAGCCCAGCAACAGGCCCAGCGCCACCTCGACCAGCAGCACCAGGCCCTGGCCGCCGACGAGCAACAACTTGCGCAGGCCCTCGAAAGCCTCCAAAGCGTGCTGCCCCCGGGGATTCTCCAGGCCCTGCGCGACGACCCGGCCAATGCCTTCCTCGGCCTCGACCAGCAGATTGCCCAACGCCTCCAGCAACTCGACCTGCGCAAGGACGAGCTGGAGGAACAACAGGCTCGCCAGGCCCAGCTGGACAAACAGCGCGATCAGCAACAAGCACGCCTGCACAGCCAGCAGCAGCTGCAACAGAAGCTCGCCGCGCTGGACGAACAACACCGCCAGGCGCAGGCCACCCTCGGCGAGCTGCTCGGTGAACAGCCCAGCGCCGAAGCCTGGCAACAGCACATGGACACCCAGCTGGAACAGGCCCGCGCCGCCGAGGCTGACCGCGCTCGACAACTGCAAGCGTTGCACACCCAGGGCATGCAACTGGCCGGTGAACTCAAGGCCAACCAGCAGCGCCTGCTGGCACTGGAGCAGGAGCACCAGCAGTTGCAGGGCGACATCGCCCAGTGGCGCAGCGAACACCCAGAGCTGGACGACGCAGGCCTCGAGCGCCTGCTGGCCATCGACGACAGCCAGGTGGGCGAACTGCGCCAACGCCTGCAGGCTGCGGAAAAAGCCGTCGAGCAAGGCCGCGTACTGCTGGGGGAGCGTGAGCAGCAGCTGCAGCAACACACCGCCCAGGCCCATGATGAACTGCCCGTCGAAGCCCTCGAGTCAGCCCTCGCCGAGTTGGCCGAGCAGTTGGCGGCCCAAGAGCAGCAATGTGCCGAACTGCGCGCCCGACAGGCCGAGGACCAGCGCCGCCAACAGGCCAGCCAGGCCCTCGGCGAACAGATCGAAACAGCACGCCTGCAATGGCAACGCTGGGCCCGCCTGAGCCAGCTGATCGGCTCGGCCTCGGGCGACGTGTTCCGCAAGATCGCCCAGGGTTACAACCTTGATCTGCTGCTGCACCACGCCAACAGCCAGCTGCGCCAGTTGGCCAGGCGCTATCGCCTCAAGCGCGGCGGCAGCGCCTTGGGCCTGCTGGTGCTGGACACCGAGATGGGCGACGAACTGCGCTCGGTGCATTCGCTGTCGGGCGGCGAGACCTTCCTGGTCTCCCTGGCCCTGGCCTTGGGCCTGGCGTCGATGGCGTCGAGCACCTTGCGTATCGAATCGCTGTTCATCGACGAGGGCTTCGGCAGCCTCGACCCCGAGTCGCTGCAACTGGCCATGGATGCCCTGGACGGCCTGCAAGCCCAGGGCCGCAAGGTGGCTGTGATTTCCCACGTGCAGGAAATGCACGAGCGCATCCCGGTGCAGATCCAGGTACGCCGCCAGGGCAACGGCCTGAGCGATATCGAGGTGTGTGGGTGATTCTTTACTCGTTCCGCCGCTGCCCCTGGGCCATGCGCGCGCGCCTGGCCCTGCGCTACGCCGGGTGCGCGGTGCAGGTGGTCGAAGTGAAGATGAAGGAAAAGCCGGCCGAGCTGCTGGCACTGTCGCCCAAGGGCACGGTGCCAGTGCTCGATAGCGGAGACAGGGTGCTGGAGGAAAGCCTGGACATCATGCGCTGGGCGCTCGAGCGACACGACCCCGAGGATTGGCGCCTGCTGGCCGACCCGGCCGCAGCGCGCCAGGCCGATGCGCTGATCGCCCGCAACGACAGTACGTTCAAGGCGCAGGTGAACTTGTACAAGTATGCCGAACGCTATCCCGACCATGCCCGGGAGCATTATCGACAACAGGCCGAGGCCTGGCTGGCCGAGCTGGAAAACCTGCTCGCCGACCAAGCCTTCCTGTTTGCCAACCACCCAAGCCTGGCCGACGCCGCGTTGCTGCCGTTGATGCGCCAGTTTGCCGGGGTCGAACCCGAATGGTTCGCCGAGGCGGCTTATCCGCGCCTGCGCAGCTGGCTGCAAGGGTGGCTGGATTCAGCCTTGTTCAAAGCCGTCATGGCCAAATGAAACGCTGTCACAGCGCCAGGATTGGCGCGGACATCAGCAACAACACAACCGCCGTGATACGCCACATCATGCTCTGCCCCTTTGAAGAGTCAAAAAATTAGCGTCAAATTAAATCACATGGCGTTGTGCTATTACCAACGGCTTTACACTCAATGGGAATGCTTGCTCAGCGCGGCATGGAAATGCGCGCTCTGCTGCAAGTACTTTTGCGTATAGCTGTGGGTGTTGGCGACCTTGCCGCCCTGCTCCAGCTGGGCGTGAGCGGGCTGGACAACCGAAGCGGAAATGGCGGAAGCGGCAATGACCGGGAAGAGATTGAAGTTCATGTGGGCGGACCTCGACATCAGTGGTTTTGACATTGCCCCGTCGGGGCCTTGGGTCAAAACTTACGCCGATGGGGGCGCCTGCTGAAATTCATTGCGACAGTAGCGATTATTACGCCTATCGATAATAAGACGCGCGCCCTGTAGGAGCGGCCTTGTGTCGCGATAGGGCTGCACAGCAGCCCCCAGCGATTTCTGCTTTCACGCTGAAACCCTGGGGCCGCGCTGCGGCCCTTTCGCGACACAAGGCCGCTCCTACACGTTTACTCGAGAAACTTGAGGTCTGAAGGCGCCGGCTGCTCAAGCTTCTGCACGGTGTCACCGAGCTTGCCATCGCGCGGATCGCGGCGCATGACCACGATCTGGTTGCTCTTCTGGTTCGCCACCAGCAGGTAGTTGCCATCCGGATCGAGGGCGAACTCGCGGGGATGGTCGCCCTCCACCGAACGACGCTGCAGCAAGGTCAGTTGGCCGTCGTCCTTGCCCACCGCATACACCACGATCTCGTTGGCGGTACCGCGATTGCTGACATACAGGAAACGCCCATCGGCCGACAGGTGCAGACCGCCAGCGGCCTTCGCCTGCGCCTCCTGGCGCTCGGTCAGCGGCAGGCGCTGGCGCTCGAGCAAAGCACCGTCACCTACATCGAACACCACCACCTCGGCGCTCATTTCCAGCGTCAGGTAGGCATGTCGGCCCTTGGCGTCGAACAACAGGTGGCGCGGGCCGCTACCTGGCGGCAGGTCCACCGACGGCGGTATAGCCGGGCTCAGCGGATGCTCGGGGCTGGCGCCGTCGTAGCGGTAGATGAACACCTTGTCCGCGCCCAGGTCGCAGGCGTACAGGTGGCGGCCGTCGGGCGACAGCACCAGCGCATGCACATGGGCACTGGCCTGGCGCTCGGGATTGACCTTGCTCGGCGTATGCCGGGCCTGCTGCACTGCGGGCTTGAGCTTGCCATCCCGGGTCACCGGGATCACCACCAGGCTGCCACCCGGGTCGGGTGCCACCGCGTAGTTGGCGACGAACAAATAGCGCTGGTCATGGCTGAGGTTGGCGTGGGTCGGCTCGTCGCCCAGGCTGGGGACCTGGTTCAACGCTTTGATCTCGCCATTCTTACCCAGCGAGAAACTGCTGACCTGGCCCTTGGGCGTTTCATTGACCGCGAACAACTGGCGCTGGTCAGCCGACAGCACCAGCCACGAAGGGCTGACGCTCTTGACCACCTGCCGGGGTATGGCGTCGATCTGGCCAGTGTGGGAATTGAAGTCGTAGCGGTAGATCCCTTCGCTGCCGTTGTCGGTGTAGCTGCCCACCAGCAACGTGGCGGCCTGGGCGTTGACTGACAAAACCATGAGGCTAGCGGTCAGCAGGCGTGTCCATTTCCTGTTCATCGTCTTCTTCATCCGGGGCACGAAAAGCACTCATACAGACTAGACGATGCTCGCCTTCGTCACTGGCCAGGCTCCAGTCATCGCCCGTGCCGGTGGCGGCGGCGACCTGGTCGGGGCTGAAGGTCCAGCGGCGCAGTTGGCGACCGTCCATGCATTCGATGCTCAGGCCGGATTCGTCGAAGGTGAAATCGAAAGCGTGCAGGCCGTCGATCAGCAGCATGTCGCAGGATTCGAGGGCGGTGGCGAGGGTGGTCATGGCAATACCATTTCAGACAAATGCCGCCATTATACGCAATCGCAGCTCATGCCCGCTCCCACGCCAAGCACATCGTGGGAGCGGGCATGAGCTGCGATCCTGGCGTCACTCAATGGGCGAAGATCGACCCGCCCTCCTTGCCCGCCAGCTTGGCCGGCTTGATCAGGAAGCGCGCCAGCGCCGGCAACAGCCACAGTGCACCGAACATGTTCCACAGCAGCATGAAGGTCAGCATCAGGCCCATGTCGGCCTGGAACTTGATCGCCGAGAAGATCCAGGTGCACACGCCGATGGCCAGGCACAGGCCGGTGAACAGCACCGCCTTGCCGGTGGAGCGCAGGGTTTCGTAATAGGCCTCCTGCAACGGCAGGCCAGCACGCAGGAAGCTTTCCAGGCGGCTGTAGATGTAGATGCCGTAGTCCACGCCGATACCCACGCCCAGCGCCACCACCGGCAGCGTGGCGACCTTGACGCCGATCCCCATGAACGCCATCAGCGCGTTGCCCAGCACCGAGGTCAGCACCAGCGGCAGGACGATGCACAGCGTCGCGGCGAAGGAGCGGAAGGTGATCATGCACATCACCGCCACGCAGATGTACACCAGGATCAGGATGGTCAGCTCGGCCGACTTGATCACCTCGTTGGTGGCCGCCTCGATGCCGGCGTTACCGGCCGCCAGGAGGAACTGCAGGCCATCTTTGTTGTGGCTGTCGGCGAAGGCCTTGGCCGCGGCGGTGACCCGCTCCAGGGTTTCGGCCTTGTGGTCGTTGAGGAACACCAGCACCGGCGCCAGCGAGCAGTCGGCGTTGTACAGGCCGTCGGCACGGGCGATGGAGTTGTTGAGGATGTCCGGGTTGCGCGACAGCGTTTCCCACTTCAGGCTGCCCTCGTTCATGCCCTTGATGACCTGCTTGGACACGGTCACCAGGGAGATGGTCGACTGCACCCCTGGGGTGTTGTCCATGGTCCACATCAACGCGTCGATCGGTGCCATGGTCGAGTGGATCGAACAGCTCTCGGCCGGGGTCTTGACCATGATCACCAGCACATCGGAACTGGTCGAGTAGTTGCTGATGATGAAGCTGTTGTCCTGGTTGTAGCGCGAGTCCGGGCGCAGCTCCGGGGCGCCCTGGTCGAGGTCGCCGATCTTCAGGTTCTGGCTGTACCAGAGGCCGCCGGCGAAGGCCAGCAGCGCCAGCACCACCGACACCGGCGCCACCTTGGCGCTGGCGAAGTTGGACAGCAGGCGCCAGAACGGGTGTTCACAGGTGGCGTCCTTCTTGCTGCGGGCGATGGCTTTCTGGCTGATGCCGACGTAGCTGATCGCCACCGGCAGCAGGATCAGGTTGGTGAACACGATCACCGCCACGCCGATCGAGGCGCCGATGGCCAGCTCGCGGATCACCCCGATATCGATGATCAGCAGGGTAATGAAACCCACCGCATCGGCGAGGATGGCGATCATCCCCGGCAGGAACAGCTGGCGGAAAGTGCGCCGCGCGGCGGTCAGGGCGTTGTCGGCGTCGCTGGACTGCAAGGCGATGCCGTTGATCTTCTGCACCCCGTGGGAGATGCCGATGGCGAAGATCAGGAAGGGTACCAGCATCGAGTACGGGTCCAGGCCGAAGCCCACCGCATGCATCAGCCCCAGCTGCCAGACCACCGCCACCAGGGTGGTGACCAGCACGGCGATGGTGCTGCGGATGCACCAGGTGAACCAGTACAGCAGCGCCCAGGTGATCAGCAGCGCCACGCCGAAGAACAGCGCCACCATCACCAGGCCGTCGATCAGGTCGCCGACCTTCTTGGCGAAGCCGACGATGTGGATCTTCACGTTGGGGTTCTGCGCCTGGAACTTGTCGCGGATCTTCTCCTCGAGCTGGTGCGAGAACTGCTGGTAATCGAGCTTGACCTGCTTGCCCGGATCCTGCGGGTCGGGGTGGCTTTCCAGCAGCGGAATGTCGATGATGCTCGACTTGAAGTTGTTGGCCACCAGGCGCCCGACCTGGCCGGACTTGAGCACGTTGTCGCGCAGCGTGTCGAGGCTGTCCTGGGAGCCGTTGTAGGTGTTGGGAATCACCTCGCCACCGGAGAAGCCTTCCTCGGTGACCTCGCTCCAGCGCACGCTGGGGCTCCACAGCGACTTGAGGCCCGCGCGATCGACACCGGGGATGTAGAACACCTCGTCATGGATCTGGCGCAGGGTCTCCATGTAGTCCTTGTCGAAAATGTCGCCGTTGACCGCCTCGACCGACACGCGCACGGTGTTGCCGAGGTTGGCCAGGTCGTTGCGGTGCTCCATCATCTGCTCGATGAACGGGTGCTGCAGCGGGATCATCTTCTCGAAACTGGTGGACGGGCGGATCTGCGTGGCCTGCCAGAACAGGAACACGCTGACCAGCAGGCAGATGGCGATGACCGCCGGACGATTGTTGAAGATCAGGCGTTCCAGCAGGGTGGCCTTGTCCTTGTGCTGCATGTCGAAACTCTCCCGGCTGGTCATGGACGCACCGCCTCTACGCCGTCGGCCGAGGCCAGGTGCACGCCGCCCTGCCCGACCAGCAGCAGGCCGCCGACGCCCAGGCCGCTGACCCCCGACAGGGCGATGCGGTCGGCGCGGTTGCGCACGCTGAAGGTCTGCCCATCGTCATGGCTGCGCAGCACGCTGCCACCGTTGCCGACCAGCACCAGGCTGCCGTCCTCGAGAAGCGTAGCGCTTGCCAGGCCGAATTCGAGCGGGCCGCGTTCAGCCTTGAGCGCGATCGGCTGCCAGCTGTCGCCGAAATCGCTGGAACGGAACAGGTTGCCGCGCAGGCCGTAGGCCAGCAGGGTGTTGGGCTGGGCGGTGCCGATCACGCCGAACAGCGAGCCCTCGTAGGGGCCCTGGACCTTGGTCCAGCTCTGGCCGTTGTCGCTGGAGCGGAACATGCTGCCCTGCTCGCCGACGATGAACAGGCCGGCGTCCTTCACCTGGGTGATGCCGTTGAGGTGCAACTGGTCGGGGTTGTCCAGGCGCTCGGCGACGTCCTGCCAGTGCTGGCCGCCATCGAGCGTTTCCAGCAAGGCGCCGTAGGCGCCCACGGCAAAGCCGTGCTGCGGGTCGAGGAAGCGCACATCGAGCAAGGGGGCTTCACGGGACAAGTCTTCGAACTGCTTGCTCCAGGTGGCGCCGCCGTCGCTGCTGGCGAGAATCTGCGCGTCATGGCCAACGGCCCAGCCGCGCTTGTCGTCGACGAAAAACACGCCGGTGAGCAGTTGCCGGGTGGGCACCCGGGCTTGGGTCCAGGTCTTGCCCTGGTCGTCGGAGAACAGGATGTGGCCGCGATCACCGACCACCACCAGGCGCTGCCCGGCATGGGTGGCGCCGATCAGCAGGCTCTGGCTGGCCTTGGCCGATTCCACCGAATAGTCGTCGGCGGCCACCGCCGCCTCGACGTTGCCAGCGCCGATGCCCAGCACCAATGCCAGCATCGCGCCTGCCGCCAGCCGGCGACGTGGCGTAATCCGCTCACTCATGACTGCCCCCTGTTGTGTTCTTGTGGTGGGTCAATCTATTGCCAGGTACTGCCGAAACCCCTGTTCCAGAGGCCTGGAATAGCTTCTGGCCATGCTATCGGGATTGTCCGACAGAACACAACGAGCGGGACGTTATGTTTTGTTAACCACAAAAAACCGGGGCCGCCTTGCGGCCCATCGCGACACCAGGCCGCTCCTACAGAGATTCGCGATCCCCTGTAGGAGCGGCCTGGTGTCGCGAAAGGGCTGCGCAGCAGCCCCAAGGGTCTCAAGCGAGACTTTTGCTCACCACCTCATACACATCGCTGGACAGCGCTCCCGACGTAAGGATCCGCTCCAGCTCGCCCTTCATCAGCGCCTGACGCTGCTCGTCATACTTGCGCCAGCGGGTCAGCGGTGCCAGCAGACGCGAGGCGATCTGCGGGTTCAGCGCATTGAGCTCGATCACCAGGTCCGCCAGGAAGCGATAGCCCGAGCCATCGACCGCATGGAAGTTGACCAGGTTCTGCCCGGCGAAGCCACCGATCAGCGCGCGCACCTTGTTCGGGTTCTTCAGGGTGAAGGCCGGGTGCTGCATCAGCGCCTTGACCCGCGCCAAGCCGCCTGGTTGGCTGCTCGCCGCCTGTACGCTGAACCACTGGTCCATGACCAGCGGGTTGTCCTTGAAGTGCTCGGCGAAGCTTTCCAACGCCTTGGCCCGCTCGGCCTCGAACGGCGAGTTGACCAGCACCGCCAGGGCGGTGAGGCGCTCGGTCATGTTGTCGCACTGGTCGAACTGCTCCAGGGTCGCCGCCAGCACCTGCGGCTTGCCACCCAGCATCAGGTACGACAGCGCGATGTTCTGCAGGCTGCGACGGGCGAAGTGCTCGGCCGAGGCCACGTACGGGGTCTTGCGCGAGACCTCGCGGTTGGCCTGGTAGCGCGCCCACAGGGCGTCGAACAGTTGCTCGGCGATCTGCTGGCGGGCGAACTCGCGGGCAGCGTGGATCGCATCGACATCGGCCACCTGGCTAATCTCGGTGAGATAAGCCTCACCCGGCAGCGAGAGCATCTCGGCGACCATGGCCGGGTCCAGCGCTTCGTTGCCCAGCACGGTGCCCAGGGCGGTGATAAGACGCTGGTCGAGCTTCAGCGCTTGGCCACGCTGATGCTGGCCGATCAGCTCCTGCAGCACCTGCACCGACAACTGCTGCCCCGCTTCCCAGCGGTTGAAGCCGTCGCTGTCGTGCTGCATCAGGAACATCAACTGGTCGCGGTCGTACGGGAAGCCCAGCTTGACCGGCGCGCTGAAGCCGCGCAGCAGCGATGGCAGCGGCTTGGCGGTGATACCTGCGAAGGTGAAGGTCTGCTCGGCCTCGGTCACCGACAGCACGCGGCTGGTGCCGGCGGCCTGCGCTTCGCCGACCAGGCGCAGCGGCAGGTCGTTGCCCTCGGCGTCCAGCAGGCCCAGCGCCACCGGAATCACGAACGGCAGCTTCTCGACCTTGTCCGGCGTCGGCGGGCAGCTCTGGCGGAAGGTCAGGCTGTAGGTCTGCGCGGCGGCGTCAAACCGCTCGCTGACCTCCAGGCGCGGCGTGCCGGCCTGGCTGTACCAGCGCTTGAACTGGGTCAGGTCGACGCCGTTGGCGTCTTCCATGGCCTTGATGAAGTCGTCGGTGGTCACCGCCTGGCCATCGTGGCGCTCGAAGTACAGGTCGCTGCCCTTGCGGAAGCCCTCGGCGCCCAGCAGGGTGTGGACCATGCCCACCACTTCGGCGCCCTTCTCGTACACCGTCAGGGTGTAGAAGTTGGAGATCTCGATGAAGCTTTCCGGGCGCACCGGGTGGGCCATGGGGCCGGCATCCTCGGCGAACTGGTGGGTGCGCAGGTAGGCGACATCCTCGATGCGCTTGACCGTGCGCGAGTTCATGTCGGCGCTGAACTCGGCGTCGCGGTACACCGTGAAGCCTTCCTTGAGCGACAGCTGGAACCAGTCGCGGCAGGTCACGCGGTTGCCCGACCAGTTGTGGAAATACTCGTGGGCGACCACGCCCTCGACGCGCTGGTGCGCGGCGTCGGTGGCAGTTTCGGCGCGGGCCAGCACGCAGCTGGAGTTGAAGATGTTCAGGCCCTTGTTTTCCATGGCGCCCATGTTGAAGTCGTTGACCGCGACGATCATGAAGATGTCCAGGTCGTATTCGCGGCCATAGACTTCCTCGTCCCAGCGCATGGACTTCTTCAGGCTGACCATGGCGTGGTCGCACTTGTCGAGGTTTTCCGGCTCGACATAGATGCGCAGCGCCACGTCACGACCCGACTGGCGGGTAAAGGTATCCTCGACGCACCACAGGTCGCCGGCCACCAGGGCGAACAGGTAGGCCGGTTTCTTGAACGGGTCTTCCCAGGTCGCCCAGTGCCGGCCATCTTCCTGGGGACCGCTGCCAACCGGGTTACCGTTGGACAGCAGCACCGGGTAACGATGCTGCTCGGCGATCACCGTGGTGGTGAAGGTGCTCATCACATCCGGGCGGTCGAGGTAATAGGTGATCTTGCGGAAACCCTCGGCCTCGCACTGGGTGCAGAACATCTTGCCGGACTTGTACAGGCCTTCCAGCGCGGTGTTGCTCTCCGGGTGGATCTTCACACTGGTGTCCAGGGTGAAGCGCTCGGCCTTGGGCTGCACGGTGAGGGTGTCGTCATCGAGCTGATAGTCGCCGGCGGCGAGCGCCTGGCCGTCCAGCTGCACGCTCAGCAGCTCCAGCTGCTGGCCGTCGAGCACCAGCGGCGGCAGGCCGGCGCCGCGCTCGGGGTTGCGGCGCATGACCAACTGCGCATGGACCAGGCTATGGTCCTCGAACAGCTCGAAGGTCAGGTGGGTCTCTTCGATCAGGTAGTCGGGGGCCTGATAGTCCTTGAGGTGGATCACTTGCGGTTGTTCGGTGCGCATGGTGACGGTCCTTTTACTGAAGCACGGCCAGTTGGTAGGCCGTGTACTTGCGAATGTTGATCACGCCGGTGTCGAAAATCAGGTACTGGCCCTTGATCCCCAGCAGCGTGCCTTCCACGACCGGGTCCTTGTCGAGGTTGAAGCTGACGATTTTTTTCGGGTAGGCCTCGACCGGGTAGCGCATCTGCACCACCTCGGCGTCGGGCAACGGCTGGATGGCCTGCAGGCCGAAGCGCTCGTGCAAACTGCGGATGCCGTCGGCGCAAGCGTCGAAGATCTGTTCGCGAATGGCCGGCAGGTCGAGCACCTCGGCATCGCCCTTGAGCAGCGCGCGCCAGTTGGTGCGATCCGGCACCTGGCTGCGCAGCACGTCCTCGACCAGCCCGGATTGCTGGCGGGTGGCCACGCGCATGATCGGCAGCGCCTGGCTGGCGCCCTGGTCGAGCCAGCGGGTGGGCAACTGGGTGGCGCGGGTGATGCCGACCTTGATGCCCGACGAGTTGGCCAGGTAGACCACATGGTCGGTCATGCAGAACTGCTCGCCCCACGAGGGTTCGCGGCAGGTGCCGGCATCGTAATGGCATTTTTCCGGGGCCATGATGCACACGTCGCACTGGGCCAGCTTGGTCATGCACGGGTAGCAGTAACCTTGGCTGAAGCTGGTCTTGGTGCGCTTGCCGCAATGGCTGCAATGGATCGCGCCCAGGTACTCCAGGCGAATCGACTGGCCAATCAACGGATTGACCGGCACCTCGGTGTCATCCAGGCGGAAACTGTATTGAACCACCGGTGCGTCCAGGCGCACCGCCATCTTGCTCAAAGAGCCACGAGCGAGTTCGATCAATGTACCGAGTCCGACTTGAACAAAATGTTGGCGATTGGCGCGGACTTCGAGGCGCACTCCTGCGGGCCCATGTAGCCGGTGCGCTGCTCTTCGGGGAGGTTTTTCATTTCCCAGGCGATCACCGCCTGCAGCGACAGTTCTTTCTGTTCGGCGGTCAGCTTGCGGCCGTCGGACCATTTGCCGATCTCCACGGCCGTCTTCAGGCTCTGGTAGATCTCGGGGGTAATGTTTTCGATCATTTGCGCGAAAGTGGACATGCGGTCTCCTCAGTCAGGCGGACAGTCTACGCCTGGCGAGGGCTCCGCCCAAGAGCCCGGTCAGGCATCCGATGAGCAACCCGCCGACATGGGCGGCGTTGGCGATCTGGCCGAAGCCAAGCTGACCGACCACGCCACTCAGGCAGATCAGCAGCCAGATCAGCATCATCACCAGCACGCCTCTGGGCAGGTTGAACTGCCGATTGGGTGCCAGCCAGTGGTACAACCAGACGTGCCCGAGCAGGCCATAAAGCACACCGGACAAACCGCCGAACAGGCTCGGACCACTGGTAAAATGCTGGGCCAGGTTGGACACCAGGCTGAACAGCAGCGTCAGCGCCAGCAACATCCACGGACCCTGGCGCAGTTCTATACGCTTGCCCAGCTCCCAGTACCAAAGGCCATTCATCGCCAGGTGCAACACGCCAAAGTGCAGCAGCATCGGCGACACCAGGCGCCACCATTGACCTTCGGCCAGGGCCTGGGGCAATGAGGTGAAGTAGAGGTAGTCACCCTGTACCTGGAACGGCAGGAACGTGAACCAGGCGATGGTCGAAAGATTGTCGCCCAGGCCGGTCAGGCCGGCTACCACCAGGCTAAGCAACAGGACCGTGGCGGTGACCTTGCAGGCCATGGCCTGTTGCTTGAGCGAAGGCGCTGTGGGCGTGCTCGCTGGCAAGTCGATTTGCATGGGGCGCTCCACCTCGGCGTTGCCGTCGGGAAAGCGCTGGTACAGCTGGCGCACGTCGTTGGCCATCGCAGGGGGCGCCCAGAGCACCTGCTCGTCACCCTCCTCCACGACCCGATGCGGAACCTGCAGGCGGCGCAGCAGCGTGACGAAACCGCCAAGATCGACACTCAACGGCAGGCGTAGCACTTCGATCACGGTCACTGGCTGGCCTGCGGGCGTTCGACATCGACCCAGACGAACTTGTGCGGGTCGATGCGGGTTTCGTCGTCCAGCCGATAGGCCGCCAGCTTGCCATAGAGCACCGCGCTGTAGTCCAAGCAGGCCAGGTTGGCGCGGATCGGCGCGGGCCGGCCGCTGCGCCAGTAATGACCGACGAACAGCAGCGGTTCGTCCTCGGCGTAGCGCAACAGGGCATTCTTCTGGCTGTGGCTCAACGGCGTGCGGGCCACCTCGTCGGGCAGCGCGTCGGGCTGGAAGACGATATCGCCGTAGGTCTGCGGGTCTTCTTCCCAGAACTTGGTGCGGAAGAAGGCGCGGGTCAGGCCATCGCCGCCGGTCAGGGTCAGGCCATCCGGCAAGCGCATGTCGGTGCCGCGCAGCAGGCGGTTGCATACGGTCGAGGCGAAACTGCCGGACACCGCCGAGGCCTGCACGAAGTGCTCGTCGATACAACCGCTGGGGTATTGCTGCTGCAGCGGCGCGATCAGCTGCGGGTCCCAGCAGGCGTGCACCAGGCGGAAACGCCCAGCGTCGACGAACAGCGGCAAGGTGTAGAACCACTGGAGGAAGTCGTGCCAGTCGCCGGGGTGCTGGGCGAACTGGGTGAGGGTCTCGTCGATCAGCCGCGCGTGCCGGGGGGTGTGCTCGCGCACAAAGGCCTTGCCGCTCCCCGGCAGTGCCGGGGTGACCCAGGCCAGGGCGTTGTATTCGTGGTTGCCCATGATGCAGAAGGCCTGGCCGGCCTCGACCATGTCATGGACGATGTGCAGCGCCTCGCGAATGCGCGGGCCGCGGTCGACGATGTCGCCGAGGAACAGCGCCTGGCGCCGTGGGTGGCGCCAGACCCCGCCGACCCGCTTGTAGCCGAGGGTGTCGAGCAGGCGCTCGAGGGTCAGTGCGCAACCGTGCACGTCGCCGATGATATCGAAACTGCGCGCCGGATCGAACATCAGTCGTCCCTGCCTCCCAGGCGGCTGCCCCAGCCGAGCTTGGTGCGGCAGACCTCATAGTAGTTGTGGTCCAGCGGATGGATCAGGCGCAGCTTCTGCGGCTTCTTGCTCACCGTGATGGTGTCGCCAGGGGCACAGGTGAAGTGGTTCTGGCCGTCGCAGGATACCTGCGGGTAGATCTGCAGGTCCTTGGACACGACGATCTTCAGCTCGCTGTTGCCGTCCACCACGATCGGCCGGCCCGACAGGGTATGCGGGTACATCGGCACGATGACGATGGCGTCGAGCTTGGGGTGCATGATCGGGCCGCCGGCGGACAGCGCATAGGCCGTGGAACCGGTAGGCGTGGCGACGATCAGGCCGTCGGCCTTCTGGCTGCAGACGAACTGGCCGTCGATGTAGATTTCGAACTCGATCATCCGCGTCGACTTGCCCGGGTGCAGCACCACGTCGTTGAGCGCGTCGCCCTGGCCGATAGCCTCGTGATGGCGGCGCACCTCGGCCTGCAGCAGGAAGCGGTTTTCCACCAGGTAATGGCCGTCGAGTACCTCGGCGACCTTCTCCTCGAGTTCGTCGGGGCGGATATCGGTGAGAAAGCCCAGGTTGCCACGGTTGATGCCCAGCACCGGTACATTGTGCCGGGCCAAGGCGCGGGCGGCACCGAGCAGGCTGCCGTCGCCACCGACGACGATGACCAGGTCGCAGACTTCGCCCAGCAGCTTGCGCGTGGAGGTCTGCAGGCCGTGGCCGGGCAGCACTTCGGCGATGGCATCCTCGAGGATCACGTGCAGGTGGCGCTCGAGGAGGAATTTTTTCAGTCGGCGAATGGTGTCGAGCACCTGGGAGCTGCCAAGGCGGCCGATGATACCGATATTGCGAAATTGCTCCATGGTGCTCCTGCAAAGCTCTGCGGCGGGTGACAATGGCGCGATTATGGGCGAAAGGACTGGCCAGCGGCAAACCGGCTATGCTCGCAGGATGATGCCGTTCGCCGACCTCCAGCCCCTGCCCCGCCAACTGCGCCATCCGGCCGTGCGCGACCTGGCCTGGACGCTGCTCGCCCCGCCGCTGCTGGCGCAGTGTGCCTGCCCGCAACGCCATCCGCTCAGCGCCAGTGACTGGGCCGGCGACCCAGGGCGCCTGGCCGCTTGGCTCGCTGGCCTGGACCGCGACCCCAGCCCGCTGCTGGCCTGGCTGGCGCGCCTGACCAGCCGCCGCCTGGGCCTGTATTACGAAGCGCTGTGGCAGTTCGCCCTGCGCCAGGCCCCGGGCGTCGAATTGCTGGCAGCCAACCTGGCGATCCGCGATGGCAGGCGCACCCTGGGCGAGTTGGACATCCTGCTGCGCGACCGCGAAGGCGATCATCACCTGGAGCTGGCGATCAAGCTCTACCTGGGGCCGCCGCAGGGCGACGGGCATGACCCGGCGCACTGGATCGGCCCCGGCTGTCATGACCGCCTCGGCAGCAAACTGGGGCACCTGGCCGGGCATCAGCTGCCGATGTCCGCCCAGCCCCATAGCCGGGCGGCATTGGCCGAACTGGGGGTGACCGCAGCCGCGGCGCACCTGTGGCTAGGCGGTTACCTGTTCTATCCCTGGCCAGGACATGCCGAAGCGCCTACCGGCGCCCATCCGGCGCACCTGCGCGGGGGCTGGCTGCATCGACGGGAATGGCCGGGGTACGCGGCGCAATGCCCTGCCGCTCGCTGGCAACCCTTGCCCCGCCATGCCTGGCTGGCACCGGCCCGGGTGCAGCCCCAGGCATGCTGGAGCAGCAGGCAATTTCACGACTGGTTGGCGGCACTGGACGAACTGGCGCCGGCGCAACTACTGGTGCGCCTGGAGGAGGACGCGGACGGCGCCTGGCAGGAGGCTGCGCGGTTGTTTCTTGTGGCCAACCCATGGCCACTATTGCGGCCTTGACCTACCTGCCCCTGCAGGCGCCAGCCTTGCTGGCGAACCCGCTGAAACAGACCCAGCGCAACGAAATTTTTACCGCGACCGTTTACAGTGGGTATCAGGCGCCGGCAAGAGCGCCTTCCCGACCTGATGACGAGGACCCACCATGGTTTCATCCACCCCCGCGACCCATTACGCGCGGCTATCGATTGCCCTGCACTGGCTGATGCTGGTGCTGCTGGCTGCCGTCTATGCCTGCATCGAGCTGCGCGGCCTGTTCCCCAAGGGCAGCGCCGAACGCGACCTGATGAAAGACCTGCACTTCATGCTTGGCCTGAGCGTGTTCGTGCTGGTCTGGCTGCGCCTGGCCCTGCGCTTGTCGCGCCCGACCCCACCGATCGTACCCAGTCCGCCGGCCTGGCAGACCGGCCTGTCGCACCTGGTGCACCTGCTGCTGTACCTGATGATGATCGGCCTGCCCCTGGCCGGCTGGGCGCTGCTCAGCGCCGCCGACAAGCCGATCCCGTTCTTCGGCCTGGAACTCCCGGCCATTGCCGCGCCGGACCAGGACCTGGCCCAGTTCATCAAGGGCTGGCATGAGCGCATTGGCAGCTGGGGTTACTGGCTGATCGGCCTGCACGCCGTGGCCGGGCTCTATCACCACTACGTGCGCCGCGACAACACGCTGCTGCGCATGCTGCCCTACAAGTAGCCACGCCTTCCCTGCAGACCTCCGGTATGCAGGACCACCAGGCGGGTGCCGGGCGCGAACCGCCCGGCCTCGACCTCATCGCGCAGGGCCAGCAGCGCCTTGCCGGTGTACAGCGCCTCCAGCGGTATTGCCGTTTGCCGTTCGGTGTCGTCGATGAAGCGCAGCAGTGCCGGGTCGATTCTGGCGAAGCCACCGCGGCTGGCGTCGTGCAAATGATAGCCCGCCTTCCCGGCGAGGGCGGCGATCTGCGCTGGCACGCCATGGCCCACCGGCACCGCCAGCGCGCCATGCACCGGGTGTTCACCCGCCTCTGCCAGCACCAAGCCGGCCAGGGTGGTGCCGGTGCCGACGGCCAACCACCAGGCGTCGTAGTCTGCCCAGCCGAGCGTGGCCAGTTGCGCCCGGCACTGCTCGACGATCAGCGCGCAGCCTTGCGCGCCGGCCACGCCGCCGCCGCCTTCGGCAATGCACTGCCATCCGGGATAAAGGGCCTGCCAGGGCGCCCAGAATTCGGGCGCGTGGCGCGCCCGGTAGCCGCCGTAGCCGAGCCAGTGGAGCTGCATGCCCAGTGCCTGCAGGTCACGCACGGTTGGCGTGTCCTGGGGCTGGCCGCGCAGCAGCCCGGCGCTGGCGAAGCCGAAGCGCTTGCCGGCGGCGGCGAGGGCGTGAAGGTGGTTGGAGTGGTTGCCACCGAGGCTGATCAGACCCGGTGAGCCGGCCTCGCGCGCGGCAAGCAAATGGTGACGCAGCTTGAACCATTTGTTGCCGCTGATCAGCGGGTCGATCAGGTCCAGACGCAGGATGGCCCCTTCTACGCCCGCGCGGCGCAGCCAAGGCAGGTCGAGGCGTTGCAAGGGGGCTTGGGGCAGGGAGAACTCAGACATGACAGGAGTTTATCTGATCGCGCTGCTGGGCATGCAGCGCTCTTGTGCTTGTGAAGTTGCCCTTGCCCTTGCCCTTGCCGATCAAGAGGCTGACGCCAAACCCTGCGAGCGACAGCTGCGCCAGTGCAGGCGCCGCCCGTAACTTCGCGACTTCAGGAGGCCGAACGCAGGCCTTGCGTAGGGAGGATGCCCGTCAAGCGCTGGGGCCCAGGATGGGCCCTACAGCGCGGTCCTCCCGGGAGCAAGGCCGGAGTGAGGGAACC